>DATJOW010000052.1:0-22146 GCA_035506715.1 Candidatus Acidiferrum sp. | reverse complement strand
GCCGATGATGACGCCGATTTCGTCCCGGTTTTCCTTTTCGAGGTCCAGGCCGGAATCCAGCAGCGCCTGGTGCCCGGCATAGATGCCGAACTGGGAATACCGGTCGGTCCGCCGGACCTCCTTGGGCGACGGGAACGCCGGGGTCGGGTCGAACTCCTTGACCTGGCCGGCGATTTGCGTGTCAAAGGCCGACGCGTCAAACGCCGTGATGCGGTCAATGCCGCACTGGCTGGAAACGAGGTTGTTCCAGAAAGTCTCGAGTTGATGTCCAAGCGGGGTCACCACGCCGAGGCCGGTGACCACCACGCGCCGGTCGGTTTGCTGGCTGGTCATAAATTAAAAGGGGCAGCTCGCTGTATTCAGTCGAAACTGCCCCGAGGTGTCAAAACCCGCAACTATTTTTGATGTTCTTCGATGTACTTGATCACATCGCCGACGGTCAGGAGCTTCTCCGCCTGCTCGTCCGGCACCTCAATGCCGAATTCCTCTTCGAGGGCCATGATCAACTCGACCGTATCGAGCGAGTCCGCCCCGAGGTCTTCGATGAATTTTGCCTCCGGCGTCACCTGGTCCGGTTTCACGCCGAGTTGTTCGACAATGATGTCCTTTACCCGTTGGTCAATAGGTTTGTCTGCCATAAGATAATTTTGCCCCGTGTCTATGCCACGAACCCGGCAATCGTCAAGCCCCGAATCACACTTTTTTTCAATTAATTGTTTGACCCGGCTACATGACCATTCCGCCATCCACGGGCAAAACCTGCCCGGTGACATACCGCGCCCCCGGACCGGCAAAGAACAATACCGCCTCCGCCACATCGTCTGGCTGGCCCAGGCTGGCCAGGGGAATCTGTTTGGTGATGGCATCCTTCTGTTCCGCCGACAATTTGTCGGTCATGGCCGTCTGGATGAAGCCCGGGGCGATGGCGTTGACGGTGATGCCGCGGCTGGCGAATTCCTTCGCACAGGACTTGGTGAGGCCGATGACGCCGGCCTTGCTGGCCGCGTAATTGCACTGGCCGGCGTTGCCCATCAAGCCGATGACCGAGGCGATGTTCACGATGCGCCCGGACTTCTGTTTCAAAAACGAGCGGCAGAGTTCCTTGGTGAACAGGAACGTTCCCTTCAGGTTGATGTCCAGCACGGCGTCCCAGTCCGCTTCGCTCATGCGCATCACCAAGCCGTCCTTGGTGATGCCGGCATTGTTCACGAGGATGTCCACGCGGCCGGCCTCCTGCAAAATCTGCGCGACGGCGGCTTCGACGCTGGCGGCCTCGGCCACGTTGGCAGCGACGGCCCAGGCTTTGCGCCCGAGCTTCCGCACTTCGTCCACGGTTTCCTGGACAAATTCGGCCTTCAGGTCCACGGCCGCGATGTCGGCCCCGTGGGCGGCCAGCTTCAACGCAATGGCGCGGCCAATCCCCCGGCCGGCGCCGGTCACAACGGCAATTTGGTTCTCGAGTAATTGCATAACTGTCAATGTTTAACCGTGAACCGGCTTAATTGCACTCGAAAAATTTTGGCGCGTGGCGAAAACTATTGGTAGCACCCGCCTCCGGCGGGTCGGTTCAGGCGTCTCGCCTGAACCTCTTGGGGAACCTGCGCCGGGCGGGACGCCCAACGCCATCCGCGAGACGCAGGTGCTACATCAACATTTTCACTGTCGCTTCCAAGCTGGCTACATCCGCCACGTTCAGCATCTGTGCGCTTTTATCGATGCGCTTCATGAAACCGCTCAGGGCCGTGCCCGGGCCCAGCTCGATGAATCGGGTGAAGCCCTGCGCCAGCAGCGTGCGCATGGATTTTTCCCAGAGAACCGATGACGTGACCTGCTCGACCAGCCGGGCGGCGATGTCCGCCGGCGCGCCGTGGGCTTGGGCCGTGACGTTGGAAATCACCGGCACCGCGGGCGGAGAAATTTTAATTTTCGCCAGTTCGGCCTGCAATTTCGGCTGGGCACCGGCCATGAGCGGCGAGTGATACGCGCCAGCCACCGGCAGCGCAATGGCCCGCTTGGCGCCTTTGGCTTTGGCCAGTTCGACAGCCCCTGCAATTTTGTCCGCCTCGCCGGAAATAACCAACTGGCCGGGACAATTCAAGTTGGCCAGCACCACACCGGCCTCGGTGCAAACTTCGCGCGTGGGCGCTTCGTCCAACCCGATGACGGCCGCCATGCCGCCCTGGGTCGCGTCGCAAGCCTCCTGCATGAACCGGCCGCGCTGGCGCACAACCCGCAGGCCGTCTTCGAAACCCATCGCGCCCGCCGCCGTCAACGCGGTGAATTCACCAAGCGACAACCCGGCGGTGGCCTCGAATCGCAATGCGGGCACATGTTCGTTGAGCAATTGGAATGCGACCCAACTCACCAGGAAAATGCCCGGCTGGGCATGCTCGGTCTTGGTCAATTCCGGCTCCGGCCCGTTGAAACAGACAGCGGTGAGGTCGTAGCCGAGCGCGGCATTGGCGCGGTCAAACCAGGCCCTGGCCGATGGAAACTTTTCGGCCAGATCCTTGCCCATGCCGATGGTCTGGGCTCCCTGTCCGGCAAACAATAATGCGGTTTTGCTCATAAAGGCCGGATACTAAACACGAAAACTCGCCGCAGAGGAAGGAGGAAAATTTCAACCACGGATGGACACTGATTCAATTGCTGTGAAAAGACCGTCAATGCGAATTTTGCATCCCTGTTAATCCGTGTTTATCCGTGGTTGAAAGCCGCATTTATTTTCTTTGATACGTCCCCATCAGTTGCCCCTCGGCGAGGACGTGGCCGCGCATCGCGGTCTCGACGTCTTGTTTCGTCGCGCCGGGCTTGAGGTCGAGCATCCGGTCCAGCGCGTAGATTTTGAAAAAATAACGGTGCGGCTTGCCGGGCGGCGGACAGGGTCCGCCATAGCCCAGCCGATGAAAATCGTTGATGCCCTGCTTGGCGTTACCGGTGATGAATTGCGTTTTGGCCACGTCTTCGGGCAACGCCTTGGTGGAAGGCGGCAAGTCATAAAGCACCCAATGCACCCAGGTGCCCATCGGCGCATCAGGGTCGTCGGCAATGAGCGCGAAGCTTTTGGTGTTCGCCGGCGCGTTCGTCCAAGTCAGCGGAGGCGAAATGTCGCTGCCCTGGCAGGTGTATTTCTGGGGAATCGGTTGGCCTTCGGTAAAAGCGGTGCTGGTGAGGGGAAGATTCATGGCTTTCGAGGGTTGAGGTTGATCCGCGGCGACCGCCGGAAGCAGGCCGCCGAGCAAGGCGACGGCAAACCACACGCTTATCCGTGTGTTCATGATGCGATTTTACTCCGTCACCCCGGAACGCAAGCGGAAATTTCACTTGCCGCCGCCGGCACGTTGGCAACAATGCGCGCCATGCTTTCGCACGTTGTCATCTTCTGGACGAACCCGGCCTACCTGGGGGCGGTGGACGATTTAATCACCGGGGCCACGCAGCTGCTCAAGGACATCCCGGGCGTGCAGCGGTTTCATGCCGGCAAAATGGTGCCCAGCCCGCGACCCGTGGTCGAACAGAGTTACCAAGTCGCGCTGAATCTTACCTTCGCGGACAAGGCGGCGGAGCAGGCATACCAGGCGCATCCGCGTCACCTCGAGTTCGTCGAGAAATACGTGAACCGGTTCGTCATCAAGGTGGTCGTGTACGATTTTGAGTAATTTCGGCGGGGCGAGTTTCGCCAGTCCCATTTTGCAGAAGCGCCGCGGCGCGCCGCTTTCCGAATCACGCCCGCGGATGGAACTTTCGGTGGATGTCCCGCAGGCGGTTGCCGGTGACGTGCGTGTAAATCTCCGTGGTGCTGATGTTCGCGTGGCCGAGCAATTCCTGGATCACCCGCAGGTCCGCGCCGTGCTCGAGCAGGTGCGTGGCGAAGCTGTGCCGCAGCATGTGCGGCGTGATGTTGCGCTCGACGCCGGCGCGCCGCACCCGGTTCTTGATGCGCAGCCAGAGCGTCACCGCGGCGAAGGGCGTGCCGCGCTTCGTCAAAAAGACCGCCGCCGGCGACTTCGCCGTGACCAGCTTGGGCCGGCCGGCTTCGAGATAGCGGTTGAGCGCTTCGATTGCCTTTTTCCCGACCGGCACCACGCGTTCCTTGTTGCCCTTGCCGATGACGTTGATGAACCCGGCATCAAGATGCAGTTGTTCGAGCCGGAGGGTCCGCAGTTCGGCCAGCCGCGGGCCGGACGCGTAGGCCAGTTCCAGGACCGCCCGGTCGCATAATTCCTCCGGCGTCTCCTTAAGTTCGAGCGCGAGCAATTGCCTGATTTCCGCATCAGTCAGCGCCTTGGGCAAGCGCTGCCAGCGACGGGGCAGCGACAAATTTTCCGCCACGTTGGCGGGCAAGAGTTTCTCCGTCTCGGCAAAACGGTAAAAGGCGCGGAGCGCGGCGATTTCGAGATACACGCTCTCGCTGCTGAGGCGCTTGGTGGATTCCGGCGGCGCGTCGGCCAGCGGCCGCTCGCGCTCGTGCTGCAGGAACGATATCAGATGCTTCAATTCGACCGCATGCCAGTCGTTTAATCCGTGCTTCTGTGCCCAAACGGTGAACCGGGTCAGCAAGGCGGCATAGGTCTTTTGCGTGTGCTCCGCCTGCCCGCGTTCGTGGCGCAGATACTGCAAAAAATCTTCGACGAGATCCTGCACGTCACGAGAATAATGGAAGCTGGGCGCCAAGGGGACGACGAAATGCAGCGGCGGAAAGTTCTTCGCCGTCGTTGCGAATGCCGGCCTTGCGCCGGGCCACCTCGAACATCTGCCGGATCTGCTCGGCAAAAATGCCTTCGCCGGACATGCGTTTGCCCCATTGCGATTCGTTCAATTTCCCGCCGCGAATCGAACGCAGCCGGTTCAGCACCTTGTCCTTCCGGTCCGGAAAATGGGTTGCCAGCCATTGCTCAAACAGTGGTGCAACGGCGTAAGGCAAGCGGACAATGGCATAACCGGCTGCCGTCGCTCCGGCGTCCGCTGCCGCCTGAAGAATGGCCGGCATTTCGTGGTCGGTCAGGCCCGGGATGATGGGCGCCACGTTCACTCCCGTGGGAATGCCCGCCGCCGCCAGCTCGCGGATGGCGTCCAATCGCGCCGATGGTGGCGCCGTGCGCGGCTCCATTACCTTGCGCAATTCGGCGTCCAGCGTGGTGATGGACAGCCAGACCGCCGCCGCCTGATGCCGCGCCAGCTCGGACAGCAAATCAATGTCCCGTGTCACCAGCCGGTTCTTGGTGATGATGAAGACCGGGTTCCGGAATTCGGCGAGCACTTCAAGGCAGCGGCGTGTCAGTTTCAATCTGCGCTCGACCGGCTGGTAACAATCCGTCACGCCGCTCAGGAAAATCACCTGCGGCCGCCATTTCGGCGACATCAGCTCGGCGCGCAGCAGGTCCGGCGCGTCTTCCTTCACCATGATTTTGCTCTCGAAATCGAGCCCGGCGGAGAAGCCAAGAAATTCATGCGTCGGCCGGGCGTAACAGTAAATGCAGCCGTGCTCGCAGCCGCGATACGGATTCAGGCTGGCCGTGAAGCCGACATCCGGGCTGTCGTTACGGGCAATGACGGTTTTGCTGTGGTCCTTTAAAAATTGCGTCCGGGGTCCTTGCGGACGGCCACCATCATCGTCCTCTGGATTCCAGTCCGCGTCAGGTTCAAGATGAATTTTCTCGAACCGGTTCGGCGGATTTTCCGCCGCCCCGCGACTTGTCCTCCGTAGCATCTTTGCGGAGGATGGATGCGCTGAAATCTGCTTTTGCGACGGCACGAAGAGAATCTAACGCAAAGTCGCAAAGGTGCAAAGGCGCGGACAGAAGAAGTCTTGAACGCGACTGCCAACAGTCAAATAGACTTATTGACAATATGCGCACTTAAGTTTACTCTAATTCAACATCTTAGGTTGGTATGAGATTTCGTTCCGCCATCTGCATCGGCTGTCTATTGTCTTTTTTAGGATTTCAAAAGGTAATCTTTGGCCAGGCAATGTTAGTAAATGTTGGCCAAGCGGTTCGCCCAAACGTTACTTCCCAAGGAGTGGGTGTAAGTGGCAATTGTCTCTATGTTGCGGATTATCGAGACGGTTTGAGTCTCTATAATATTTCCTCGATAACAAATCCTGTTCTGCTCGGATGCACGGTTACTAACTATGGTGGTTATGCCAGGAGAGTGGTTGTTTCAGGGAATTTTGCCTATGTTGCTAATGACACTGATGGGTTGCGAATTTACGATGTCAGCTCCCCCAGCAATCCCATCAATGTGGGGCATATTAACGACCTGTACAAAGCAGATGGAAGTCCGGCTTACAACGGCGCTGACGCCTGGGATCTCACCTTGTCTGGCAGTTATCTCTACGTCGCTAATGGTTCTGACGGTCTCCGGATTTATGACGTCTCAAACCCTGCAAACCCGCTCCATGTCGGACATGCCGTTTTTAACAATGGTGGCCAAATGGCTCTGGGCATTGCGATCAGCGGAAGTTTTGCATTTATCGCTGATTATGTCGGGCTTTCAACCTATTCAATCTTTGACCCTTCAAGTCCTCAATTCATCGGGACAACCAACTGTAATTTCAATGGTGGTTATGCCTTTAGCGTTGCGGTATCCGGCAATTATGCCTATGTCGCGAATGAGGGCGATGGAATGAGGGTGTTTAGCATCTCCGACCCACTTAAACCTGTACTCGTCGGACATATAAACAATGGAGGAAGCAGCACCGGCACTGTAGCAGCGGCCCATATTGCGGTCTCCGGTAATTATGCCTACTTGGCAAACAACACAGATGGGGTCCGGGTTTATGACATTTCAAATCCGACAAACCCAGTCAATGTATCGGTTATTGCCCATGCTTGGGGTGGGTACGCCAAACAAGTACTGATATCAGGAAACTATGCCTATGTAGCCAATTCGTTTGACGGTGTACGAATTGATCTACTCACGAATTTACCGCAACCTCTGGTCGGTGCCAACATCGCTCCCAATTCGCTCGTTTTTACCTGGCCGATAACAAATGCTTTTTACCAATTGGAAGCAACCACCAACCTCGTACAACCAAATTGGATTACGCTTACCAACATTCCCGACATCCTCAGTAACCAAACTAGATTGATCCTCTCACGGCCGACGGGTAATCAATTTTATCGTTTAAAATCGTTTTGATCTTCGAACCGCAGAGTGGTTAAAGCTTCTCAGCCGTCAATCGCTCGTACGCTTCCAGATATTTCGCGCTGGTTTTGACGACGACGTCGTCCGGCAGTTTCGGGCCAGGCGGGGTTTTGTCCCAGTTGAGCGTTTCCAGGTAATCGCGCACGAATTGTTTGTCGAAGCTCGGCTGGCCTTTGCCGGGCACGTACTGGTCGGCGGGCCAGAACCGCGACGAATCCGGCGTCAACACCTCGTCAATCAGGATCAATTTGCCTCCGCTCAGGCCGAATTCGAATTTGGTATCGGCAATTATGATGCCCCGCTGGCGGGCGTAATCGCGTCCGGCTTTGTAAATCTTCAAACTCAGGTCGCTGGCCTGCGTGGCGAGATCTTTGCCGACAATTTTGCAGGCGTGCTCGAACGAAATGTTTTCGTCGTGGCCGGCTTCGGCCTTGGTGGAGGGCGTGAAGATCGGCTCGGGCAATTCGGCGGATTCGGTCAGGCCGGCGGGCAGCTTGATGCCGCAGACGGTCTGGGATTTTTTGTACTCCTTCCAGCCGGAGCCGGACAGGTAGCCGCGGACGATGCATTCGATGGCCAGCGGCTTGGCCTTTTTGACCACCATCGAGCGGCGCTGCAGGTCGGCGAGTTGCGCAGCGGGCAATTTGGCCAGGGCCGGAATACTAAGCGGCTCGTCGGCTCGCCGGAGCAGGTGATTCGGCACGAGTGATGCGAATTTGTCGAACCAGAAATGTGAAATCTGCGTGAGCACCTCGCCTTTGCGCGGAATGCCGTTGGGCATGATGACGTCGAACGCCGAGATGCGGTCGCTGGCCACGAGCAGCAGGGCATCGCCGAGATCGAAGATGTCGCGAACCTTGCCGCTGCGGAGTTTTTTGACGCCGGGCAGTTCGAGCTGCAGAATTGGGTTGCGATTTGAATTCTCCATGCGGGAATTATTAAGTCCAAAGTCCGAAGTTCAAGGCCCAAAGTCGTTGGGAAATTTATGATTGGCCTCGCGACAGTTTGAAAATCAACAATCATCAATCGTAAATCATAAATGAATCAGGCTGCCGGCCGCTGGGGAAGATGTTTGATCCACAACGGAATGTTCACCGCCGACTGGCCGTCCAGCCGGATGTCCACGGAGTAGGCGCCGGCCTCGGCAAACTGGAGCTGCTGGATGTTGACCACGAAGTTGCGGGTGACGAAATGGGCTTCTTCGGGCAATGCGACTTCGATGGGGATGGGCGGGAAGGCGGGCATGATACTGCGGCCGTCGGCGTTGACGAAGTTCAGCGTGAGCTGCCGGGTGCCCTCGTCGCCGGGCAGGAACGTGATGCGAAGGGCCACGGCGCATTGCAGGTGCAGGGCCGGCAGTTGCGGCGCGTAAATTGTGTCGAAGGCGCCGAGGATGTTGAGTTTGCTGCTGCTGTCCTGCGTCGCCGCATCGCACAAAACGGCTACTTGGATGTTCATGGGGAAATAAAGCCACGAATATCGCGGTTTGGCACGACATTATTTTGATTCGCCGGCCGACCGCGCCTCGAGAAAGCGTTTTAACTCCGCCGCCGCCTTGCCGCCGAAGCCGGGCACGGCGGCGATTTGTTCCAGGGTTGCCGCTTTCAATCGCTGCACCGAGCCGAATTTCTTCAGCAGCGCCTGCTTGCGGGCTTCGCCGATGCCGGGGAATTCATCCAACACGCTTTCCGAAACGCGCTTGAGGCGCAACTGCGCGTTGTAAGAGTTGGCCACCCGATGGCACTCGTCGCGGAGGCGCTGCAACAGCTTCACGGCCGGATGATTGAGCCCCAGCCGCAGCGGTTTGCTCTCGCCCGGCAGGTAAATTTCCTCGAACTCCTTGGCCAAGCCGATGACGGGAATTTTTTCGAGGCCGAGCTTCTTTAACTGCTCACACGCGGCGTTCAACTGGCCCTTGCCGCCGTCAATTAAGATCAAATCTGGGAGCGATGATGGAGGATGGAGGACGGAGGATGGCCGGCACCTCACCCCGGCCCTCTCCCCATTGCTCGCAGACTCGCAACGCGGAGAGGGGGAATTCCCATCTTCCAGCTTCAATCCTCCATCCTCGTTTTCGCCGCGCCCTTCGCGCAGCAGGCGCGAGTAGCGCCGCTGGACCACTTCCGCCATACTTGCAAAATCGTCCTGGCCCTCGACGGTTTTGATGCGGAACCGGCGATAATTCGCGCGGTCAGGCCGGCCGTTTTTAAAGCTGACCAGCGACGCCACGGCAAACGTGCCGCTGATGTTCGAGATATCGAAACCTTCGATGCGCTGCGGCGGCGCCGGCAATTTCAGCACCCGGGCCAGCTCGGCCAGGTCGCGTTGCGGGTCGATCGCCAGCGGCAGGGTGTACGGTACGCGTTCGAACCTTCGCTCCCTCTTCGTCGTTTCCTTCAAGTCGTTGATAAGATCGCGCAGGCTGGCGGCCTTTTCATAATCCTGCGCGGCGGCGGCCTTTTTCATTTCCCGTTCCAGTTGCCCCCTCATTTCCGCACATTGGCCCTCGATGAAGGCACAGGCGGCGAGCACCTGCGCGAGATACTGTTCACGGGTGACATTGCCGATGCAGGGCGCGGTGCAATACTTGAGATGCGCGTAGAGGCAATGCTTGTAATCGGCCTCGCCCGGCGTGAAGGCGCGGCAGCCGCGCAGGTTGAACTGGCGTCGCACCAGCGTGAGCGTGTTCCGGAGCGCGCCGGCATTCGAAAACGGCCCGAAGTAACGCGCCCCATCGTCTTTCCGGAACCGCGTGAAGGTGAAGTTGGGGATCGGGTCGTTCAGGTTCACCTTGAGCATCAGGAACCGTTTGTCGTCGCGAAAGCTGATGTTGTAGCGGGGCTTGAATTCCTTGATGAGCTTGCCTTCGAGCAGGAACGCCTCCGGCTCGCTCTTCACCGCGTGCACATCGAAGTCGTGGATGGCCTCGATGAGCGCGTTGAACTTCAGGTCCCAGCCCATCCGCCGCGAAGGATGGAAGTACTGGCTGACGCGTTTGCGCAGGTCGCGGGCCTTGCCGACGTAAATGACCGTGCCGAACCGGTCGCGCATGAGGTACACGCCCGGTTTATGCGGCAGTTCGCCGACTTTTTTGCGGATGGCTTCGGTCTCAGGCACGCCGAAAATCTCACGCAAAGGGGCGCCGGGTGCAAAGGGAAAATTCCGGCTTGCCTCGTTCGTGGAATCGGCGTATTGAGCGGCGAACCAACGAAAGGGAATCTATGTCTGATAACCAGAACCCGGCTCCACCTCCCGCACCATCCACCCCGACGACCGGCGGCGACGACAAAGTGGTTGCCATCATCGCCTACATCACCTTGATTGGCTTCATTGTGGCCATCATCATTCACATGAACAAAAAGACGAAACTGGGCGCGTTTCATCTCCGCCAGATGCTTGGCTTCATCCTGACCGGCATCGTGCTCGCGTTTTGCCAGGTCGTGCTCGTCTTTATTCCCATCCTCGGGTGGCTCTGCATTTTGGCGCTTTGGGCCTCAATGCTGGTGTTATGGATTCTGGGGCTGGTGGCGGCCGCCAGCGGCCAGTTGAAACCCATGCCGGTGGTTGGGCCGCTCTACCAGCAATGGTTTGGCAACACCTTTGATTGACCGGAGCCGGAATGCCCGGGCAGGGTTTTACCCTGATTTCTGACGTCCGCCTTCTGACTTCGCCATGTGCCGGTGGACGAAGAAATAGTACAGTCCGCCCAGGACGAGCATGGCGCCGCCCACCCACAATGTGACGTGGTGCAACTCGCCTTTCAGCAGTTTTTCGTCCTGGCCGGCTTTGATGCCGACGTAGCACAGCACCGCGCTCCAGACGCCTGAACCCAGCAGCGTGAAGATGGAGAAATACAGGTAATTCAACCGTACAATGCCCGCCGGGATGCCGATGAGATGCCGCACCACCGGCAGCAGGCGCGAAATGAAAATGCCCATCGCGCCGTAATGGTCCGACCAGCGTTCGGCCTTCTCCACCTTTTCGGGCGGAACGAAAACGTATTTGCCGTAGCGCATCACCAGCGGGCGCCCGGCCAGCCGCGAGGCCCAATACATGATGGTGGCGCCCAGCCACGAACCGAGCGCGCCCGCAAGCACTATGCTCCACAGGCTCAGCGAAATCTGGCCGGTGTGGGCCAGGTGTGCCGCCGGCGGGATGACGAATTCGCTGGGGATGGGAATGACGGTACTTTCGATGGCCATCATGAGGGCGATGGCCGGCGCGCCCCAGGTTTGCAGCAGGTGCGTGTACCAGTCGGCCAGTTTGGCAATCCATTGATGCATGAGGCGCTGGTTATAGCGGAAAATAGAGGCGAAGCAAACCGGGAATTGAGCCAAGCTCAATTTTTAGTCTGCCTGGCATAATACGCTTGAATTTCTTCAGGGGTTGCGGGCTGCGGCCAGACCCAATCCAGCGTATGAGGACTTTCCCAAAAATAAGTTGATGATTCGACACCTTTTTCGAGAGAAGGATCGCCACCGTCGTCCTTGCCATTTTCGCCAATGGAATAAAGCGAAAACGAGCCACCGGCATTTTTGCGGTAACGCAACGGTTGGCCATCCACGGGGTCGAGCGGAACGGCGGCTAAAAACTCCGGCATCAGTTCAGAAAGTCTTTCGGGATAATTTCCATGGTTGAGTTGATAGCGTTTCAAAGCGATGGCGGTTATAACTGTCTGTCGTGCTACCTCGATACGCATGACCTTGCGAGACAGTCCCGTGAGCGTGACAACCGATTCAGATAGCATATTGTGATAATCCGTCTTACCGGTGAAAATGGAGTCAAGCGAACTACTCAGTTTTGAAACGCCCAAACGCTCTAGCTCCGCATCCTGATTTGCCAAGGCACCACCAAAGACTCCGTTGGTAGCAATCTGGCGCATAGTATCGGTAAGAACCTGATGGCCCTTGAGGTAACGCAACTCATCAGGATACGACCACCAATAGCGCCAGAGAAAAATCTTCCGAAATTTGTCCGCCTTTTCAAAAACACTTTCCTCTTCAGGGGAATGGCCAAGCGCTTCGCTGACGCTTTTGGAGAGTTCGGTGCGTCGTTGCATTTCTTTCAACGAACTGCGCCACTTGCCAACGGTGGTTTCAGCCCCTTCACGTTCCACAGGCAACACGTTAACCATTGCCCGGATAAATTCTGGCCGACTCCAATCTGCTTGCAGCTCTGCCAGTTGGCCATCGGTTAGATTTGAAGACTGTAAAAGCTCCCAAGTTGCCGTAGAAGCGATTTGAGCGATGGCAATCCTTACCAGCTGCGATATCGCTGTTCGTTCGTCGCTTGTGCCATCCACCAATACCAGCATGACGCGAATATTTTCCGACGCTGGCCCGATTTGTCCCCGATGCAGATCGTCATAGGTCTTGGCTGCCAGCCTCTGAACCGTTTTCTTCTCTACCACCAAGTTTGTGATGCGCATTTCAAATCGCTGCTCGTATTGCAGTCCGAAATCAAAGACGGATGAATTAGTGATAGCAAAAAGCCGGTTGAATGCGTCCTTATTCACCTCCAAAGCCAGCGTTAAATCTTCCCACGAATTAGTCATCCCACAGTCTCGGATGAAATTCTGCCGCCAAATAACTTGCGCCTTGCCCGGAGCCACGCCCCGCATACCAATTGGCCAGTTGGTTGTTAGAACACTTTCATTGGTAACAAACAAGCTGGTGGCGACGAGGAATTGAGAGGCAGAATTCTTCTCTGGAGGGAGTCGCGGCGGTATTACCTGCGCCAATTCCATTGGCTCGCCTTTGGCCTTGAGCTCCGCAATATATTTCTCGACGGCGAAGCGCAGTTGGTAGTGATGAATAACTGGAATTAGAATCACCAGGCCGAACGCGACTCCCAAGGTAATTAAAATTTTCTGCCGGGCCTTCATCGGATTCTTCGACAGGATGATCAGGATTGTCAGAATGAACGCGACCGACTTTCAATCCTAGAAATCATGTTAATCCTGTCCGTTATCTTTTCACGCCTTCAAAAAATAGTTCCGCTGTTTTTGGCTGATGGGCATCTGGAGCTTCTCCATTACCGCCAGCATGTCCTCCCAGACCTTGCGCTTTTCACTCATCGCCTGGTTGCGCAGCAGATAGGCGGGGTGATACGTCGGCATGAGCGGCGTGCCGCGATACGTCTTCCATGTGCCGCGCAACTTCGTGATGCCGATGGTCTTGCCCAGCAACCCTTCCACCGCCGTCGCGCCCAGCGCCACGATGACCTTGGGCCGGATCAGATCAATTTGCTCGTGGAGGAACGGAATGCAGGTGGCCATCTCGTCGGCGGTCGGTTTGCGGTTGCCGGCGCTCTGGCCCGGCGTGTCCGGCCGGCACTTCAAAATGTTGCCGATGTAAACATCCACTCGCCGCAGACTCATCGCCTGGATGATTTTCGTGAGCAATTCTCCGGCGCGGCCAACGAAAGGTTCTCCCTGTTCATCTTCGTCCGCTCCCGGCGCTTCGCCCACGAACATGAGTTGGGCGTCGATGCTGCCGACGCCGAACACGACGGTTTTGCGGGACGACGCGAGGTGCGGGCATTTGACACAGGCCAGTGCCCGCTCACGCAACGCGGCGAACGCGGCGGCCTTTTCGACTGGCGATTGCGGATGGGCGATTGCGGATGGGGCTTCGCCCGGCAGGGCCAGCAGGGCGACTTGTTCGGCAACGGACTGCGAAATTGCTTTTTGGTAGGGACGAGCCGCTGGCTCGTCCGTTTTAGGAGGTGAAACTGGCTCCGGACGCCCCGGCGGTGCGTCCCTACCTGTAATCGGTTGGGCCAGGGCCGCGAGGGTTTCAGCGGCCACCACCACATGCCGCACACCCCGGGATTTCAAATCCTCCAGATGTTGAATCGCTGCGTCGAGCAGTTCGTCGTACGTTCCGGCCATCGCCGTCATCGTAGCAACCCCCGGTGGAAGCGCAAAAAATTTGTTGTTCACATCCGTCGGCGAATGACCGGCGGCCGAGTCAAGGCTGAAGGGTCAGCCGTTCGCGCTAGGGCAGTTGGAGGAGATAAAAGTTCTGGGCGGCGTTCGGGTCGAGGTCGTTGGTGACCGCAAACGCCCCGGTGCCGTCGAATTGATTGGTCAGGAGCCGGGTCCAATTGCTGCGAGGCAGGCTCAGATTGGTCGAGACCAGCACATAGTAATTGCCATCCAACATACCGCCGGAGCCCTTAAGCACGAGGTTGCTGCCGGTGACCGTGATGTTGTCGATGATCGGCGCGGTGGGGGTGACCACGGAAATAACGCCGCTGCTGGTCAGCGCATTCGTGTTCCAGACCAGACCCGGGTTGGCGAGCGTCGGCAAAATCACGTTGTTAAACCCGCCACCGTAACTGCCGGCATTGAATAACCTGAAACTGTCCCCGGCTGCCAGTTCCGAGCCGCCGCTGTTGGTGACGATCAGAGTGCCGCCGCAGGTCAAGGCGCCGGCGACCACCACCGTATCATTGACTGGCGGCGCGTGGCTGATTTCAAAAACATTCGTGCTGCCGCCGGCGAGGGTGAGCGCGTTATTAAAAGTGAGGGTTTCGATGGAATTGCCGGGGGCCAAGATGGCGCCGCTGGCGACCGTGAAATTGCCGTTGATGATGCCATAGCCGGAAAGTTTGCGCCCGCTCCCCAGCGTGAAGCCGCCCGGGGCGCTGACGTCGAAAGTTCCGCCGGCGGCAACATAAAATCCTGCCGAACCCGCGAGCGACCCGGAGCCGGACAGCACCAACGTGCCGGCATTGATCACCGTCGGCCCCGTGAAGGTGTTCACCCCGGAAAGGGTCAGCGTGCCGGCGCCGAGTTTGGTCAGCCCGCCGTCGGGCGTCGCGCCCAGCGAGGGATCATGGATCAGCGGTGCGGCGATGGTGATGGCAAGGCCGCTGTCGTCAACGATGGCTCCGCCGGCCTGCACGACATTGGTTGAAACGGCGAAGGCGGGCAGGAACGCGGCATTGTTCGAAGCGGCCCTCAAAACGCCACCATTGAAACTGATCTGGTTGGTGTAAGAGGTCTTGGCCTTGGTGAAACCACCCACCGTCAGGGTGCCACCGTTGAGCCGCACCTGGGAAATGGCCGCGGCGTTGTTGATGTCGTGCAACTCAAGGCTGCTCGCGCCGATGGCGAGTGCACCATTATTCTGGAGGGTGATGGTGATGGATGAGCCGACTTGATTTCCCCCCATGTCGCAACCTGCCAGGGTCACCGAGGCGTTGTCGCGGATGGTAATGTTGGCGCTGCGCTTGTTGCCGCGACTGTCGCGTCCGAGATACCCGCTCACCGTCGAGCTCACAACGGCGTTGGAGGCGAGGACGACCGAACCGCGCGGCACAATGAAGATATGCGAACCCAGGATCGCGTTTCCGGTGAAAATCAGGGTGCCGCCGTCGCTGCCGGGGCGGAATTGGGCCCCACTGCCCAGGTTGACCACGTTGCCGGCCCAGGTGCCGGTGTTGTTGTTGGTGCCAGCCATCATCAGGTCCGAAGTTGAACTGGGCACGATGAAGTCGTTCGTGATGAAGGCGTTGCTGCCGACAAACACGTACCCGCCGTTGTAAACGACCGGGCCGGAACCGGCCGCGCTGTTGTTGGCGAGGAAGAGGCTGCCGCCCGTGTTGGTCGTCCCTCCCGCATAGGTGTTCGCGCCGGCCAGGAACAACAGGCTGGAGCTGCTGACGGTAAGACTGCCGGTACCGCTGAGGGTGTTGGTGTAAAGCTGTTGCGACGCGGGGTTAAAGATGAGCGCTCCATTGTCGGTGATATCGCTGTGGGGCAACGTGCCGGAGAATTGCAGGCTGCCGGCGTTGAGGGTGGTCGTGTTGGTGTAGGTTTGCGTGCCGCTCAGCGTCAACGCGCCCGGGCCGCTCTTCGTCAGGATTCCGGAGCCGGAGATGTTGGCCGAACTGGACACGGGACCCGGGTTGTTGAAGACGAGCGTGTCGTTGTTGGTGATATTGCCCACGATGCTGCCGCTATAATTCGCGCCATCGCCCAACTGGATCGTTCCATCATTGATGAGGGTGCCGCCCGAATAGGTGTTGGTGGTGTTGAGGCTCAACTGGCCCGATCCCGTCTTGAACAGGAAGGTCGTGCCGGCCAAGGCACCGCCGCCGCCAAAAGTATAATTCTGGGCGGCCAGCACATAAACGGTGCCGGCGGACAACGCTCCGGAAAGGGTGACCGCCGGCGTGTTGGTCCCGGTGTCGTCAAAGGTCACCGTGTCGCCGGTGTTAAATGCGACGAGGTTGGTGCCATCGAACCAGTTGGTGCCTGCGCCGACGGCCCAGAGATTGGTCAAGCCATCACCGCGCCAGACAAGGTTGGACGGCGCGGTCTGGGATTGCGATTGGGGCACGACGGCCACCGTCACGGTATTGGTATAGCTGCTGCCGTCCGAGGCCACGACGCCGAATTGAAAGCTGCCCAAGCCGAAGAAGTTCAGGTTGGGAGTGAAATGGGCGGTGTGCCCGTCAACCTTCAGGATGACAACGCCGTTGCTGGCGCTGTTGACGGCGTAGATGGGGCTGGCGTTGGTAAAGCCGCTGGTGTACTGCCACAGGTCCACGTCCACGGCGGTGTTGGTCACGGTCACCGCATGCGGGTCGGCCAGCCAGTTCAGATAGTGCTCGATATTTGCGTAACCGTCGGACGCGATCACCATGGCGTCGTTGCTGACGGGATTCAAACCGACGGTCAACTCCCAGTAATCCGGCATGCCGTCAAGGTCGCTGTCAAGCGGGACCACGCCGCCGTTGATGGTGCCGTAGCCGTTGTTGCCCAAGCCGGTCTGGGTTTGGCTGGTGTATAAGCTGCCATCCGGCCCGGCGGTTCCGGCGCCGGTTCCAACCGGTCCGTTGCCGAGGGTTTTCATCTGGCTGACGACCAGTTCATCAATCTGGTCGCGCGGCAAAGCCCCCGCCTGCGAGACGGCCAGGCGAAATGCAGAAGCGGTGCTATAAACAGGCACACTGGCAGTCACCGGCGACCATGGGGAAGTGAGGATCGTACCGACTCCCTGATACCAGTAGGGCGTGGTGAGGCTGCCGTTCAGTGTGCCATCCAGATCGGAGTCATAAAGGTTGCCCGAATAATAAATGCTCTGGTTGCTGTCAATCTGGAACCACGGGAAATTCGAGCCGCTGGCGGGGCCGGCGACGAAGTAATTGTTCACAATGTCATGGCTGAACGAGGTGCTCGTGTGCGTGGTGTAACCGGCATCGCAATTATACAGCACGTTGTTGACGAAGACGTCGTTGATTTTGGAGAGCGGATTGCGGTTGTGGGAATTCGCAAAAACGCAGGAGAACCATGACATGCTGCTGCTGACGGATTCCGTGTGGGCGCCAAACTGCTGGTAGGTCGGGTCCGCGTTGAGGCAGTTCTGGAAAGTGACGCGGGTCACCGGATAGTTCTGCCAGTCGTCGCTCACGGCATCGATGTTGTTCCAGGGACCGAATTCCATTGAGACGTGGTCGCAAATGACGTTCTGGGCGCGGTAGAGGCTCAAGGCGTCATCGTTGACCGGATCGGACGTCTCGCTGCCGGGCCGGATGCGAATGTAGCGGCAGATGATGTTGGACCGGTTGGCGAAGGAAATCTCGCCGCTCTTGAAGCCGATGCCGCCGCCGGGAGCGGTCTGGCCCGCGATGGTGATATTCTTGTTCACCGAGACCGCCGAATTCAACGTGATGTAGCCGCCCACGTCGAAGACCACAATGCGGTTGGCCTGGCTCACGGCGTCGCGGAACGAGCCGGCGCCGCTGTCCGCCAGCGTGGTGACGTGATACACCGTGCCGGCGCGGCCGCCGGTGGCATTGGCGCCAAAGCCCAGCGCGCCCGGGAACGCGGGAATCTGGCCTTGAAGCGAATGGCTGGATACCAAGATCAAACCCAAACCGGCAATGCCGGAGCAATAGGATTTTTCCTTCAAGAAGTGACGGAGACGCGACAGGAACATATACGAATTTGTGAGGCAGGTGGCGGCAATAACATGCTTTAAGCGAGAACTTCCTATAACGATACCCTCGTTGCCGCCCCCGGTCCATCGAATGTTTGTCCGACCCGGGTGGTGGCGGGTCAAACCGCCTTGGCGCCCGCCGCGCTCAGCCGCCTGACTTCCGCCCCCACGAGACAAACGTCGTCCTCGAACTCCGTCTTGGCGGAGAATTTTTTGATTTCGTCGAGCAATCCGGTGAATAGTTCGTTCGTCGGCAATTGGGCGCGCGCGCGGACGGCCGCCAGCAAACGGTCGGTGCTGAACGATTCGTTCCTGGCTCCTTCGACATCAATCAAGCCGTCGGTGAACAGCGCAATCACGTCGCCCACGGCCAGCGGACACCGGTGGGTGGGAAACTGTCCCTCGGCGAACAGCCCCAAGGCCGGGCCCTTCTTCTGGCCCGGGCCGCGCCCCAGCCATTCGACAGTGCCGGACGGCCGATGCAACAGGACCGGCTCGATATGTGCCGCGCTGGCGTAACGCAGCTCCCCGCGACCGACGTCGACGATCAGGTAAAAGGCCGTGGCATACATCGTCGAGTCGGTTTGCTGGAAGACGCCCGCCACTTCACGGTTGATCTGGGCCAGCAGCTCGCCCGGCTCGATCGTCGGGGTGCTCAGGTCCACCACCAGGGCGCGCATCATGGCCGTGACCAGGGCCGCGCGCACGTCGTGCCCCATCACATCGCAGATGAACAGCCCCACGGTCGTGTCCGACAGGGGGATGACGTCGAAGAAGTCTCCGCTGACCGCACCGGCCGGGGAAAAGAAGCTGAAGAATTCCAGGTCGCTTTCCCCCCGGGGCCGGCCGCGCGGCACGCTGGGAAACTCGTGCGGCAACATGGCCAGTTGCAGCTCGCGCGCCATTTTCAATTCCTCGTCGGTCTGCTTGTTTTTGCGCTCCAACTCGCGCGTGTATTCGGCGAGCTTCTCCTCGGTCTCCTTCAGGGCGGTGATATCGTGGGAAACGCCAAACGTGCCGATGATGTTTCCTTCTTCATCCCGCCACGGCACCTTGGTTGACAACATCCAGCTGGTCTTCCCGTCGGAGGTTTTGGTGCCTTCCAGCTTGTCGATCAACGGCTCGCCGGTTTGCAGAATCCGTTGCTCGTCCTCGAACGCCTGGCGGGCGCGCTCCTCGGGGAAAACGTCGAAGTCCGTCCGGCCCGCAAGGTAGGCGCCAAACTGTTCCTCGTTTTGGAGAAACGGCGGCCAGTCTTCCGCCCGTTCGGACGGATTGGCCTCCCGGTAACGCCGGCGAACCAGCTCCAGGTTTTTCTTGATTTTCGCATCGCTGACGCGCACGAAACGGGAATGGCGGTCTTTGAAATAAATGGCCTCCGGCAGGTAGGTCATGAGGGTGCGGAACAACCCCCGCTCGTAAGCCAGTTTGTCTTCCGCCAGTTTGCGCTCGGTGATATCCCGGTTGATGCCCACCAGGCCGATGATTTTTCCGCTCTGATCGTGCAGGGGCAGTTTGCTGGTCAACAGCCAGTGGACCCGGCCTTCGTCGTCCAGGAAATGTTCCTCCCGGTTAAGAACCGTGTGGCCCTCTATCACCTTTTGGTCGTCGGCGAAAAGCCGTTCGGCGTGTTCGCGCGGGAAGAGGTCGAAGTCGGTCTTGCCCAAGGCTTCGGCTTCGGTCTGGAAGTGAAGGTTTTTTACGTCGGCCAGATTGGCCAGCGTCTTTCGGCCGGCGGTATCCTTGGCGTAAATGGCGTCGGGCAGGTTGTCAATCAACGTGCGCAACAGGCGCCGTTCCCGGTCCAGCGTTTCCTCCGCCTGTTTCCGCTTGGTGATGTCCCGACCGATGCCCACCAGCCCGATAATCTTGCCGTCCCGGCCTCGCAACGGCAGCTTGCTGGTCAGCAACCACCGCTTCTGGTCGTCGCGATCCAGAAAGAATTCCTCCCGGTTGATGACCGGGTGTCCCTGGAAGACCTTCTGGTCGTCCTCGTAAAAGTGCTGCGCCACCTCCGGCGGGAAGAAATCGAAATCGGTTTTGCCGAGGGCCTCGGCCTCGGACGGGCAGCGGAGGTTTCTCAGGTCGGCCGGATTGGCCATGGTTTTCCGGCCGGCGAGATCCTTGGCGTAAATGGCGTCGGGCAGGTTGTCAATCAACGTGCGCAACAGCAAACGTTCCTTTAGCAACTCGGCCGAACGCTCCGCCAGCGCCTGCTCCATCCGCCGATGTTCCGTGATATCCCGGGAAATGCCGAAGGTGCCGAAAATCCGCCCGGCGCGGTCGCGCAACGGCATCTTGGTCGTGGACGCCCAGGTCACCCGCCCGTCGGGCCAGGTCTCCTTTTCCTCGATGCCCACCAGCGGCTGGCCGGTCTCGATCACGCGCTGCTCGTCGGCCAACGCCTGCTGCGCATGCTCGGCGGAGAAAAAGTCGGCGTCCGACTTGCCTACGGCCAGGTGGGGATCGGCCAGGTTAAACCGCTTCGCAACGGCCCGGTTGACCACCACGAACTTGCTGGTCTTGTCCTTGAAATAAATCAGGTCCGGGATGTTGTCCATGAGCAGCTCCAGCAGATGCCCCGCCCGGCTGTGTTCTTCCCGGATGAGGTGACGTTCACTGGCATTGCGGAGGGCCCGGGCCAGCATCGGGCCGGTCAACTCGGGCACCAGCAAATAGTCCTGCACTCCCAGCGGCATCAGGCTGGCTGCCAGTTTTTCTTCCGTCGCGCTGGCGAGCACCACGATCGGCAAATGCGGCGCCGCCTCGTGCAGTTTCACGAAAGCGCCCGTGCCTCGAACGTCCGGCAGCGCCAGCGTGAGCAGCACCAGGCCAACGGGGTTGGCGGTTAAATGAGCCAGGCCGTCCGCCAGGCGTTTGACGCTGACGGCCTCAAACTGTTGTTGGTGCAGCAACCGCAGACATTCCGGCTGGTCGCCGATCAGCAAAACCCGAAAGGATGAGTTTGACATAATTTTCCTGTCGTTCGGACCTCAGTCTAACCCGCACTGACCCCACCTTCAACGTCGGGCAAACGCGCGAACCTTTCCACCGCAGCGAATGAGCACGCTTGGGACGACGGCCGGATCCGGTTTGCGCGGAATTCCCAAAGGGGATTAGACCGGGATTTGCATTGCGGGGCAAGCGGGATGTCGGAATGACTTCCCCGCCGGCGGGGGTGACGGGCAAGGGCCGACGCCGTCAGCCCAACTACAAAATATTCGCCGCCAGTTCGGCCAGCTCGGAGCGCTCGCCCTTCTGCAATTCGATGTGCGCCGCAATCGCTTCGCTGCGGAACCGGCTGACCACGTAGTTGAACCCGTTGGACGAGGAGTCCACGTAGGGATTGTCAATCTGGTAGGGGTCGCCGGTGAAAATGATTTTGGTGCCGTTGCCGACGCGGGTGATGATGGTCTTGGCCTCCAGCGGCGTGAGGTTCTGCGCCTCGTCGATGATCATGAACTGGTTGGCGATGCTGCGGCCGCGGATGTAGCTCAGCGCCTCCACCACAATGCTGCCGGACCGCATCAGGTCGCCGCTGCGGCGGTGGTCGTGGCCCATGTTGAGGTCGCTCAGCATCTCGAGCGCGTCGTGAATCGGCTGCATCCATGGCGCCAGCTTCTCCTCGAGCGACCCCGGCAGGAAACCGAGTTCCTTGCCCATGGAAATGGTCGGGCGCGCGACGACGAGCCGGCGGAATTCGCGGTCGAGCACGGTGCGTTTCAAGCCGGCCGCCATGGCCAGCAGGGTCTTGCCGGTGCCGGCCTTGCCCATGAGCGTGACCAGCTTGATGCGGTCGTCGAGCAGCGCGTCGAAGGCAAAATGCTGTTCGCGGTTGCGCGGCTTGATGCCCCAGATGCCCTCGCGGCAGTCAATGATGGGCACCAGCCTCGTGCCGGCAGCGTCCACCTTGGTCAAGGCCGTGCGCTTGGGATTGGTTTCGTCCGTGAGGGTGCAGTATTCGTTCGGGAAATATTGTTTGCCGCCGTCGAGCTCGAGTTCGCTGTTGGCGCGGAAGGACGCCATCTGGTTCGTGGTCACGGAC
>DATJOW010000051.1:0-2461 GCA_035506715.1 Candidatus Acidiferrum sp. | reverse complement strand
CCCTTGTCCTCGTCGGGAATGAACCCGCCGGGCACAAACTTGCCAACGATCATGATGCCGGCCACCACTATCACCAGCAGCAGCATCGAGCGCGTGGCCTTGCGCACCAGGCCGCCGACGACGTTGCCGTAGCGGAGGATCACCCAATCGAAGGCGCTGTTGAACAGCTTGAAGAACTTCGCAATCGGACCGCGGCCCGGCGTCGGTTTTCTGAGCAACATGGCGCACAACGCGGGGCTGAGTGTCAGGGCGTTGATGACCGAGAAAACCACCGCGACGGCGATGGTGAGGGCGAACTGGCTGTAAAGTTTCCCCGTCACGCCGCCCATGAACGCCACGGGCACAAACACGGCGCACAGCACCAGGCCGATGGCCACGACCGGCCCGGAGACTTCCTTCATCGCCTGCCGCGTGGCTTCGACCGGCGTCATGCCATGCTCCAGATGATGTTGCACGGCCTCGACGACCACAATGGCGTCGTCCACCACGATGCCGATGGCGAGCACCAGACCGAGCATCGTCAGCACGTTGATGCCGAAGCCCAGCGCCGGGAACATGATGAACGCACCCAACAGCGAGACAGGAACGGTGGCCATCGGGATGATCGTGGCGCGGAAACTTTGCAGGAAGACATACACCACGATGAGCACCAGGATCACCGCCTCAAACAGGGTATGCACGATCTCATCGATGGAGGCGCTGACGGGCAAGGTCGTATCCAGCGTGATGTCGTAAGCCATGTCCGGCGGGAATTTGGCCTGGGCGGCGGCCAGGATTTTCTTCACGTTGTCCGCCGTTTGCAGCGCGTTGGCACCGGGCGCGAGAAAAACTCCGATGACACCCGCCGGCGATTTGTTCAGCCGTGCCCGCAGGTCGTAGGTTTGCGCGCCCAATTCCACGCGGGCCACATCCTTGATCTTCACCTGCGAGCCGTCGGGGTTGGAGCGGATGATGATTTCCGCGAACTCCTGCGGGTCTTTCAACAGGCCGAGGGCGCGGACGTTGAACTGCATTTCCTGACCGGGCGGCGCGGGTTCGGCACCAATACGGCCGGCGGGCGACTGGGCGTTCTGCTCGTTGAGGGCGTTCTGGATGTCTCCGGGGGTGATGCCCAATGACGCAAGTTTGTCGGGCCGCAGCCAGATGCGCATGGTGTAATCCTGCGCCGTGTAGTTTTTCACGTCGCCGACGCCGCGCACGCGCTTGATGGAGTCCACCAGATTGATGTCGCAGTAGTTGCCCAGGAAGATGGCGTCGTAGGTGTTCTTGGGCGAATTGAGCGCGATGACCATCAGGATGTCCGGGCTGGAGCGGTTGACGACCACGCCCTCCTTCTTGACCGCTTGCGGCAACTGCGCCTCGGCCTGGCTCACGCGGTTCTGCGTGTTGACCTGCATGATGTCCACATCCGTGCCGACATCGAAGTAGCAATTCAGGGTGAGCTTGCCGTCGTTGGCGTTGTAAGATTGGAGATACAGCAGCTTGTCCACGCCGTTCACCTTGGATTCGATGGGCGTGGCGACGGATTCCATGACCGCCTCGGCGGCGGCGCCGCGGTAGGTGGTCGTGACCTGGATCATCGTCGGACTGACCGACGGGTATTCCGAGATGGGCAGGCGTGAGAGCGAGACCAGGCCGACGATGATCGTCAGGATGGCGATGACCATCGCGACGATGGGGCGGCGGATGAAGAAGTCGGCCATAACAGTTATTCCTTGGCGTGTTTGGCTCCGGCCGCCTTGGCGTCCTCGGCGGCTTTGGCAACCAGTTCAGCGGCCTTGATTTCCTCGGCGGTCATGGGTTTGACCGTCAGGCCGTCGCGCACCTTCTGCAATCCTTCCACCACGATGCGGTCACCCGCCTTGAGTCCTGCATCGATCAGGAGTTTCCCGCCGATCTGGCGGCCCACGGTGACCGGGCGTTGGACGGCCTTGTTGTCCGGACTGATCACCCAGACGAAGTTCTTGCCCTGCAACTCCGCCACGGCGCGCTCCGGCACCAGAATGCTGTCGGGCCGGACGCCGAGGTCGGCGATGGCGCGCGCAAACATGCCGGGCCGGAGTAATCTCTGGGGATTGGCGAAGGCGGCGCGCATGCGCAACGTGCCGGTCTTCGGGTCCACCGCGCGGTCAACGAAGATGACATTCCCTTTTTCCGGATGGGCCGAACCGTCCGAAAGGATCAGGGTAATCGGCACATCCTCGATGTGTTTGCCGGAACGCAGCCGGTCAGCTTCCGCCCGGAGGTAATCCACTTCGCTCACGTTGCAGTAGAACCAAATGGGGTCGAGCTGCGAAATGGTGGCGAGCAACGTCGGCGAGCCCTTGCCGACCAGTTCGCCCATCTGGACCATCTTGGCGCCGATCATTCCGCTGATGGGCGCGCGCACATCGCAATAACCGACATCCAGCACGGCCGATTGCACGTTCGCCTCGGCGGAAAGCACGGCGGCCTTGCCCAC
>DATJOW010000050.1:0-24465 GCA_035506715.1 Candidatus Acidiferrum sp. | reverse complement strand
GTCTTCCTTGGTCGGGTTGGTGTCGTCCATGCGCAGGTTGCAGATGCCGCCGAACTCGTGGGCGATGCCGAAGTTGAGGCAGATGCTCTTGGCGTGGCCGATGTGCAGGTAACCATTGGGCTCGGGCGGAAAGCGGGTGTGAATCTGCGGATATTTCTTTTCGGCGACGTGCTGGGCGACGATGTCGCGGATGAAATCCGACGGGGCGGCGGCGGTGGCGGTTTCGTTAACAGGCTTGCTCATGTGTCGGCGCGCAGGCTATCAGACGGATACCCGCTTGGCAAACCGGCTACGGCTTTGCCGGCGGCGCCAGGGCAGCGGCGGCGGTCTTGGCAGAAATAATGGTCCCACGCTCCAGACTGACGCCGGCGCCGTTCCAGCGGGCGAGCAGTATGGCCGGCTCACCCGGCGCGGTGAACCCGAACCGCATCTCGCCGAGCTGCCAGTCCGCCGGAGGCGCACCATCCACCTGCCGAACCGTGGCCAAAAACAAACCGCGGACGGTGCCGGTTAAGCCGCCGAATTCCACCCGGTCACCGGTCTTTTTGGAAGCACAGTACTGCGGTGGGGGAAGCGGCACCACCATCAGCGGCTCGAACAACTGCCAGTCCTTGTCGTCGGGGCTCAAACCGCAGACCAGCAGCGCCACCTGCCCGTCGTCGTTGGTCAATTGATATTCATGGCGCTCGAAATGGGCGCCGACTTCGGCGATGTCCATGACCGCGTGGGCGGCGACATGGTAATCCCGGGCAAGCAAATTGCCCGTTGCGCCGACCTTCAGCGGCGCCCCACCGGCGTAGGTCTTCTTCACCGGAGAGGCCTCCTGGGTGAACGACCACGAAAAATGCCGGCCGAAGAAGATGAAGAAAAAAAAGATGAGCAGCGCGAACTTCAGCAAAAACTTGACGGCGCCGTCGTAATGTTCGTCATTGCCCGACAGCCAGGATGAGCCGGTGCCGCTGAACCGCTGGACTTCCGAAGCGCGCGGCAGTTTGAAGGCGGTTGCCACCACGCTCTGGGGAATGTTGACGCCGTTGTAATACTCCACGTCCTCGCCGGTCCAGCTCACGACCTGCATTTCCTCGCCGGCCAGGGCATTAAAATAATTCGCCACGTCGCCGACCTCGACGCCCTCCGGCGCCTTGCCCTCGATGTAATAAACGCGCGACTTGCTGCACAGCGTGATCCGGACGTCTTCGCCGGTGAGATTCACGAGGTCGCCGACGCGTTTGGTGGCGGCATCGGCCGCGGTCATGGGATATTCCGGCTCGAACATCGTGAACAGCCGCCACTCGCCCCCGCGTTCGGTTTCCTCGTAAACCAGGTCGGCATAACCGCCATCATTCGATTGCAGGTTAAACTCGCTCCAGTAATAAGTTTCTCCGCCTTCGGTTTCGCCCATGACAACGCGGCCGAGCACCCGGTAATCCTTGCCGCCGAAATTGCCGTGCATCCCGATGCGCAGGTGGGTTGGGTTGGCGAAGCTCATGTGAAATAGTGCGGGATGAACCGGCTCAGGTTCCCCGTGATGCGCCGGGTGTCCTCGCGGATGCCGAGGCCGGCGGCTTCGTGATCCACGACCCAGACGCCGAACACGGGATGATTGCCGTCAAAGTCCGGGAGAGGGGCAGGCGACTGGAACACAAAACCATCCTCGCCGTAGCCGCCGCCGTTTTCCTCGACCACCACGCCGCCCTCGACCCAGGAGACGTTGCAGCCTTCGCGGCTCAATTTCGGTTTGCGGACATAGCGATTTCCAAGCGGCTCGGCAAATTCAAACGCCGGCAGCAGGTTGGGATGGCCGGGGAACAATTCCCACAGCACCGGCAGCAGGCCCTTGTTGCTCAGGAGCATCTTCCAGGCGGGCTCGATGAACTGGAGGCAATAGCCGGCCAGATGGGCGCTAAATTCCTCATGCCAGAGCCATTCCCAGGGATACAGCTTGAAGCAGCGCTCGATGCGCTCCTCCTCCAGGTCCACAAAACAGTTTTTGGCCCGGTGCCACCCGATGTCGTCAATGAAAACGGATTTGGTTTTCACGCCGGCCTGCTCGCAAGTGTCGCGGAGGTACAGGATGGTCATTTCGTCCTCAGGCAGGTCGCGGACGCAGCTGAAGTGGATGGTCTGTCCCGCCCAGCGCTTCCAAGCCGCGATGAGCCGCTCGTGAATGGAATTAAACTGGTCGGCGTGCGGATGCAACTCCTGCAGCCAGAACCATTGGGCGACGGCCGCCTCGACCAGCGCCGTCGGAGTGTCGGCATTGTACTCGAGCAGCTTCGGCGGATTGACGCCGTCGTAGGCGAAATCGAACCGGCCGTAGAGGCTGAATTCGTCGCGGTCCCAGGACCGCAAAATGCACGGGACGGCGGCTTCCGGGATGCGGAGCCGCGCCCACCAGTTGTTCTGGATGACGGCTTCGGCGGCGTCGATGCAGAGAAAATGCAGCCGGTTCGCGGCGCGTTCGAGTTCGTCCACCTCGGCCCGGCTGAGTTCATAGCCGGCGGATTCATCCCAGTATGGCCCGGTCTCGTGTGAATGAAACGTCAGCCCGACGCTTTCCACCTTTTCGCGCCAGTCAGGTCGGGGTTGGCATCGGAGGCGTTTCATCAGGAATAGTATCCCCAGCCGCCGCCCGAGTAATGGGTGCCGCCAAAGCCCCCAAAGCCGCCGCGCGCGATATCCGTGCGCGCGTTCTGCGCGGCTTGTGCGGCTTCAGTGGTGGGGGAGGAAAGGTTGGTAATGCTCTCGAAGGGCGCGGCGCCCCACTGGCCGCCATAGAAATAGAGATTTTTCTGGGTGTCGAAATGGTTGTAGGGCAGGGCATACCAGCCGCGAAACGGCGCGTGATAATAACCGGCGCCGGGAATGAAGAAATTGTTGGTATAGACATTTTCGGTGCTGATGGCGGGCTTCTGCTCACAGCCCGTCAGCGCGCCGGCGGAAAGGCCGCCCAGCAAAATCAGGCGGATGCGCTTGCTCCGTTTCATCGGGCGGGCGGAGTCAGCCGACCATGGCCGCGGCAATGATGATGCTCACGCCGATGATGACGGCCGCGGCGATGATGGCCGCCGCGACGTTGCGGTGCTCGAGGATTTCCTTTTCGAGGTGGCCCGGCGTGCACTTGTCGAACACCTTGAAACCGAGGATGGCGGCGACGATGCCGATGGCCGCGAAGATGAGCACATTGCCGATCGCCTGAAGCAGCGTCTGGGCGTGCCAGTTGGGCGCAGACGCCGCCGAACCGTCCGCTGCCAGGAGCGACGAGGCGAAGGTGAATAGAAAAACAACCGCCGGAAGAATCAGTGTTTTCATGATGGAAACGAGATTGTCCCCGCGCCGCCGAACATGCAATGAGAATTCCAGGGAAGATTTATAACCGGCCGGTGACCACCGTGAAGCCGGGATCGGCCGATAGGAGGGAGATTGCCATGTCCGAAGCACTTTGTTAATCGGAGGGCATGAACCCGGTCGTGGTCCAAATCGCCAGCGGCAACGCGTTTTTCATCGGCCTGGGCCTGACCATCGCCAGTTTTGCCCTGCGCCTTTGGTTGAACAGCCGGATTGGAGTGTCGCTCCTGACATTGGGTTGGCTGGCCGGTATCAGCCTGGTGATTCTTTCAGCCACTCCCATGTCGTGGTTTTTTTACGGACTGTGGTTTGCCTTTTGTCTTGCGGTGCGAATCGCCTTCGCCGGCCAAAGGCCGTTTACCTTGAAGGCGGCGGCGGTGATCGCCTTTGCCGTTCTTTCGTTGTCACTGTGCCTGGCGGAACTGCCGTATCGCTGGAGCCGGCCGGTGACCGTTTCCGTCCGGCAGCCGGTTTATGTCCTGGGCGATTCGATCAGCGCGGGCATTGGCGGCAAGGAACGCGTCTGGCCGGCGGTGCTGGGCGATTTATCGCATTTGAAAGTGACCAACCTTGCCCGCGCCGGGGCAACGGTTGAAACGGCTGTGGTCGAGGCCGACGGCATCCAGACTACCAACGCCTTGGTTATCATTGAAATCGGCGGAAACGATCTGCTGGGGCACACCGACGCACAGACCTTTTACCGGCAGCTCGACCAACTTTTGGGCAAGCTGAAGCAAGGCAAAAATCGCCTGCTCATGTTCGAACTGCCGCTGCTGCCATTCTGGAATGCATTCGGCTCGGCCCAGCGGACGCTGGCAGCAAAGCACGGGGCGACGTTGATTCCGAAGCGTTATCTGGCCGGTGTGTTTGGTGCAAAAGGCGCAACGTTGGACGGTTTGCATCTGTCCCAGCAGGGGCACAACCAGCTGGCAAAGGCAGTTCTGGATCAGCTAAGAATCGAAGCGCCAATTGCGAGCGGGGTAAGCAGGTGACAACAGTCAGCGGCGGCCGGAAAGGGTCGGACGAGCGGTTGGAGGCCACCCTCAATTGACCCAGCGGTGATCCGCCGTGGGATACCGGGCAGCTCATCATTGGGCTGGCTGCCGGCAACGGATTTTTCTAACCTCGCGCCATGAATATCAGCCAGCGCCTGTCCATCGTCTTTTCATTCGCCGCCTTGCCGGTGACCGGTTTCGCAGCGAACCAGCTTACGGTCACGGCCGTGAATCATCTCAACCTCGCCCGTCCCAGCCAGACGCTCGAGTTGTCCGCCAAGGATCTCGCGCCCCTCAGCGAAAAAGACCTGGCCAGGATTCACGTCAGGGACGCCGCCGGCAAGGAACTGCTCTGTCAGGCGGTGGACACGGACTATGACGCGTATCACACGCCGGACACGGTGATTTTCCAGGCCGATTTCGCGCCGAGCGAGACAAAGACCTTCACGGTGTTTAAAGGCGCCAAACCGGAATTCAGCAAGGAACAGTTCAAGGCGTTCGGCCGGTTCGTGCGCGAGCGGTTTGACGATTTTGCCTGGGAGAACGACCGCATCGCGCATCGGACGTACGGCAAGGCGCTGGAAACCTGGGAGGGCGAGCCGCTTTGCAGCAGCACCATCGACATCTGGTCCAAGCGGACCCCGCGCATGGTCATCAACGACTGGTACATGCTGGACAATTATCACGAGGACATGGGCGAGGGATTCGACGACTATTCCGCCGGCTTGAGCCGGGGCGACGGCGGCAACGGCCTCTGGGCGGCCGACCAGCTCTGGGTCTCGCGCAATTTTACCAGTTCCCGCACGCTCGCCAACGGGCCCATCCGCGTGATGTTCGAGCTGACCTACGAGCCGTTCAACGTCAACGGCATCAGCGTGGCGGAGGTCAAACGGGTCACGCTCGACGCCGGCCAGAATCTCGATCACTACCAGAGCTTTTATAAATCCTACACGCGTCCCGGCCAGTCGCTGGGGTTGACGACCGGCATCGGGCTGAAGAAGGTCAAGGGCGAGCAGGTGGAATTCAATGCCGGCCACGGCTGGCTGTTGAGCTGGCAGGACATGGAAAAGAACGCCGGCAAACAGGGTGTGGCCATCGTTGCCGACCCGAAACTGGTGGAGAAACAAACCGAAGACAAGTTGAACAATCTCCTGCTGGCGATGCTGCCGGAAAACAATGTCGCATCTTACTGGGCGGGTTTCGCTTGGGACAAGGCCAGCCCGTTCAAGGATGCCGATGCGTGGAAGCAATACGTGGACGAATTCGCCCAGGGCTTGCAGTCGCCGATTGAAATCAGCGTGAGCGAGAAGTAGGGGAGAGGCGCTGAACGGGACTGGGCCGGTTCAGCCGGGATCATGGCGGCGGGCGCGGGCCACTGGCCGCAGCCGCAGTTTCCGCGCATGGGCGTGGGGATAAAAGTCTGTCATCATACCGTGCGATTCAACCTCCGCCGGTTAATTCCTGGACAAACTTCAGATCAGTGACGGTAGTCGGACATCCACATCACCAGACAGGTGATGGCCATAACCGTGACAGTGAGGACGACCAGAATCTGAAGCATTTGCCAGTTACGCTGGTCGCGCGCCAGATGCGGAAACAGCATCTTGCCCGTGCGTCTGACAATATATTCAGTCATAGTGCTAAGTCGGTTTATCTGCTCCGGACCGGTTATTATCGGTCGGAGCGGCTTTCGGTGTGACCATTGAGCAGGCTTTATGCCAGAAGGCTTTAGAGCGGGGGGGGCGGGACAAACCCGGCGCGCGCCGAGGTCAAGTGGAACGAGGCCGGTGAGCCGTGCCGGGATTACTTCGTCGGCAAGGCGCCGGCGAGCGTCTGGTTTTTGGCGCGGGATTCGTCAGCGAGCTGTTTTTTAAATTCCACCAGCCGACGTTGCAAGTCCTCGTCGCCCACCGCCAGGATCTGCGCGGCCAGCAGGCCGGCATTCTTCGCGGCGCCGATGCCCACGGTGGCGACCGGCACGCCCGGCGGCATTTGCACGATGGACAGCAAGGAATCGAGCCCGTTGAGCGACTTGCTTTCAATGGGGACGCCGATGACGGGCAAGGTGGTGAAGGCGGCCGTCACGCCGGGCAGATGCGCCGCCCCGCCGGCGCCGGCAATGATCACCCACAAACCGCGCTCGCGCGCGCGGCTGGCATAGTCTTCAAGATCCTGCGGCGTGCGATGAGCGGAAATGACTTTCGCCTCGCTCGGAATGGCAAAGCGGGCCAGCGCCTCGGCGGCCTGCTTCATCGTCGGCCAATCGGAGTCACTGCCCATCAGAATTCCCACCACAGGTTTCGTTTCGCTCGGTTTCATTCGCGGAAAATCTAGGGGATGTGTCGCCGAAAGTCACCTGAATTGAAATTGGTGCAAATTCATGAAATTCGTGTCAGACTCCGCGGCACCGGCCATGACGACAGCCAATAAAATCACGATCCTGCGCATCCTGCTGGTTCCTTTTTTTGTCGTCGAAACCCTTTATTACGTCGAGACCGGCAATGAAGTCCATCGATTGCTGGCGCTCCTTTCCTTCGCCATCACCTCAATCCTGGATGGCGTGGACGGCTACATTGCACGCCGCTACAACCAGAAAAGCGAGCTGGGCGCGGTGCTCGATCCGCTGGCGGATAAATTACTGCTCGTTTCGGGCGTCGTTTTGCTCAGCTTCGATCACTCGCCGCAGCTGGGTCAAATCCCGCTGTGGCTGACCGGCATCATCCTCGGCCGCGACCTGCTCTTACTGATCGGCATCGCCGTCATCCGGCTCATCGTCGGCAAGGTGATCGTCCGCCCGCGCCTCATCGGCAAAATCGCCACCGTCCTGCAGATGGTGGTCGTCCTCTGGATTCTGCTGGACTGGGACCGCGACTTGAACGGACGCTGGTTCAAGACCTGGACGCTGGGTGCCGGGCTGTGCACCGGCCTGTCCGGCCTCTTGTATGTTTGGGACGCTGTCAGACAGCTTGGGGCGCACCCGGCCAGCCTGGCCAGCGGTCGAAACCTGAAGCCGGATGTGATGGAGAAACCATAATCCGGGTGATGGTTTACTTCCGGGCGATTCGACCCTATTATTTCCCAACTGAATCCCATGGCCAAAGCACCCGAATTGAAATTGAAAACTGGCGACCCGGCGCCCGGATTCACGGCGCTCACCGACCGAGGCGTTCTAATTTCGCTGGCCGATTTCAAGGGCAAACCGGTCGTGCTTTATTTTTATCCCAGAGATGACACTCCCGGTTGCACGAAGGAGGCCTGCGCTTTTCGCAACCGGTTTTCCGATTTCGAGAAAAAGGGCGCTGTGGTGCTGGGGGTCAGCACCGATCCGGTGAAATCGCACGACAAGTTTGCCCGGAAATACAAACTGCCGTTCACCCTGTTGGCCGACGAAGACAAGCAGATCGTCCACGCCTATGGAGTGTGGGGTGAAAAAACTTTCATGGGCCGGAAATTCCAGGGCACACGCCGGGTGACATTTCTCATCGGCCCGGACGGGCGCATCAAACAGGTTTGGCCGCAAGTGAAACCGGAGGAACACGCCGCAGAAGTCCTGGCCGCGCTGTGAGCGAGCAGCCCGCTGCGGCGCATCTTCCTAATCAGCCGCCTGCCTGCCTCTTGGTTTGCCACGACCGTTTGCCGCCATGCCGCCGCCTTCACTTCCATCGATTTCCCGGCCGTTTTTGTCCGGTCGGATGCTGCGGATAGGAAGCCAATTCAGCGTCGAACGGGCATTATTCCTGCTTAAATAGGCCTCTGTAACACCCAGTCCTGGAAGCATTAGGACAGGCGTAAACTCATGAACAAGAGATGGATATGGGCTTTGGCTAGTGCAGTCGCCGGCGTGCTGCTCCTCGTTTGCGGCCTGCTGGTGCCGGCGCATTTACGGGCTTTGGATATCGGTATCCTGAAAAAGGCTGGCCGGGGTACCCCCTCGGTGGTGCAGCAGGGCATGACGTTCGTTTCGTGGCAAAACCTGGGTGTCGCGCAATTGCTCTTGCAGGCCGCCGAGGCCGAGATGATTCCGAACCGAGAACAGCTCGGGGCGGCGCTGACCAACGCCCTGCAACAGAACCCGGACTCGCTCTTTTGGGGGAATGACGCCAGCCTGAAGGAAATCTTCGCCGGCGATTCCGCGACGACCAACACTTTTACCAGCCTCATCATCCGGCAAAAGAACCGGCAAGCCGCCTTGGACTTGTTGCAGGCGTCGCCGAATCCCGCCGTGCGGGAGTTGCTGCGCTGTCGGGAGCTGACCAACACCGTCATCTTTCCCCCCTCGTCCTCGTACTCAGGCCAGGCCTTTGACGCAGTGATCGCCGTCGGCGGCTTGCTGCTGGTGGAAGGGCGGCTGACCACCACCTTGAGCGACCAATTGGCGCAACTGGCGGCGGGCGCCAATCAGGGCGGCAGTTCCCGGCCCATCGAGCAGGCGCTGATCGATCTGATGTTGCTCGCCCAGCGATTCAACTGGGATCAGCTTGTGGCCTTTGTCAACCGGATTGAGGATACCAACACCCTGCACACGCTGACCGCATCGATCCGCCCGGGCGGCGGCGCCTTGCCGGTGCTGTTCACTTCCGTGGCGCTTTCGGGCAAACCGGCAGCTGTGGCCCGGTATCTGACCGACTTCAATCAAACCGCCCAGGCCGACCTGAGCGACAGCCTCCGCTTCGGTACGGGCGGCGTCAATGAATTGCTGCGACGGAACCAGCTGCTCTACCGCACCGGCTACCCGTACGTGCTGGGGCTGGAATGGTGCTGGCGCTGGCCCCGGCTGGCCTTCACGTTCAAGTGTCTGGCCTACCTCGCGAGTGGATTTCTTCTGGCGTTGGCCTTGACCCTCAATCGGCCCGCGGTTTCGTCCCGAAAGCGGGCGTCGGCCGGACGTGGATTCCGTCTGGTCCGCCAGAGTCTGTTTGCGTCGGGATTCCTGCTGGTGGTGCTGCTTCTGAGCGAGCCGTTTCTCGCCCAGGACACCCGGAAAGAGCCCTTTATCTTTCGACTGCATGTGCCCACGACGGGTTATGTGGTCCCAGCCGGATTCCTTCGCGTACATCCCCAAATTATGAACAACATGGTCCTGTTAACCCTGCTGCTGTTCTTCGTGCTGCAGGGGCTGATCTACATCTCGTGCCTCGTCAAGCTGGCGGAAATCCGCCGGCAAAACGTGATCCCGCGCATGAAGCTCAGACTGCTGGAGAACGAAGACCACCTGTTTGACGCCGGACTGTACCTGGGCTTTGCCGGCACCATCGTCTCGCTGATCCTGGTGTCGCTGGGCATCATCAAATTCAGCCTGATGGCCGCCTACTCGTCCACGTCCTTCGGCATCGTCTTCGTGTGCGTGTTTAAAATCTTCAACCTGCGTCCGGTGCGCCGCAAACTGCTGATTGAAGCCGAGGCGAGCGATACCCCGACGTCCAAACGCTGACCGCCATGAACCGCAGCATCCTCATCGTCATCTGCGACTTCCTCCTGCTGAGCCTGCTGACCTTCTCGGCGGACCTCAGCAAGATGATCGGCCAGGATGAAGGCGTGGTGACCGTCAAGGCGGATGTGCTCTCCAAGGCGCCCGATAACAACGGAACGGAACTGGCGGCGGTGATGAAACAGGCGCTCGCCGAAGAGCAGAACAACCGCGAACAGTTGCAGCTGGAACTGACCCGGGCCCGCGAAACGGCGCGGCTGCAGCAGGTCCAGTTCGACCAGCAACTTTCACAGTACCGCCAGTTGCAGCAAAAACAGGCGGAGCTGGAAAAGCAGTACGCCGCCGCCGCGGCCAACATCCAGGCGCTGAGCCAGCAATTGCAGAGCGATTCCACGGAAAATTCCCAGACGCGCGAGAAACTCGCCGCGCGGGAAACGGAACTCCAAAAACAGAAGGGGCTGGCCACGACCCTTCAGCAACAAATCGAACTGCTGAACAACCGCCTCCAGTCGGCCGACGCGGAAAAGCGCCTCGTCAGCAGTCAGGTGGCGATGATGCAGCAACAGGTGGCGGCCGAGCAGGCCCAGAACGCCCGGCTGGCCGAAAGTTATCGGCTGCTCGTCACCAATTCCAGCGCCCTCACCCGGGAAATCCGGGACGGCCGCGGCCTGACGCCCAACACCATCTTTGATGACTTCTCGAAGAACCGGGTCCAGACGACGATTAACGCCGTCCGGACCGGCATGTTCGGCGTTGACATGAGCCGAAACAAAACCGGCGAAACGGTGCTCGTCACCGACGGCGCCAACATCTACGCCCTGTGCCATCTGCAGGACACCCCGTTGACGCTGGGACAGTCGGGCACCGATTGGCAGGGCATTACCGGCGTTTTGAGCCACAACCGCTCGCAAGTTCCCATCCACTCCCTGTCGTTCCACATCCAGGATCCGCGGGTCGTGTTCATGCCGATTACCAAGGCGGAAGCCACCGAGCTCGGCTGCAAAATTTTCCCGGTATCAACCGATCCCTACAAGTTCCAGGACGCGGTGCTGGTCGGCGCCCAGCAAGGCTATTACGGACAATGCACCTTCCAGATTGATTTGACCACGCCGGAATACGTCAAGCTGATCAGCAACAAGGCGCTTTACGGCAAGTTCAATCCCACGCGCGGCGACCTGGTGTTCAGCCGCGTCGGCGAGTTGATGGGGGTGATGGCCAACGACACGTACTGCCTTGTCCTGCATGAATTTGCGGAATCCGAGTCCCTGCAGTTTGGGCCGGACCTGCGCAATCAGCACACCAGCACCATCCTGGCCGAACTGTATTCCTATGCCGACCAGTTGCCGCCCAAACTGCATTAGACCCTGAATCGGTCCCAATGGGTCAGAACCCGCGAAGGCCCGGAGGCCGCGGTGGCGTTTGCCGGCGGCAAACCGACCGCCGGCATTAAAACTGGCAATTTTGCGCCACCCCCTATAAACTTGCCATCATGATGTTTTGGCGGGCACGCGGTGGCACGAGCCGGGGATTTTTGAACTTATCCGCCCGTGGTTGGCCCGGGCTTTTGATGGCGGCCCTGGCCGGTCTGGCTTTCGCGATGCCGGCGGCAGCCGCACCGGTCTTGGACACGCAGAGCCCGGTCGCCTTCTTCACGAACGTCGCCTCCCGCCTGCTGGCTTCTGAGTTGAATATCCCGTTGGCGCGGATTCAGGTTTACCCGACGAACCAGTACACGCCGGCGGTTCACCGGCTGCTCCAGGTGTCGGCGAATCTTTACGAAGCGGTTTCCACGGACGCTTTCCCGACCGTCTTCCGCCCGCTGTTTTCGCGCGATGCGGATGGCCTGGGCACGAACGTCTTCATCAGCGGTTACACCAACGTTCCCTCGGTGACGGGGCCAAATGACAGCCAGTTCGCGCTTCCGGTGGATGCGGAGGATTTGGCGGTGACCAACGGTGCCGTGATTGATTGGCCGATGAATGTTTTTGGCGTGCCGTGGATCATCGGCGCCAGGAAAGGATTCCCGAACTTCAATGAACTGGCCATGGACAACGCGTTCCAGTTGACCCGCAAACTCCAGGTCACTCGCTCGGACAGCAACGCACCGCCGTCAGCCTATTCGTACAACCAGATGTACCTGCTCAGCCTCACCAGCCAGTTGGGTATGGAATGTTGGAACTCGTATTCCGACGCCTATTCCAATTCGGTGACGATTTACGCAACGGATTTTTTGCGGAGCCTCATCCTGACCAACGACGAGGGGTTCAGCACGAACTGGAATCTTGTCACCTCGGCAGGCCTAATCGTTCCGGTCTGGCCGGGGTATGACCCGATAAATAATCCGTTGGGCGTCGGAGCTTCGTTCCAGCTTCCGTTGAATGCGACCATCGCCGCGATACCCAACTCGATATACCGGTTCAATGGCGGCTACCCGTATTTGACGACGAATCTGGCGTTGCCCTACGAAACCAATCTACCGCCGACAATGCCGGGATATCCCTATCCGCAGCCGCACTGGTGGCTGATGCTCACGAACGAGCTGCGCGTAATAATGCTCGACACCTCGGTCACACCGAATCGGGTGATTGATTACGTGCAATTGCGCGGACCGACCAGCTTCCGCGATTTGTCGTTAGAATTTACAAATGCGATCAACGGAAGCTTGTGGCTTACAAACTACAATAGCCAAGGCATCCCCTTCGGACTGGCCAATCAAGTTACGATTTCCTTAGGACTTATCCCGCCGCCGCTGAATGATTGGAATACAAAAGACCCGACCGTTCGTAGCAATGAAATCAACGCCTTCCGTGTTTTTTTCCATATTCCACCTATTCCACCTGCTCAAAGTTCGCAATTTGGCTGGGTTGAAGCCACCAACATCATGCAGGCGCCATACACGCCCACCGCCACAAACGTCCAACATTTCTCGTGGCAGGTCAACGACCCGCTCGTTCATTACCTGGCTAGTGACCTGAATTGGACTTGGTCGAGCCGCATTGACCATGTGTCCGCCGCACTCACGAGTGAAAACCTCGGACATCTCAACCAGCGTTACATGCCTTGGGGCGGTAATCCCATGCTGCCCGGCGCCGATCAGACTCCGTGTTATCTCGGCATCAAAGACCCGCTGATAAGGAAATCGGACAACTGGGACTTCCCGACGAACGAGTCTTTGTCGCCCGATTGGCTGGGTCGGGTCCATCGCGGCACGCCCTGGCAAACCATTTATCTCAAAGCCTCGGATGTTTTGAGCGTGATTCAAATTCAAACCAACGGGATTTATCCGAATTTGACCTACGCCACCAACTCTCTGGGGTTGGGCATCTGGACAAACTGGACCGGGGACACGGATGCGATCGATGCCGCCCCGATGGCGCCCGTGCACGATTGGCACTTGGTCAGTGTGCTGGCGGGTTTGTTTAATACCAACAACCTCCAGTCGGCGATTTCGGTGAACACTCCCGATCCCGGCGCCTGGCAGGTTCTGCTCGACGGACTGATTGTTTTGACCAATGACGCTCCTGACAGCCAGCTACGGTTCGGACCACCTCAATTTGACCCGCTGGTCGTTTCCTCAAATTCGCCCCAGGCCTCAGCCATTGCCGATGCCATTCAATCGGCCCGGCCCAGTCAACCGGGCGGTTATTTCCGCGGGGTGGGGGACCTGCTCGCCGTGGCAGAATTGACCGAACAGTCGCCGTTCCTCAATGTCAGTTCAGGCGCGCAACTCACGAACGGGATCAGTGATGAAGCCTATGAAGTGCTCCTGAGCCAGTTGCTGCCGCTGGTGCGCGCAGATTCAATCGGCTCGATTACGCTGGCAAACGGTCAATGGAAGGTGCAGTTCACGGGTGAGGACGGCCACGCATACGTGGTTCAATCCTCGTCGAATCTGATGGACTGGATGAATTTCGGCACCAATTGTCCGGTCAGCGAGGTGTTCAGCTTTACGAATGCTGCGCCGCCCGGACCCGGCTCGCAGTTTTATCGTTCCATCCTGGTGCACTGAGCTTGTGTTATAGCGTCGGTGCTCTGCACCGATTTCGAGCCACAGGCTCGACGCTACACGGAAATCAGGACTCGCTCGGCCTGCACTCCCGGTTTGACAGGCGCCCGGAAGCTGTGGCATATCTAACGCCAGAAAGGAAAAGTTAAACGCAAAACCAAGAACGATTATGCCAATTCCCACAGGATCCAAAGCTCCCGATTTCAATCTCAAATCCAAACAGGCGTCCGGCGTCGTGGACGTGAAGCTCAGCAACAATTTTGGCAAGAAGAACACGGTGGTGCTCTTCTTCCCGCTTGCCTTCACCGGCGTCTGCACAACCGAAATGTGTGACATCACCGCCGGCCTGTCGGCCTATTCCGGCATGAACGCCGACGTCATCGGCATCAGCGTGGACAGCCCGTTCTCGCAGGAAGCCTGGGCCAAGCAGAACAAAATCGGCATTACGCTGGCCAGCGACCTGAACAAGACCACCGCCAAGGCCTATGGCGTGCTGCTTGACGACCTGATGGGCTTCGGCGCCACGGCGGCGCGCGCGGCGTTCGTGATCGATAAGAACGGCATGGTGCAATACAGCGAGCAGACGCCCACGCCCAAGGAACTGCCAAACTTCGAAGCCGTCAAGGCCACGCTGGCGAAGCTGAAGTAAACGATTTGCCCAGGGCAAAGCCGTTCAGGCCGCTCCACCGGGCGGCCTGAATTTCTGCAGCAGCCAGCGTGAGCTGGCTCAAATTTTCCCGCGGAGTTCCGGTCAGCGCCGACTCATGGCGGCTGCTACGTTGCGAGTTTACAGTTTCGGCGGGAGGTTCAGGAAACTCTCCCATTCGGTGACGGGCCGCAGGCTGCCGCACTCGGGGCAGGAGGTGACGCCGTACTGGGCGCCGCAGCTCGGGCAGATGGCGCGGGTCAAAAACGTGTCGAACGGTTTCCGGCATTTGCCGCAGATCCAGAACGCGCCCTGCGGGGGCGCCGCCCTGCAAACCGGGCAGGCGAAGCCCTCCCGCCGCGGCGCATCGGTCAGCCGCGCCATGGCCCGCGCCTGCAGGAGACCGCCCCAACAATTGAACAGGATGAACGCCGCCATGACTCCCAACAGGACGGCCGAAGTCCGGTCTTCGGAAAACACAAAAAGGAGGCCCGTCAACGCGACCAAGGCCGCCACGCCGACAAAACCGACAATGCTGGCGATCAGCAGGCTGCGGGCGCGGCCGAAAATAAACCAGAGCAACGAACGCAGAATCTGTCCGCCATCAAGCGGATAGACCGGCATGAGATTGAAGACCAGCAGGCCCGTGTTGATGAACCAAACGTCGCGGATGTACAAATAAAGGCCCGGCTGCGTTTCGAACCAGCCGGCTGAATGGCTCATGATCCAAAGCAGGGAGAAAACCGGGAACAGAACCACGTTCACGAGGGGCCCGGCCGCAATGCTCCAAAGCATGGCCCCCGGCCGCTGCGGAGGCGAGACATACGCCACCCCGCCCAGCAGCCAAAGCACGATCTGATTTGCCCGGCCGCCAACCGACCGGCAGGCCAGGGCGTGGCCAAACTCGTGGATCAGCACGATCAGAAACAGCGTCAAATATGCACACAAAAATCGGGCCAACGAACCATATCGGGGATCGTGGGATACGATTCGAGCCAGCAAAAGCAGAAACCACATCCAGTGCGCATAGACATCGATTCCGAACAATCGGAACAATTTGATCGAGCCCTGGCGCGTTGGCATGACGGCAGATATATTCCATACCCGGGGGCGGCAAACAAGGCTTTTGCGCTATAGCACAGTTTCCAATATGCAGTCGCGGACGCAGGCAGGCTGATTATTCACGATATACGATTGACGATTTACGCATGCTCACGCGATCCGGGGCAAAACGCGTAAATCGTATATCGTAAATCCTAAATTCAAGTGTTTCCATTTCGTGACACGGCTTTAACCGGACCGCCATGGAGAACCGGGCCGGGGCGGGTATATTGTGCCGGATGGTGCCTCGCATTTTGATTGTGGACGACGAGCGCGATTTTATCGAACTGGTGCAGTACCGCCTCGCCGGGCTGGGTTGCGAATTCATCGTGGCCAACGACGGCGTGCAGGCCCTCAGCCAGGCCCGGCTGGCGAAGCCGGACTTGATCCTGCTCGACATCCTGTTGCCCGATCTCGACGGGCTGTCGGTCTGCGAAATCCTGCGGCGCCAGCCGTCCACGAAGAAAATTCCCATCATTTTTGTCAGCGCGCTTTCCGGCGAAGTGACCAAGCGCACGGCCTCCGCCCAGGCCGATGATTTTTTCACCAAACCGCTGGACCTCCCGCGCTTCGAGCAGCGCGTCAGCGCCTTGCTGCATCTGGATTCGGCTGGGAAAAACCGGAACGGGAAATAATCCAGGCAGGGACGCTGCGCGGCGGCGTCCGGACAGCGCGGCGCGCTCTCCCTACCACTCCGGTTCAGCGGGATATCGGTGCTTTCCGCTTCCGGGAGTGCTAAGGCGGTCCCATGAACTCCGCAGGCAGGGCAGGCGTCCCCACGGGCCGGTTGCTTCGCCCCAGCCAAATGGGGAATTGGGCCTGAAATATGCTGCTTTAGGCTTCAGTTGTATGAAGCTGTTAATGGTTAAATCTCTCCTGGTCGCGGGATGCGTTTGTTTTTGTATCGGCTGTGTCTCCGCAAAACCGCCGCCGGCCCGACCGGCCGTTGCCATAGCGACACCACTCAAAGAACCAGTTAACGCCATCGCACCGAACAACATCGGGCTGTGCACGATCACCAACTTAATCGCCTTGATTGCCGCCGCAGCGTCCAAGTAATCCTGGAAATCAAAACGTAGTACGTCTTGCCTTCGCGGTGGTGTCTAATTGGAAATGAAAATCACTAGAGCGGAGCGCGAGTTGTCTCAACTCGCAGTGTTCCGGCAATATCCAACTGCTGCGGATTGAGGACAATCCGCGCTCCACTTCAAATTGAACACCACGGCCATCGCCCTTCGCTTGACACCGTTGCGCGCAGGCTTCATTTTGATTGGCTTATTGAAGGCATTAAATGAGCGTACCGCATAATTTGTTCGATTCATTGCAGAAATTCGACCTGGGGAGCGGCGGCAATCAGGGCCGCTTTTACTCGCTGCCGGCGCTGGAAAAGGCCGGCGTCGGCCGGATCTCCCGCCTGCCCGTCTCCATCCGGCTCGTGCTCGAGTCCGTCCTGCGCAATTGCGACGGCAAGCGCGTGAGCGAAGCGGCCGTCCGCGCCCTGGCCAACTGGAAACCCAACGAGACCCGCACGGAGGAAATCCCCTTCGTGGTGGCCCGCATCGTGTTGCAGGATTTCACCGGCGTGCCGCTGCTGGTGGATCTCGCGGCCATGCGCTCGGCCGTGCGAAAGCTCGGACAGAATCCCAAGCTCATCGAACCGCTCGTGCCGGTGGACCTCGTGGTGGATCATTCGGTGCAGGTGGACGTGAACGGCACGCCGGAGGCGTTCCGGCAGAACCTGGAGATTGAATTCCAGCGCAACCGCGAGCGTTACCAGTTTTTGAAATGGGGCATGCAGGCGTTCGACACGTTCAAAGTCGTCCCGCCCGGCATCGGCATCGTTCACCAGGTCAATCTCGAATACCTTGCCAAAGGTGTGTTGTCTTCCCAAGACCCCAGCTCCCGGACGCCGGATGCCATTTTCTATCCCGACACGCTCGTCGGCACGGACTCGCACACCACGATGATCAACGGCATTGGCATCGTGGCGTGGGGCGTCGGCGGCATCGAAGCCGAAGCGGGCATGCTCGGCCAGCCGGTTTATTTTCTCACGCCGGACGTCGTGGGAGTCCACCTGACCGGCACATTGCGCGAAGGGGTCACCGCCACCGATCTCGCGCTTACGGTCACGCAGATGCTCCGCAAGGCAAAGGTCGTCGGCAAGTTCGTCGAGTTTTTCGGCCCCGGTGCATCGGCGCTGCCGGTGGTGGACCGCGCGACCATTGCCAACATGGCGCCGGAATACGGCGCGACCATGGGCTTTTTCCCGATCGACACCGAGTGCGTGAATTACCTGCGCGCGACCGGCCGCAACGAGGAGCATTGCCGGACCTATGAAAATTATTACCGCGCCCAGGGATTGTTCGCCATGCCCCGGAAGGGCGAAATCGACTACTCCCAGGAATTGGAACTGGACCTGGGCAAGGTGGTGCCCAGCGTGGCCGGTCCGAAACGGCCGCAGGACCGCATCGAGCTGCCAAAGTTGAAGGAAAGTTTCGTCGGCGCGTTCAGCAAACCGGTCACGGACGGCGGCTTTGGCATGAAAGCCGAGGAATTTGCCGCTACGCGGGCGGAAGTGCCGGCCAACGGCCACGGCAAAACCGCCATCGGCCACGGTTCGGTTTTGATCGCGGCCATCACGAGCTGCACGAACACGTCGAATCCGAGCGTGATGCTGGCCGCCGGGTTGCTGGCCAAGAAAGCCGTCGAGCGCGGCCTGAGCGTGAACCCGGTCGTCAAAGCGTCGCTGGCGCCCGGCTCGCGCGTGGTCAGCGATTACCTCAACCAGACCGGGCTGCAACCGTATCTGGACCGGCTGGGTTTCAACCTCGTCGGGTACGGCTGCACAACGTGCATCGGCAATTCCGGCCCGCTGGCCGCGCCGATCGAGGACGCGGTCGTCAAAAACAATCTGGTGGCCGCGTCAGTGCTTTCCGGCAACCGCAATTTCGAGGCGCGCGTGCACCAGAACATCAAGGCAAACTTCCTCATGTCGCCGCCGCTCGTCGTCGCCTTTGCGCTGGCCGGGCGCGTGGACATTGACCTGAGCACCGAGCCGCTGGGGACCGGCAAGGACGGCAAGCCGGTTTTGCTGAAGGAACTCTGGCCGACCCTGGCCGAAATCCGCAACCTGCTGCAGGCCGCGCTGCAGCCGGCCGTGTTCCGCAAGCTTTACCAGGATTTCGCCGCGCAGAATCCGAAGTGGAACGAAATTCCGTCCACCACCGGCAACGTGTACGAATGGGACGCCAAGTCCACCTACATCCAGGAGCCGCCGTTCTTTGCCGATTTTTCGATGAAGCCGGGCGAAATCCGCGAGATCCAAGGCGCCCGGGCGCTGGGCATTTTCGGTGACAGCGTGACGACCGACCACATTTCGCCGGCCGGGTCCATCAAGAAAACGTCGCCGGCGGGGAAATACCTGATCGAGCACGGCGTCGAGCCGGCGGATTTCAACAGCTACGGCTCGCGCCGGGGTAATGACCGGGTGATGACCCGCGGCACGTTTGCGAATGTGCGCATCAAAAACCTGATGGTGCCCGGGGTCGAAGGCGGGGTGACGATTTTTTATGGCAGGGACGCCGCGCTGTCGGCGTCCGCGGACGGCTCGGCGAGCCGTCCCTCCCAGGGCGAACCGATGAGTATTTACGACGCGGCCATCCGATATCAGCGGGCCGGCACGCCGTTGGTGGTGATCGCCGGTCAGGAATACGGCACCGGTTCCAGCCGCGATTGGGCGGCGAAAGGAACGAATCTTCTGGGCGTGAAAGCCGTGGTGGCGCAAAGTTTCGAGCGCATCCACCGCAGCAACCTTGTGGGCATGGGCGTCTTGCCGCTGCAATTCAAGGATGGCACCAACGCGCAAAGCCTCCGGCTCGACGGCAGCGAAACCTATGATGTCATCGGGCTGGGCGCGGATTTAAGGCCGCAGCAGGACCTGACGCTGAGAATTACGCGCCGGGACGGGAAGGTGGAGGACGTGCCGGTGCGGTGCCGGATTGATACTCCCATCGAGATTGATTACTACCAGCACGGTGGCATTTTGCCCTATGTCCTGCGCCAGCTGGTCGTCCGGGCGTGATCCAACTTACTCCGCCGGTTCCGGCTTCACCACGGCCACGACCGAGGCCTCCGGCTGGAGATATTTTTGGGCAATGGCCTTGATTTGCTCCAGCGTCACCGCCTCATACTTAGCGTCTTCCAGTTCCGCATTCCGATAGCCCAGTCCGTATAATTCATCCAGGGCGGTCGTGGAAGCGAGGTGTCCCAGTTCCTGGCGGGCGATTTTTTTCTGGCCGATGATTTTGGCTCTGGCGCGTTTGAGTTCCTCGAGGGTCAGTCCTTCGTTGCGCAACAGGGCGGCCTCCTTGAGCATCTCTTCCTCAACCAGTTTGGCCTTGGCCGGCTCGGTGCCGGCATAAAAGGCGAAGTAACCCGGCGCCAGCCCCGCAAAATGTTGCGCGCCGACGTAGTAAGCCAGCCCCAGTTGCTCGCGAATCCGGAGGAACAGGCGCGAGCCGAGGTCGCTGCACGATTCCTGCAGCAGATCCAGCGCGTAACGGTCCTCGTGGTGCAGGGTCGTTCCGGCAAAACCGATGACGATGACCGCCTGCTTTTTGTCGCGGGTCTCCTCAGTCCGCTGGACGAGGGGGACGGGCGCGGCCGGCGGAAGGAGGATCAACTCCTTTGCCGGCGACCCCGGTTTCCAGCCGCCAAACGTCTCCACGACGGCGGATTTGACCTCGGCGGTTTCCACATCGCCGTAGATCGCCATCACGCAGTTGCCCGGCGTGGCCAGCTTTTTGTGGAACGCTTTCAAGCTCCCGGCCTTGAGTCGGGCGACGACTTCCTCGGTACCGGTGGAATCCAGGCCGTAGCCGGCCAGGCCAAAGAGCCCGCGGCGCATGGCCAGGCTGGCGCTTTTCAACAGGTTGTCTTTTTGGGCGTAAATGTCGGCAATCTGCACCTCGCGCTCGCGCTCCAGGGCGTCGGCGGGGAAAATGGGGTTCAGCAGCACGTCGGCCAGCAGGTCCAGGCCGGTGGCGAAATCGCTGCTCAAGGTTTCCAGGTTGACTCCAAAACTGTTGTTGCCGCCATAGCTGTCGATGTTGCCGCCGACCGATTCAATTTCCGTGGCGATGTCGCGGGCGCTGCGATGGGAGGTTCCTTTCAACAGCATCCGGCTCGTCAACTGGGTGATGCCATTGTCCTCCCAGGTTTCGGCCAGCACGCCGCCCTGGAACATGGCGCGAAACTCGACAAACGGCAGGCGATGGTCTTCCTTCACCAGCAGGCGCAGCCCGTTCGGCAGGGCAAATTTCCGGATGGGCAGTTCGTTGGCTTCCTCGACGGTGATGGCGGATTTGGGGGCGGACCCGGTGGGCAGCAGGGCGTAGAGCGTCCGGTTTTCCGCGGTAAGATATTCGCGCGCCACGCGCAGGACGTCGTCCGGCCGCACCCGCTTGACGGCCGCCAGATACCGTTCGGAAAAATTCAGGTCATTCGCCGCGAGCCAGTTGGAGCCGAGGTTCTGCGCCTGGCCTTCCATCGTCTTGCGCGCGGCGAGCGTGGCGGTCATGAACTGCTTCACCGCCTTGGCCAGCTCGCCGCCGGACACCGGCGAGGTCTTCATCCTTTCCACCTCGGCCAGCACGGCGTCGCGCGCCGCGGTGAATTTGTCGCCGTCGGCGATCACGCTGGCGCCAAACAGGCCCGCACTGCCCGGGCTGTACGTCCAGGCATCCACATGATGCACGACGCCCTGTTTTTCGCGAACGCGCTGGTAGAGCCGCGAGCTGCGCCCGCTGCCCAGCAACACGGCCAGCACGTCAAGCACCGGCAGGTCCGGGTGCCGAAAATCCGGAATGTGCCAGGCCAGATGAAAGTGACCGAGCTCGATGGCGGCTTCCTCAACCACTTCGCGCGCCGCGGTCTGCTCCGGCTCCTCCGGCAGCACCACCGGCGGCAGCGCCTTGGCCTTGGATTTTTCGTAAGCCTTGCGGATTTGTTCGACCACCTTTGGGCCGTTCACGTCGCCGACCACCACGTAAAAGACGTTGTTTGGCGCGTATTTCTCGGCGTAGTAGCCGCGGATGTCCGCCGCCTTGAGCTCGTTGAAGATGTCGGGATACCCGATCACCGTGTATCGGTACGGGCTCCGCGTGTAAGCCGTCTCAAACAGCCGCCGGCTCGACCGGCGCCCGGGATCATCCTGGCCCATATCCATCTCGCGCCGAATGACGTCGAGTTCCTTGGCCAGTTCGTCGGCGGGCAGGGTGGCGTGCTGCATGATGTCGCACAGGATGTCAATCGCCGTGGTCAGGCCGCTGCTGGGCACATCGATGTGAAACACCGTGCGATCAAAGCTGGTGTAGGCGTTCATGTACCCCCCGGCCTCCTGGACCTCCTGGTCAATGCGGCTGCCGGGGCGGGTGGTGGTGCCCTTGAACAACATATGTTCGAGCACGTGCGACAACCCGGCGCCAAGCCAGCGCCCCTCGTGAATGCTGCCGGACATGCACCAGGCCTGCGTCGAGACGACCGGGGCGCTGCGGTCTTCACCCACGATGATCGTCAGGCCGTTATCCAGCGTGGTCAGGACGACGCCGGGCGGCAGCGAGGGTATTTTCATCGCTGCCACCCGGGTCGAAAACGACGTGTCTGCCATAATGCGAAATCAGAGCCACAACATATACCAAAACCCGTTTTGAGCAATGCAATTCCCCCGGCCGGTAATGTCACATTTGGCTGTCTTGAGGTCGAGCCCGGGTCTCAACGCGAGGCCAAACAGGGCACCAACCCGCCCGGAAGGACGACATCGGCGTGAGGGAAGGACGGTGGCGAAATGCGTTCGGTGAGCAACCCGGCCATGGACGGCAGCCCGGCAACGAAGTGGGCCTGTCAGCCGGGTGTCGGTTTGGTTTCAGGATCGGTTTTTTGCGATGGCCAGAACGGTTTGCGGAAGGCATCGGTGAAATCGTAGCCGTTCTGAAAATCCTCGCGGCTGTCCCGTTCGGTTTTGGCCAGGAGCCCGGTCTCCACCATGTTGAACACAATCTCGCCGAAGTCGCCGCAGTGGTGGATGCCCCATTCCGCCAGCACTGTCACCGTCATGGGACCGAATTGCTGGAGGCCGAACTGCCGGATGCCTTCGAGCAGTTCCTGGCCGCTCACGTGCCGGATCTGGCCCCGGTTTTCCTTGACGATGAGTTTCTGGGTGAAATCGAGCGCTTCGCGGACAAAATTATAGGCTTCCCGCGTGTAGCGCGCGTCGCGGGCGACGATCAACTCCACCATTTCCTCGAAATTGATCTCTTGCATGTCAAGGTTTCACGGATTGAATCACCGCTGGCGGCGGATGCGCGGTGCGGTACAGCTTCACCGCCCAGCCGGTCAACAGCAGACCCAGGACGATGCAGAGAACCAATTGTTCCTGTTTCGTCAGGTGATTCACGCCGCTAATATAGCGGAAAGCGCGGCAACAGGCAACAATGCCATTTACGATTTATGATTTACGATTTACGATTGAAAAAAATCTTGGGCGGGCAAATCATAAATCAAAAATCGTAATTCCTAAATGCCATGGCAGCCATTGGCCGATTCCAAAAGGGCGACGACGTGTTTTACGCGAAGGTTGCGGAGGGTGAATTGTTCCGGCTGCAGGGCGACGTTTTCGGGTCGCCCACCTTCGACCGCAAACCGACGCCGCGCAAGGGCGTCAAGACGCTGGTGCCGGTCGTCCCGTCCAAAATCATTGCCGTGGGGCTCAACTATGCCGACCACGCCCGCGAGACCGGCAAGCCGCTGCCCAAGGAACCGCTGTTCTGGCTCAAGGCCACCACGTCGCTGCTCCCGGACGGCGGCAAGATTGAAATTCCGTTCCGCGAGCATCGCACCGACTACGAGGCCGAGCTGGCCATCGTCATTGGCCGCAAAATCCGCAACGTCACCGCCACCCAGGCCGCCCGCTTCATCTTCGGTTACACGTCGGCCGAAGACGTCAGCGACCGGACCATCCAGAATTCCGAGAGCCAGTGGGCGCGGTGCAAATCGTTCGACACCTTCACGCCGCTCGGTCCGTACGTGGAGACAAAAATTGATCCGAAGGATTTGAACATTCAGTTGTTCCAGAACGGCCAGTTGCGGCAGAACTCGAACACCCGGCAGCTCATCTTCAAGCCCGCCCAGCTCGTCAGTTTCATCTCCACCAACCTGACGTTGCTGCCCGGCGACGTCATCCTGACCGGCACGCCCAGCGGCATCGGCCCCATCCAGAGCGGCGACCGGCTGGAAGTGCGGATCCAGGGATTGGCCCCGCTGGTAAACGTCGTGAAGTAGCAGCAATATTGGGGTTGGAGTGCGGCGACGTGTCGCCGCTTTGAGAGCGCGGGACATGTCCGCGCACGCCAAAATGACGCAGATAAAAATACTTCGTTCTGACGCGCCTTTGTGGTTAATCTTTCGGCCACATGAAGTGGACACAAACTTTGATCCCGACCCTTCGCGAGGCCCCGGCTGACGCGGAAATTCTGTCGCACAAACTCCTGCTCCGCGCCGGCCTCATCCGCAAGCTCGCCGGCGGAGTTTATACCTTTCTGCCCCTCGGCCTGCGCGCGCTGCGCAAGGTGGAGCAGATCGTCCGCGAGGAAATGGACCGCGCCGGCGCGCTCGAATTGCTCATGCCCGCGCTCCAACCGCCCGAAATCTGGCAGCAAAGCGGCCGATACGAAACCGCCAGCAACGTGCTCTACAAGGTCAGGGACAGCGGCAACCGCGAGTGGCTGCTGAGCCCCACCGCCGAGGAAGTCATCACCTCCACCGTCGCCGCCGAGATCAATTCCTACCGCCAGTTGCCCCGGAATTTCTACCAGATCAGCAGCAAGTTCCGCGACGAAATCCGCCCGCGTTTCGGGCTGATGCGCGCCCGCGAGTTCATCATGAA
>DATJOW010000049.1:0-3510 GCA_035506715.1 Candidatus Acidiferrum sp. | reverse complement strand
GTATTCGAGGATGAACCGTTGCGACTCGGATTTGGCCGGACAAAGATTCCAACCCCAACTATCTATGCCGAATTCGGCGACCGGATTGCCACCGGCTCCGACCGCCTTGAGTTCGGGATGTTCGCGTGGATACTGGTTCACGCCGTCGTAGCCAAAAGGCGTGAAGCCCAGCAGACATTTGATGCCGCGCTGTTGTGCGTGCCGGATGAGTGTTCCCATGAAATCCTCGCGGATGTTCGCGTGCTCGGCGTTGTATTGCCAGGTGATGGGGAATTTTTTTGAACGAAAACCGCCGGCAAGCCAGAGGATGACCGTGTTCGCTCCGTCCTCAGCCATCGCGTCAATCATATCGCAGCACGCCTCGTAGCCGAGCGTCGGCGCACGATTGGGAAGCAGGTAATAACCGCGCTGGGCGAAAACGGCGGCGGGCGGGGATGGAATTGCGCCCAGGACTGCTATCCCAAACGAACCGGCGGCGGTCGTAGCGAGAAACTGGCGGCGGGAGAGAGTGGTTTTCAACTTATGGACTCCCAGTGGATTCTTGAGGCGCTGGAGTTAGCTGCGTGAAAGGATTTTTGCCGGCACCAAAAACATCACCAAAAGAATGAAGAAAGTCCGTTGTTTATCCGATGCATGGCGAGGAGCATAATTTTTCCTGTTTAGCCGTCAATGCGGGAACAACCTCAAGCGTGTCCCCCAAATTAGCGACTTCGTTCCGGTTTTCGTCCCTTGAAACTGAACGCCAAAGTTGCTTGGCTTGCCCCATGACAAAGCGATGGCTCTTTCTTCCCTCCAGATCCATAACCAAACGCGGCGAAAAGCGTTTGGTCGTGCCCGGATTTCTGTCCAGGCTATTTGCACAGGTGACCGGCCTAGCCGAAGCCTCGTTTGCGATTTCGCTGCTGGCGAGTCTGGCCACATCAATCGACCCCTGTCTGGCTGCCGGCAACACGAACAGTCCGTCCGTCCGCACCCTGCCACAAATCCGCGTCCAAAAGGAAGGGCACTATTTGGAAACTGATAATGGCCGTCCATTCTTCTGGCTGGGTGACACCGCGTGGCAACTGATTGACGGCACCACGCGCGAGGAATGCAGCTATTATCTGCACACTCGCGCGATGCAAGGCTTCACGGTGGTGCAAGCCACCGTGCTGGCCGAGTTCGACGGTCTGAACCAGCCGAGCGTGCTGGGCGAGCGGCCTTTCTTCGACAACGACCCGCTGCGACCCAATGATAAATACTTTGACCGCGTGGTTGAAATCGTTGATGAAGCGGCCTCCGTCGGTTTGTATGTCGCACTGCTGCCGACGTGGGGGGACAAACTCACAGCGCCATGGGGTGCCGGACCTCGCGTTTTTCGCAACGATAATCTTCCCGTCGCCCGCGCCTACGCCCGCTATCTCGGCCTCAAACTCCGGGGCCGGAGCAATGTCGTCTGGATTCTCGGCGGTGATCGGCCCGCCAAGCTTGACGGCTCAAAATCGGATCAGTGGCCGCACTCCGTAGCCAAGGCGGCAGGTTTTACCGATGATTACGACTGGACGCCCATTTGGCGCGAAATGGCCGCCGGTCTGGCGGAGGGCACCGGGACGACCCCGGTTTGCCTTTATCATCCTCAAGGCGGCGACCAAACCACGTCCGTGATGATGCCGAATGAATCCTGGCTCTCCATCAATGGCATGCAAAGCGGACACGGTGGCGGCCATGACCAGCCGGTCTGGAATTTGATCGCCCACGATTACGCATTGGTTCCCGCGAAACCCACACTCGATCTCGAACCGAACTACGAGGATCATCCTTACAATCCGTGGCCGGCTTGGGACCCGGCGACCGGTTATTTCCGCGATTACGACGTCCGCAAGCAAACCTACCGCTCCGTCTTTGCCGGTGCGTGCGGGGTGACTTACGGTCATCATGCCGTCTGGCAGTTTGCCAGTTCGCGCCACGAAGTGATCAACCACGCCGATCGTGACTGGACGGATGCACTCTACCGGCCCGGCGCCCGGCAGATGCGATTTCTCCGGCAACTCATCGAGTCGCGTCCGTTTTTCTCCAGGATTCCGGACCAATCGCTGATTGTGGGAGATGCCGGCAAAAGCGGTCTGCATCTGCAAGCCACGCGCGACCAGAAAGGCAGTTACGCATTCGTGTATTTTCCACAAAACGATCAAAGCGCCACGCTCGACCTGGGCCGGTTGCATGCCTCGCGATTGCGGGTTTGGTGGTATGACCCGCGCACGGGCGTCGGCACGCTGCAGGGAGAAATCGACGGCGGCGGGCACCGGGAATTTCGTTCGCCGCCGCAAGGTCCGGACTGGGTGCTGGCGCTGGAAGATGCTGCGAGCCACTACGGTCCGCCGGGTTTAACCGAGTTTGGAAAATGACAAAGATCTGCCAATTTTCAGCCAGTCCCACTTTTTGAGAATCATGAACTGATGACACTGGCGATTTCAGACGGCAAAGGAATGCCGATTCTTACGGGAGGAACGAATATAAAGACATGCCTGCGGCAATTTGCCAATATCATTGAACGGTGATATGGAACGCTCATAATTAAGAGGAGATGGTGCAAAAAATCACAGACCGCTGAGTCCAAACCTGGCCTGAAAAACTCAAGTAACGTTACAGGGATCTGACTGTCAGCAAAAGCGTCAGCAAAGGTGTAGTAAAGGTGCTGGTTCTAGTTGTGACAGAGTTGGCTTGATTAGCCTGTGAATTTAGGTATTTTTATAGCCGAAACGACGCTTGAGGCGGCCGATTCCGACCTCCGCCTCCAAATCATTTGCAATCAGCAACTTGCGCTGCAAACACAACATGAATTTCCTCCGTTTTTTTCGATTCGGTGTTAGTTGAAAATCGACCCTCGCCTTCGAAATTACAGTCTCATTCTTTCCTTTGTTTTAGCAACCGGCCCAGCTTCTCATCGGTCGACTCTTTATCAGTCGGCACTTGTGCTCTAGGTGGCTCAAGCGACTGTGAAATCAAGCCTGCGGACAAGGGCGAATCATCCTGTTGTTTTTGGGATGAAACAGGCTTCTCAGGCTTGGCGAAACTCAATCCGCGGGTGAGAACATGGCCAATATGGACCACGAGGAGCAGCATGAGCGAAAGAATCAGAATGACCTCGGAGGAGAAGCGATCATAGGAACTCAGCAACGCATAAGCATCGAAATATTTACCCTCCAGCCGCTCAATTGCATACTGCAGCAGCGGCAACCCTCCCTCCAAAAGACCGGCCACGCCGATAAAAACGGCAAGGCAATAGAGCAGGAAACTGAAAATTTTAAACATAGTCAGAGTTTTGGAATTGTCATTTCGTTTACTCCGATAAAACGGGCGTCGAGCCGAAACATTCAACTTTAATTTCAGGTTTCCGGCAACCCGGACAAATTCCGAAAAACTCAAGTTTGTGTGTCACGGCGGTGAAACCATTTTTGGTGGCAATCTGCTTTTCGAGTTTGTCCAAAATGCATTCCTCGATTTCAACAATTTCTGAGCAGCGTGTGCATA
>DATJOW010000048.1:0-2030 GCA_035506715.1 Candidatus Acidiferrum sp. | reverse complement strand
TCAGCCGCACCAGCAGCGCGAACAGCAGCACCGTGTTGGCCACATGGAACAACACGTTGACCAGATGATGCGCCCCGGCGTTCGGACCGAACAACTGACAATCCACCATGTGCGACACCCACGTCACCGGATGCCAGTTGCACGCGTGCCACGTCGTGAAGGCCCACTTCACCCCGCCCCACGTCAAACCCTGCTGGACGATGTGATTTTCCGAGACATATTCCTGGTCGTCATAGACAACGAAGGCGTAACGGCCCGCTGGCAGGTAAAGCAGCAGCGTGACCAGCGCGAGCAGCAGACCGATGAGCTGCGGGCGTGCTGTCACCCCGCCGAAGTGTTGGGGTGGAAAGGCCGCGCCGGGATCATCCGGACCGGATTCCTGGCTTTCGCGGTTCTGGCTTTGGCCTCGGAGGCGGGACATCGGGCTTCTTTGTAGGCCATTTCCCTTCGGTGGCAAGCGCGGAGATAGGCCCGCCGTCAGGGACTCGGCGCAAAGGATTGGCGGAACGGCTGACGGTTCCGGTAAAGCCCCAACCGCTGTTGGATGCGGGCGGCGTCATTCGTCAGGCCATTGGCCAGGGCGAGCTGAACCGCTTCCTCCGCGGTCTTTTGCGCGTCCTCGAAACGGCCCAGTTCGGCGCAAGCCATGGCCAGCACATCGAGCACGGCCGGGTTCGGGCCGTCGGTGAGGTCGTTGGCCCGGGCGGCCAGCCTCAAGGCTTCCGGTCCATTCCGGATTTTTGCATTTTCATCGGAGGCCAACACCTGCGCGAGCAAGGCCATGATTTGGGGGTTGTCCGGAGCGTTTTGCCGCGCCCGCCGGAACGCGGTGATCGCCTCCGCGTCGCGGCCAGCCTTGAGCATCGCTTTCCCCGTCAGATACGGCGCCCGCCAGTCCGCGGGGTCCAATCGCGCCGCTTCGGCATAATGTCCCAGCGCTTCGTCCAGCCGACCCCTTTCCGCGAGGAAAGCGCCGAGGTTGTTCCGGTAAAGCGGTTGGGCCTGATCAAGCCGCACCGCCATCTGAAATTCGGCCAACGCTTCGTCGGTGCGGCCGGCGTCGGCTAAAAGATTGGCGAGGGAATCGTGCGTCGCCGCGTCCGCGGGAAACCTCTGCGCCGCCTGCTGCAATTCCGCCAGGGCCTCATTGGTCTGGCCGGAACGGGCCAGCAGCAGGGCAAGCGAATTATAGGTCTTGACCCGCCGGGGATTCAGCTTCAGGGCCATGCGATACTCAACCGCCGCCTCAGCCGTGCGCCCGTTTAAGGCATAGACCTGACCCAGGCAGAGGTGGGTGGGTTCGTTATCCCCGGTGACTTTGACGGCCCGAGTGAAAAGCGCTTCATCATTGCGCCAGTAATGCAATTGTTTTTCGGCGAGCAACACACACCCGGCGAGGACCATGGCCGCCGGCACCGCCAAGATCCGGGGCGAAAACTGAAACCGCCGTGCCCCGTCGCGGCCCGCGAACGCCACGGCGATGAACAACCCGATTGAGGGGAAATAAGTGTAACGGTCGGCCATGGCCGCCTGACCGACTTGCACCAGGCCGATGACGGGCACGAGGGTTCCCAGAAACCAGAGCCAGCCCACCCATCCGTACGGGTACCGGCGGCGCCCCAACCAGACTGCGGCGGAGATGCCCGACAAAACCACAACGGCGGCGACAACGGCTGCCGGGGAAATGATCCTGGGCAGGGGATAGAAAATGGCCGGATGCACCGGCCAGAATATCTTCGACAGGTAACGGAGGTAGGCCAGCGGCACATTCTCCAACCGGTATCCCGGCGGCATTTCTTCCAAAGAAACAACCATCCCGCCGCGGTGTTGCGCCAGGAATGTCACCACGCACGAAGCCGCCACCAGCACAAAGAACGGCCCTTTCTCCCGCGCCAGACGCCACCAGCTCATGGCGCGCGGTTCGGAGGTTGAAAGGCGGGAACCGTTTTCCACTCCCGCACTCTGCCTTCCGCCTTCCGCCATCCTCCTCAGCGGCCAGTAATCCAGCAACAACATGACAAACGGCAGCG
>DATJOW010000047.1:0-32025 GCA_035506715.1 Candidatus Acidiferrum sp. | reverse complement strand
TCTGGAAAAGCACGGCAAGAGCGACGCCAACGAAGCCGTGCTGCACGAGTTGCGGATCCGCCACGTCCTGCTCCACCAGGAAAATTATCATCATAGCTATCCCCACTGCTGGCGCAGCAAGACGCCCATCATCTTCCGCGCGATGGACCAGTGGTTCATTGAGATTGACCACCAGAAATTCCGCGAACAGGCGCTGGCTGAAATTGACCGGGTCAAGTGGGTGCCCGACTGGGGCGTTAACCGCATCAAAAGCGCGGTGCAAACGCGCCCCGACTGGTGCATTTCACGCCAGCGCACCTGGGGCGTGCCAATCCCGGCGTTTTACGACGCCAGGGGCGAACCAATCCTCGACGCACAAATCGTGCGCAACGCCGCCGCTTTGATCGAAAAACACGGCTCGAACGTCTGGTTCGAGAAGTCCGCTGCTGAATTGTGGTCTTTGTTGAAGCCCAAGGACTGGAAAGGTGCCGAAGCCGTCGCCAAATCCAACGATACTCTCGACGTCTGGATTGATTCCGGCTCGTCCTCGCGGTCGGTCATCGCCCGGCGGGCTGAGATCCGCGGCCAGGACAAGGCGTTTCAATGTGACATGTATCTCGAAGGCAGCGACCAGCACCGCGGCTGGTTTCAATCCTCGCTGCTGTTGTCGCTGGCGGGCAACGGCGCGGCACCGTATCGGACCGTGCTGACGCATGGGTTTATGGTGGATGCCGACCGGGAAAAAATTTCCAAGAGCAGACAAGCCCAGGGCGGCTACGAAAAACCCCAGACTTCGGAGGCGTATGTCAAAAAGTGGGGGGCCGACATCGTCCGGTTGTGGGTGGCGTCGCAGGATTACCGGAACGACATCATCGTGAGCGAGGAGCGCATGGCCAAAGTGGCCGAGACCTATCGCGTCATCCGCAACGCCCTGCGCTACCAGCTCTCGAACCTCTACGATTTCGACCCGGCAAAACATGCCGTGCCCGACGACAAGCTGACCGGTCTCGACCGCTGGATTCTCGGTGAATTTTCCAAGTTGGAGCAGGAAGTCATCAAGGCCTACGACGACTACGAATTCCACGTGGTCTATCAAAAAGTCAGCCAATTCATCGCGGTGGAGCTGTCGGCGATTTACCACGATGTCATCAAAGACCGGCTATACACCGACCCGGCGAACTCGCCGCGCCGCCGCTCAACGCAGACGGCGCTGCACCGGTTGGTGACCGGCCTCTGCCAGATGCTGGCGCCCATTCTGGCCTTCACCGCAGATGAGGCGTGGGAATTTGTGCCAACAGCCTCCGACTCAGTTCATCAGAGTGATTGGAAAGCCAGACTGTTTGCGCTTGATCCTCGGGAAGCTGATAACTGGGATTGGCTCAAACTTTGGCGCGAACAACTGCTGCCTGAATTGGAAAAAGCACGTCAGGCCAAGACGATTGGCAAAGCATTGGAAGCCAAAATTGAAATCGTCATCCCGCAAGTTCAAAATCAGTATTCCGACAAGGAATTACTCCGTGAGTTGGTCAACGTGTCTGCCTTGGATATCAAGGTGGGAGAGCCGGTCTCAATGAAAGTATCGCGGGCCGACGGCCAGAAATGCGAGCGCTGTTGGCATTGGGAGACGGACGTCGGCTCGAATCCCGAGCATCCGACCATTTGCGGACGCTGTGTGAAGGCCGTGCAGGAAAACGCTGCCTAAACAGGTTGATCCGCCTGTGAACCCGTCCGATTTTCGCGCCGCCATCGTCGAGTACATCCGCGCCCAGGCGAAGCCGGTGGACAAGTTCAGCCATCAGCCGCGGCTTTACGAACTGGCGAAAGCGGTCGGGGCCGGGCAGGATTACGACGATGACGTGGTCTTTGCCGCAGTCTGGATGCACGACCTCGGCGTCTTTGTTGGCCATCGCCCGGAAGATCCTGACAAACTGGCCGCCTGGGACTGTGTCGCCTACGCGATGCGGGAAACGCCCCAAATTCTCAAACGGCTCGGATTTCCACCGGAAAAAATTCCCACCGTGGTCGAGGCCATCCGCACGCATCAACCGTCGGGAAAGCCAACCAGCACCGAGGGAATCATCGTCCGCGACGCGGACATCCTCGAACAACTGGGCGCCACCACCATCCTGCGGACAGTCTGCAAGATCGGTCGCGACACGCGCTTCCAGACTTTCTCCGATGCCCTGGCGGTTTTGCAGAAGAACGCCGACACGCTGCCCGGTCAATTGAAACTCCCAGCCGCCCGGCAATTGGCCGAACCTCGCTTGCAAACATTGCGAACGTTTCTGGAAGCGGCCCGGGCCGAGCATTGCGGCGGCTGAACCGCAATCAGCGCGCGCGACAAATCATCCAGACGCCCCAGGCGACGAGGCAAAGGCTGGCAACTTTTCCCAGCCGCCAGGCGCGGGGCACGACTTTTTCCGCGAGCACCAGCACCGTGAGGATGGCAATCCACCACACGTTCATCACGCCGGCGACAAACAGCAACGCCATCAGCAGCCAGCAGCAACCGGTGCAATACGCACCGTGCTTCAACCCCATAACGAACGCGCCCAGCCGGCCTTCGCGCCAATCCGTCAGCAGGAACGCCAGCGGCGAGCGGCAGTGCGCCAGGCAGGCATTTTTGAGCGGTGTCCACTGAAAAATCCCGGCGGCGATGAGCAGTCCGCCGCCCAGCAACGGGCTGGTGCTGACCATCAGCGGCGAGAGCAGCGCCGTGGCGTGCAAAGCCCATTGCGCCACGGCGGCCAGCGCGCTGAATCCCGTCCAAACGGCCAGGTAGCCCAGCAAAAAAATCCCGGCGGGCACGTAGGGGCGTTCCTGTTCGCGCCGCTTGCGCTGCACGTGGGCAAAGGTCAACACCATCGGGGCGGCGGACGGAACCATCATGGCGACCATCATCTCGGCCCACATGAGGAACAGCGGAAGCAGCGTGGTCGCCGACCAGTGAGATACGTCGGGGCTCGACAGGTTCATGCCCAGGCAACAGCAAAGACCGGTGTGATACAGGGCGTGCGCCTCATAAACCATGTGTCCCCACGCCACCGCGGCGACGGCCGTCAGGGCCAGGATGACCAGAAGGCGATCGCGTTTGAGAACAGCTTCCATGCGGGCAGAATCCGCTGGGTCATCCCACTGGTCGGTCAGTTGCTGTATTTAACCTGAGCCACAAACGCTGCCTTTTTCGGCCAGGAAAAATTCAGCTCGCCCGCGGCGACGCGCATCTCGTCGGCGGCGACGCATTCCGCCTCCTTGAAAATGAAGCCGGTGGCGTGCTGGATGCGCACCGATTCGGGGTCGCCGGTGACCGGATTTTTGATGGGAGCCAGCCGGACGCGCATGACATCTCCGACTTTCAAACTGCTGTTGCGCCCGTTGAAATCGAAGTGGAACGGGACAAACCGCGGTTCGAGGATTTTCGAGAAGGTCGTCGCCACGATTTCGAACGGCGCGCCGCCGGCCTTGCCGCTGCCGATTTCCAGCAGGGCGTCGCGTTGCGCCGGCGTGGCCTTCTCGTCAATGAACAGGCAGGCCGTCCCGCCGCCTTCATGCATGGCTTTGGGCCACCGCGCCGCGAAGCCGAGCCCCAGACCATCCAGTTTCACCTCGCCGAACTGTCCCCGGTTGATGCGCCACGCGCCCATGCCCTCGCAAAACCCGTGCGTGGGTGGCGCGGCAAATTCACAGGGACAGCCGTAATCGCAACTGCAGGCTTGCAGAAAGTCCGCTTCGAAACTCCATTTGACCGCCATAGATCTCCTTCCACGTTGTGCGCCGGACGGGCCGCAGTTTTTGGGTTATGACGCTGCGAGTCTAGCCGGGCACCGCAGGTTTGACAAGAGAAACTAACTTAAATCATTAGGCTGCCGTGGTCGCGGAGCGGAGGGGCGGCCGGCGCGCCAGCGGTTCGCGGTCGCAGGTCGGACGGTCACCGGAATCAGACCGTGGCGCTGGCTGACCGGATCAATAGCCGATGGAGGGCATCCAGATTCCTTCCGGCGGCGCGAAAGGCCCGCAGGTCATGTAGGTCATGATTTTGCGGAGCCGATGGCCGGATTTCAGGGCGGCGCGATAAAAGTCTCCCCGAATCAGCGGGCAAAAGAACAGCCCCAGGTCCGGCTTGACGTGCCGGGCGGCCTCGCCAATCAACGCCAGGGCATCGTCCCCGGTTTCCGCCACGCCGTGGCCGAGGAATCCAGGAATGAAATATCCCGTGATCCGGCCGCCGTATTCGCGCATGAAAGCTGGCACATTCAGATTCAGGAGAAAGGAAATCTCACCGCGCCGGCTGCATTTATAAAACCGGCGGGTCAGTTCATCGAGCCGGGGCAAATCCGACGCCGAAACCGGGCGCACCGCCGGGTCCGGCCTGACTGCCGGTTTCGCATCCATCAAGCCAATCGGCGTGCGCTGGTCGAATCCCAGCGAGGCATACAGCGAAAAGGACTTCAGATTGAACGAATCCTGCAGGAGCCGGACCTGTTTCCTCCCGTTGCGCCGGGCGTAATCGAGCACGTCCTGCATCAAGGCCCGTCCGATGCCGCGGCCATCGAAGGCCGGGTCCACCGTGATCGGTCCGACTCCGCCAATCGCGTCCATGGCCGACATGAAGTTTGAACCGACCAGCCGACCATCCACCTGCGCCGCCACGCCGTAAAAATCCGTTCGCGCCACGAACCGGCCGATGATCTGCGCGGCCAGATCAACGTTGGGAATATCCAGCGGGAAACCGTGCCGTTCATGAATCCTTTTGAACGCTTCAAAGCAAAGGCGCGCCAATGCGGGCACGTGCCGCGGTTCCGGACGCACAAGTTCGAGACCGGCGATTGGAGTGGGGTCGGTAGGCATCAACCGGGCTGCTGCTGGGTGAGGCAGTGCAGCGAGCCGGAGCCCAGCACCAGGTCCACGGCGTGAATGCCCGCCACCGGCCGGTCCCGGAACAATTCTCCGAGTATGCCCAGCGCCACGCGGTCGTTCGGGTCGTTGAAGGTGGGCACGATGACGCCGGCGTTGGCGATGTAAAAGTTGGCATAACTGGCCGGCAGGCGGTTGCCATTGAAACAGAGCGGCGCCGGCATGGGGAGCGGCACGATCTCCGGCCGGGTGCCGTCTTCCAGGCGCAAGTCCCGGATGCGCTCCCAGTTTTCCGCAAGCGGCCGGTAATTGACGTCGCGCCGGTTCGTCTCCCGGATCAGCACGAGCGTCTTCCGGTTCACGAACCGGCAGATGTCGTCAATATGCCCGTGCGTGTCGTCGCCCGCCGGACCTTTGCGCAGCCAGAACACGTTTCGGACACCGAGGTACTTCTTGAATGTTTCCTCGTACTGGCCGCGCGTGAGGCCGGGGTTGCGGACCTGGATCCGCGGATGCAGATAACATTGCTCCGTGGTCAGCAGCGTGCCGGAGCCGTTCACTTCAATGCCTCCGCCTTCGAGCACGAAGGGCCGGCCGTTGCATTCAGCTTGGAACAGCCGCCGGCGCAGCCGGCGCGCCGCCATTTCCGGCACGCGGCGGTCCTTCTGCCAGTCGTCGTGCCGCGCCCAGGCATTGAAATGAAAATGCACGATGGCGGTTTCGGTTTTGCCCTCACCCGGTCCCGCATGGCGTGGACCACCCTCTCCCATCCGATGGGAGAGGGACCGGGGTGAGGGTCGTCTGACGAAGATCGGGCCGCTGTCGCGCATCCAGCCGCGGTTGGTGGGATGTGTGATGAATTCGACTCGATCAAGTTCACAACCGGCACGCTTCAAACAATCCGCGGCCAGATTTTGTTCGGCCCGGTGCCGGACCAGAAGTCGCACGGTTTCGCCAGGCGAAATTTTCCGGATCATTTCGCCATAAACCCAGCGGACGGCCTCCATCTTGCCCGGCCAGTCGGGCTGGTGATGCGGCCAGGCCAGCCAGGTGGCCTCGTGCGGGCTCCATTCGGCCGGCATGGCGAAGCCGAGGTCGGCAGGCGTGGCTGTCTCCGGGGTTTGCCTCTGCGTCATAGCATTTCGCGCAGTCTAACGGCTTTGCGGTGCCGGGGAAACCCTAAAGCAACCGGCGGGTCAGCCGCTGACGCGCCCGTTTCATTCGGAACCCACAGACCGCAATGCCAGCCGTCTGGCGATGAACGCGCTTAAAAAAATTTGTTCAGAAAAAAAAGATTCTGGCTGGCATTTTGCTTGTCATGAGCGATGTTAACAATGGGAATGAAAAAAAATCGGAACGGCCCCAATCGAATGATGTTGACCCTGCATCAAGTCAGGGCGGCGAAAGTCGCCAGGGGCGTTTTGGCCCTGGCGCTGTTGGGGCTTTCCACGGCCGCGGTTGTCGCCCCCCAGACTCCGGCGGCCCGGCTGCGGTCGCTGACGGTCCCGCCGGGAGCTGACAGTGCGATCATCCAGCAGGCTTTGGACTCGTTGCCCGCCAGCGGAGGGGAGGTGGTGTTGCCTCCCGGAGTCTTCGAGATCCGCCAGCCCCTGGTGTTGCGGCACGACCATCAATCGCTGCGCGGCTCCGGGGATACGACGGTTTTACATCTGGCCGACGGCGCCAACTGTCCGGTCATCATTCTGGGCGAGCCGGTCAACCACCCGCGAACCACCCTCACGCATTTGTATGTCGGCCATCTGTTTATTGACGGGAACCGCCAACACCAGCCCCACGAACTCTGGCGGCGGCGAGGCGAAGGCTCGGAAATCCGCAACAATGGCATCACTGTACAAAACGTCAGCGATTCGCTGGTGGAGCAGGTGACCTGTGCCCGGTGCCGGTCCGGCGGCCTCGTCACGACCCGCAACGTGCGCCGCCTCACGGTGCAGGACTACACCGCGTTCGACAACCAATTCGATGGCTTGGCCTGTTACCAGACGGAAGATTGCCTGTTCACCGGACTCCGCCTCCATCACCACCCCGGAGCCGGGATCTCGCTGGACCTGGCGTTCAACCACAACGTCGTCAGCAACGCCGTCCTTACCGCCAATGACCTGGGGATTTTCATGCGCGAGAGCCGGGACAACCGCTTTTACAATATTGCCATCCGTTATAGCCGCCATTACGGCGTCTTCATGGCACATGCCGAGAAGCCGACCGGGCGCGGCTGGCGGCCGATCCCCCGGACGGAGTGCATTCACAACGCGTTCACCAATCTGATCGCCAGCAATTGCGGCAGTGCCGCCTTCCGCGTCAACGACAGCACCTGTACCAACAATGTGATCGCCGCCGCCCAATTTCATGACAATGCCCGCGGCAATCTCTCCCTGGCGCGCCCGAATCTGGTGACGATTCGATGAATTCCGCCGCGCGCGGCCGGAGGCGGGCAGGGGGACCGTTACCGCGAACGCCTTGAAATGAGTCGGGGAATTTCCCGGTTCCCGACCTTGACCCGGTTAAGGTGAAACGGGATCCGGCTATCTCATTTTGATACACGGGTTGGCCGGCTTTCTGCTGATATTTCCTGCCCATGCTCGCTTATATCCTGGAATTCAGACTGGTATCGGAAGCGTTATGAAGTCGGCCAAACGTGATCGCTCGAAAGCAGGTCGCGACAACGGAACCATCCGGCTCGCTCTGGTGCCGTTTTCCCCTTCGCCGGCTTCGTCGGAAGGCGAAGGCAGCCTCCAGGCGTTTTTTGAAGCGCTGGACGACATGGTATTTGTTTTTGAACCGGAAGGGCGGATCCTGTTCACCAACCCCGCCACCCGGCGGCAACTGGGTTACACCGCCGCCGAACTGGCGGGCATGTCCGCCCTGGAAGTGCATCCGCCCGAACATCGGGCCGAGGCCGCCACCTTGTTGGAGGAGTTGATTGCCGGCAAGATTTCCATCTGCCCGCTTCCCTTGCAGACCAAGACCGGCAGCCACATCCTGGTGGAAACCAAGATTCTTCACGGGCAATGGCGCAGCCGGCCGGCCTTGTTCGGCATCGCCCGCGACATCACCGAGCGAAAGCAAACCGAGGCGGCCCTGCGCGAAAGCGAGGCGCGATACAAAACCTTGCTGGAAACCACCGACACCGGTTACGTGATCCTGGATGCGGACGGCCGGGTCTGCGGCGCCAACCGGGAATACGTCCGGCTCGCCGGTCACGCCACGCTGTCGGAAATTACGGGCAAGCGCGTCATGGAATGGACGGCCCCGCATGACCGCGAGCGGAATGCGGCGGAAATAAAAAAATGCCTGGAGCAGGGGTTTGTCCGCAATCTGGAAATTGATTACCTGAACTCCACCGGCCAAATCGTACCCATCGAGGTCAACGCAACGGTGGTCAAGACCGGACAGGTCAGGCATATCCTGGCCCTTTGCCGTGACATCACCGAACGCAAACAGGCGGAGGATACCCGCGAACATTCCGTCTCCCTCTTGCGGGCCGCTTTGGAATCCACGGCGGACGGCATCCTGGTGGTGGATAGCCAGGGCAGGATCGTTACCTTCAACGAACAATTCGTCCAATTGTGGCGCCTGCCGGAGTCCGTGCTCGCCGCCCGCAGCGATCAGGCGGCGCTGGACTTCGTTTTGGACCAGTTGAAAGACCCGGAATCCTTCCTGGCCAAGGTGCGGGAGCTGTACGCCCGCCCGGAAGCCGACAGCTTCGACGTCGTGGAATTCAAGGACGGAAGGGTCTTCGAGCGGTTTTCGCGCGCGCAGCGGATTGAAGGCCGGCCGGTCGGGCGGGTCTGGAGTTTTCGCGATGCGACGGCACGGAAACAGAAGGAGGCCGAATTGAACCGCTTGATGACCGCCATCGAGCAGACCCCGGAAAGCGTCGTCATCACCGACACCGAAGGGCGCATCCTTTATGTCAATCCGGTCTTTGAACAGGTCACCGGCTATCGCCGGGCTGAAGTGATCGGCCAAAATCCCCGCGTGCTCAAGAGCGACAAACAGGACGGCAGTTTTTACCAGGACCTCTGGAAGACCATCAGTGCCGGGAATGTCTGGCGCGGCCGCTTCATTAACCGGAAAAAGAACGGGGCTCTCTATTCCGAAGAGGCCGTCATCGCCCCGGTTCGCAATGAAAAGAATGCCGTCACGCATTACATCGCCATCAAGCGGGACATCACCCGTGAACTGGAACTGGAAGAGCAAAACCGGCAGACCCAGAAGATTGACAGCATCGGCCGGCTGGCCGGAGGGGTGGCCCATGACTTCAACAATATCCTCACGACCATTTTGGGGAATGCCGAGCTGGCGCTCATGCAGCTACCCTCCGACGCGCCCCTGCGCGCCAATCTCGAATCCATCCAGGAAGGCGCCGAACGCGGCGCCAATCTCACCCGCCAGCTGCTGGCGTTCGCCCGCCGGCAGGTCATCGAGCCCCGTCTGGTCAAGCCGAACGAACTGATCGTCAACCTGAACAAGATGTTGCAACGCTTGATCGGCGAAGACATCAAGCTGGTCACCGAGACCGTCCCCGACCTCGCCACCATCAGAGCCGATCCCGGCCAGATCGAGCAGGTCCTGCTCAATCTGGCGGTCAATGCCCGCGACGCCATGCCCGATGGCGGCACTTTGACCATCCGTACGGCCAACGTCACCCTGAACCAGGACTACGCAACGCGCCACCTCATCACCCCCGGCGAGTATGTCCTGATCAGCGTGACCGACACCGGCGCGGGGATGACGGATGAAGTCAAACAGCACATTTTTGAGCCGTTCTTCACCACCAAGGAACAGGGCAAGGGAACGGGCCTGGGCTTGGCCACCTGTTTCGGCATCGTCCAGCAAAGCAACGGCCATATCCACTGTGACAGTCAGCCCGGTAAAGGAACGGAATTCCGGATTTATCTGCCGCCGGTTCGCGGAAAGGAGGAGGCCGCCGCCGACCCCGAAGCCCCGGCGGGCCTGCCTCACGGCACCGAAACCGTCCTGCTCGCCGAAGATGAACCCTCCCTGCGCCGGCTGATGGCCCGCGTGTTGCGCATGCAGGGCTACACCATCCTCGAGGCGGCGGACGGCAACGAAGCCCTTTCCCTGGCCCAGGCCAACGGGCAAAAAATCCAGTTGCTGGTCACCGACGTCATCATGCCCGGCCTCAGCGGCAAAATGCTCGCCGAATGGCTGACCCAGGTGAATCGGGACGTGAAGGTCCTCTTCATTTCCGGCTATATCAACAATGCCGCCGTCCGCGGCGCCATGTCCCAACCCGGCACGTTCTTCCTGCAAAAGCCGTTCAATCCCCAGGATCTTGCCAAAAAGGTGCGCGAGGCGCTCGATTCAGGCAAACCGCACGGCCATAAAGCCACCGCCCGGCGACGCTGAACGGCCACCGCCCTGGAACGCCGGATTCCTCCGGCAGTTGATATGCCGGGGCCGATCTCTGCCGGGAAAAATCCGGCATCCCCACCGCCAGCCGTGCCATGATCGGAGCGGTCGCTTCCGCGGGTTTCGCTGCCGCTGTCATTTCTGCAATAAACTCTTGTATCGCGAAAAATTTTTGGACAAAGTGCCGCGCTAAAACAAATTTGCCATGCTCGAATTCAAAAACAAAATCCTGTTCGTCGGTTACGGCGCCGTCGCCCAGTGCGCCCTCCCCATCCTCGTCAAGCACCTCAAGACGCCCTACAAAAACATCACGGTCATGGATTTCGAGGACCGCCGCGGCGTGCTGGCGCCGTGGATGAAGCGCGGCGTGAAGTTCGCTCACAAACGCGTGACGCGCGCGAACATGGGCGCGCTGCTCGGCAAATATCTGAAAGCCGGCGACCTGCTGATTGACCTGGCGTGGAACATTGACTGCTGCGAAATCCTCCAGTGGTGCCACGACCGCGGCATCCTCTACATCAACACCTCGGTCGAGCTGTGGGACCCGTACGAAAATGCCCAGGGCGCCCCGCCGCAAAAGATGACGCTCTACTGGCGCCACATGAACATTCGCCGCATGATCGGCAAATGGAGCAAGCCGGGCCCGACGGCAGTGCTCGAACACGGCGCCAACCCCGGCCTCATTTCCCATTTCACCAAGCAGGGCCTCATCGACATCGGCAATCGCGTTCTCAAGGACAGGAAAATCACCGGCGCAGCCGCCGACGAGATCCGCTGGCTCATCGCCGAGCAGAAATTCAACCTGCTGGCCATGAAACTCGGCGTGAAAGTGATTCATTGCAGCGAGCGCGACACGCAAATCACCAACCAGCCCAAGCAGGTGGATGAATTCGTCAACACCTGGAGCGTTGAAGGGTTCCGCGAGGAAGGCACCACCACCGCCGAAATGGGCTGGGGCACGCACGAGAAGGAATTGCCGCCGCTGGCCTACGAACACGCTGAAGGCCCGCGCAACCAGATCTGCCTCGCCCGCATGGGCATCAACACCTGGGTTGCTTCCTGGGTGCCCGACTACTGCATCCACGGCATGGTCGTGCGCCATGGCGAAGCCTTCACCATTTCCGACCGGCTGACCGTCTGGAAGGAAGGCAAGGCCGTGTACCGGCCCACGGTGCATTACGCCTATTGCCCGGCCGACGTCGCCATCGCGTCGCTCAACGAACTGCGCGGCTACGATTACCAGCTCCAAAAGAACCAGCGCATCCTCAACGACGAAATCATCAGCGGCTCGGACATCCTCGGCGCGCTGTTGATGGGCCACGCCTACAACTCGTGGTGGATCGGCAGCGACCTCAGCATCGGCGAATCCCGCCGGCTGGTGCCGCACCAGAATGCCACCACCATGCAGGTGGCCATCTCCGTCGTCGCGGCCGCCATGTGGATGATTGAAAATCCCGCCCGCGGCGTGCTCGTGCCCGACGATTTGCCGCACGAGTACATCCTAAAAATTTCCAAGCCATACCTCGGCAAATGGATTTCCAAGCCGGCCGACTGGACGCCATTGAAGCATTACACCAACGCCTTCAAAGGCCACAACAATCCCGGAATCGACCCGACCGACCCCTGGCAGTTCAAGAACTTCCTCATCACCGACGGAGATTGAGCCAAGATGATTCCGCGCCGCACCCTCAAGAAACTCGCCGAGCAGCACGGCACGCCGCTGTTCGTGGTGGACCATGACGAATTGCGCCACAACTACGCCATGTTCAAAAAATACCTGCCGCGCGTGCAGGCTTACTACGCCGTCAAGGCCAACCCCAATCCCGCCATCGTCAAGACCTTGTTCGACGCCGGCGCCAGCTTCGACGTCGCCTCCATGCCCGAGTTCCGCATCGTCTATGAATACATCAAGGACATGCCGGACAAGCAGCGGCAGGACTGGATCTGGGACAAAATCATCTACGCCAACCCCACCAAGGCCAACGAGACCTTGCAGGAACTCAACCCCTACAAGCCGCTCGTCACCTACGACAATTACGAGGAAATCAAGAAGATCAAGAAGCACGCCCCGCAGGCCGGGCTCGCCCTCCGCCTCAAAGTCCCCAACACCGGCGCCATGGTCGAGCTGTCCTCCAAGTTCGGCGCGTCACCCGGCGAAGCCGTGGACCTCATTCTCGCGGCGGACAAGGTGGGGCTCACTGTCGAAGGCCTGAGTTTCCACGTCGGCAGCCAGACAACCAACTTCGGCAACTACGTCGCCGCCATCAACCTGGCCGCGAACATATTCAAGGAAGCCAGGGACCGCGGGTACAACAAAATGAACCTGCTCGACATCGGCGGCGGGTTCCCGGCGCCGTACGACAAGACCGTGAAACCGTTCCGCGTGCTCGCCGGCATCATCAATCGCGAACTCACCCGGCTTTTCCCGAAGAACATCCAGATTCTGGCCGAGCCGGGCCGGTTCCTGTGCGCCACCGCCGGCACCGCCGTCTCCAAAATCATCGGCAAAGCCCTGCGCGACGGCAAACTCTGCTACTACATCGACGACGGCGTCTATCACACCTTCTCCGGCGTCATCTTCGACCATTGCCATTACCACCTGAAATCGTTTAAGCGCGGCCCCACACAAATCTGCTCCGTGTTTGGTCCCACCTGCGACGCGCTGGACGTTGTCTCCCTCGCAGAGAATCTGCCCGACGACCTGCAACTGGGCGATTACCTGTACAGCGAACAGATTGGCGCCTACAGCCACGCCAGTTCGACCTGGTTCAACGGCTTCCCGCCCGCCACCGTCGTGCATCTCAATCAGTGATTTTCTAGAATCCCCCGCATCCTCATCCTCATCCTCATCCTCGAAGAGTCGAGAGACGAGAGTTGAGGGACGAGAGCCCGAATCTGCAACGGTGTAGCGTCGAGCCTGTGGCTCGATGGGAAGCAGGCGCCGACATGAGGAGGCGGATTCCCAGGACTCGTCCCCTCGTCCCCGAGTGCCTGGTGGTCGCCGACGTAGAAGGGGGAGCGCGCGCGTCTCGCACGCGGCGGTCGGCGTCCTCCCCGAGATCGAGCGGGTGGATATGCAGCGACATTGTATATGCCGAGCACCAAGCAAATTGGTTGCGAAAATGATCCTGAGAGCGGATTCGTAGTTTACTGGACGAATGTCGATGTCGTTGCCATACGTGCCGTGGCGGCGACCAATGGCAGTCTGGAGAGCTTCGGCAAACCAGCTTGGTGGAGTAGCTGGGCGTGGCCACCCAAATAAACCGGTGGCAAGTAACTCCATTAAACAGCATCATGATGCGGGCAGGCACTACCCGTTTAGATTCGGACAGCGTCGGAGATGGGCTTCCCAAGCCGGCCACGATGTAGTATGATTTAGAGCACCCGCGAATTCACGCCGCTCAGACGTATTCCGGCAGAAGAACATGAATCAATCGTCGCCCCTGGCTTCGGCAGTTCAAATTGTCGTCAGCGTCCTTGTCGGTCTGATTCCGCCAGCCGTGGCGCTGGCAGCCGTGCCGGGCGACGAACACTGGGACAACCAGTTCGGTCCCGTCGGCGCCAACGATACGCTCCAGGCTGTGGTCGTGCAGGGCGCCAATGTCGTCATCGGCGGCACCCTCACCGCCGCCGGCAACGTCAAGGCGAGCCGGATCGCCAGTTACGACGGAACCAACTGGCACGCGCTGAACAATGGCATGGGCGCCGGCGCGCAGGTCCTGGCCCTGGCCACGGATGGAACTAACGTCTATGCGGGCGGCACGTTCGCGAATGCCGACAATTCGGGCGCCACCAACATCGCGCGCTGGGACGGCACCAGTTGGTATCCCCTGGACGGCGGGATGTCGGGGATTGTGTTCGCCATCAAGCTGATCGGGACGAACCTGTATGCCGGCGGCTTGTCCACGCTCGCCGGCGGCCTCACGGTCAACAACATCGCGCGCTGGGATGGCGCGCATTGGTCCGCGCTGGGCACCGGCGTCACGGGAGGGATTTTTACGTCCGTGAACGCCATTGAAACCGACGGCACGAATCTCTACGCGGGCGGGTCGTTCACTTCAGCCAGCGGCGTGAATGCCACCAACGTGGCGCGCTGGGACGGCAGCACCTGGTCGGCGTTGGGGCCGGGCCTCAACGGGTTTGTGCACGCGTTGCTGTTCAAGAATGGCAAGCTCTACGCGGGCGGCGCCTTCACCAATGCCAGCCTCAACCTCACCAACCTGGCCGTCTGGGACGGCAACACGTGGTCGGCCTGGGGCGCGGCAGACCGCCGGGTGCGCGAAGTTGTCGCCCAGGACACGAACATTTATATCGGCGGAGAATTCGCGCGCGTCGCCGGCGTGAGCGCGAGCCGTGTGGCCAGATGGGACGGAAACAACTGGTCGGCGCTCGGTTCGGGCATCCAGGGCTTCGGCGTGAGCGGCACGGAGTTGAGCGTTTTTCGAATGGCCTTTGACGCCGGCGGCCGGCTGTACGCGGTCGGCTGTTTCAACATCGCCGGCAACGTCGGCGCCAGCCACGTGGCAGGCTGGGATGGCACCAACTGGTTTGCGTTGGGCGGCGCCACCAGCAAGGGCGTGACGCATTACGATCGCAGCGTGAACAGCCTGGGTTACGACGGAACGAACCTTTATGCCGGCGGGGTTTTTACCGAGGCCGGGAACGTGATTGTGAATGGTATCGCCCGCTGGAACGGGACGAACTGGTCGGCGTTGGGCAGCGGCATCACCGGCAGCGGCGCGGTGTTTGCCATCGCCAAGTCCGGCGGGACGGTTTATGCGGGCGGAACGTTCACCAACATGGGCGGGGTGACGGTCAAGTACGCCGCCCAGTGGGACGGGGCGAATTGGTCGGCGTTGGGCAGCGGATTCAGCGCCGCCGTCAACGCGCTGGTCATCCACAAGGGGGTGTTGTTCGCCGGCGGCTCGTTCAATGCGCGCGGGGACGGCGCCTCGCTGCACGGGATTGCGATGTGGAACGGGTCAGATTGGACGGATGTGCCGCGGGTTGACTCCTGGCGGATCAATAATGTGTTCAACGCGCTGGCCAGCGACGGCGTGAATCTTTATGCCGGGGGCAACTTTTACCTCGGCTGGGGTTTTGGGCCGCCGAACCCAACCCTCGGTGCCGATGTGGATAATCTCGGGCGCTGGGACGGCACCAACTGGTGGAACCTGGGACTTGAGTTGACCAACACCGTGTCCTCGCTGGCGATACAGAACGGGTATCTTTACGCAGGGGGCATCTTCACCAACTCCGGCGGCACGACGGCCAAACGCATTGCGCGCTGGAACGGGAGCTCGTGGACGGCGGTCGGCAGCGGATTCGACAGCGGCAGCGTTTCGGCCCTCGCGGCCACTCCCACGGCGCTTTACGCCGCGGGTTCGTTTACCAATTCCGGCGCCGTGCCGCTCAACCAGATCGCCAAGTGGGACGGCGCCAACTGGTCGGCGTTGGGCAGCGGGTTTCAGATGAGTCCCGGCTCGCCCGCCGGCTATGCCCTCGTGGCTGTGACCAATGATCTGTACGCCGGCGGGCTGTTCATCTTTGCCGGGGACAAACCGGCGATGTTCATCGCCCGGTGGAACGACCAACTGAACTTCTATCCGCCGCCGCACCTGCAACTCACCCGGCCGGCCTGGCTGACCAACAACCAGTTCCGCACGCGCGTTGCCGGCACCAGCGGCGAGAGCTACATCATCCTGGGATCCACCAACCTGAATGCCTGGGTGCCGTTGCTGACCAACAGCGCCACGCTGTATGATTTTACCGATGCGGCGGCCGGGAGCTTCCCCTTCCGCTTTTATCGCGCCATGCTGGGGCTGTAGGCACCGGCGCCCCGACCCGGTGCCGTTTGACGGGAAGATTCTTGAACGTAGCCCGTCCATTCGTTGTTGAAGAATATATCAAATATTACAATTCCATGCGGCGGAGGCAAAAGACCGGCCTTGAATGGCTGGCGCTGACGGCGCTGGTGGTTTCGGCGGCTCCGCGGGTTGGCGCAAACGCGGTTTACTCCAATTTCCATTCGACCGCCGGGCTCATTTTGCAGGCTCACGCGCAAACGGTGGACGGCCGGCTGCGCCTTTCCCCCGCCATCGGGGGCCTGGGCTTGGGCGGCGCGTGGCTGGACGCGAAACAGCCGGTCAAGGAAGGCTTTGACACGACTTTTCAGGTACAGATTACCGACAAATACGTCCATGGCGCCGACGGCCTGGCGTTTGTGATCCAAAACCGTCCTGCCCCCGCGCTGGGCCAGACGGGAAGAGAGATCGGGTTCGGCGGCCTCACGAATTTGCTGGTGGTGAAATTTGACGACTATCATTGGCGGAATGATGTCTTTGTGGCGTCTGATGAGATCGCGGTTCTGGCGGCCGATTCGCCGATGGCCGTGCTGCTGGACCGGGATACCGAACCCATCGCCTCCGTGAAAAGCGGCGTGGTGTTTTCCGACGGACGGATTCATACGGTGCGAATCCATTACGTTCCCGGCAACCTCCAGGTGTTCCTGGATGATCTGGAAAATCCCCTGATGACGGTGTATGTCAACCTGGCCAGGCTCGTGGACCTGGATGATGACCGCGCCTGGGTGGGATTCACTGCGGCATCCGGGGCGGATTGGCAGAATCATGACCTGCTCAGCTGGACGTTTCATTCCTCCGCCGACACCGAGGCAGCGCGTCCTCTGCCACAGACGGTCATCGTCAATCCAACGCCATCGCCGATGCCGGTTTATCTAGGCACCAACGGACAAGCGCTTTCGACCACGCCGCTGCCGGCTGACCCGGCGTTCGGTTATTCGTTGCCGAACGACGCTGGTCCCAACCCTCAAATTGAGGCCTCCTCCAACCTCGTCCAATGGTCGTCGCTCACCAATGCCGCCTACTATTTCCGCGACCCGGATTCCACCAATTATCCCCAGCGGTTTTATCGGTTCCGCAAAAACTGACAGCGAAAGATTGAATTTGGGCCCGGCACAAGCCATGCTGCTTTTATTCGCGTCTGATTATGAAGCCCAATGATTTCTCCACCGAGCGGGTGCTGGTCACCGGCGGCGCCGGATTCATCGGCAGCGCGCTGGTCTGGGCGCTGAACCGCCGCGGCTGCGAGAACATCGTCGTTTGCGACCGCCTGGGCACGGACGAAAAATGGCGCAATCTCACCGCGCTGCGCTTCGCCGATTACGTCGAGGCCGATGACCTGCTGGCGCGTCTCCAAAGCGGCGCGCTGGGGAAGTTCGATTTGATCCTGCACCTGGGCGCCTGCTCGTCCACCACGGAGCGCAATGCCGGGTTTCTCATCCGCAATAATTACGAGTTCACCAAGGACCTCGCCACCTGGGCGCTCGCCCAGAAACCAGGCGGGCGGACGACGCGGTTCGTCTATGCCTCGTCCGCCGCGACCTACGGCGACGGCTCGGCCGGCATGCGCGAGGACGAGAACCAGCTCGACAAGCTGCGGCCGCTGAACATGTACGGCTATTCCAAGCACCTGTTCGATTTGCACGCCAAGCGCGCGGGGATTTTGAACCAGATGGTCGGGCTGAAATATTTCAACGTGTTCGGCCCGAACGAGGATCACAAGGGCGACATGCGGTCGCTGGTGCACAAGAGCTGCGCGCAGGTGAAGGCCGAAGGCGTCATCCGGCTGTTCAAGAGCTACCGCAAGGAATTCAAGGACGGCGAGCAGAAGCGCGATTTCCTGTACGTGAAGGACGCGGTGGCAATGACGCTGCATCTGGCCGCCACGCCCAAGGCCAGCGGATTGTTCAACATCGGCAGCGGCAAGGCGCGGACGTGGGTGGACCTGGCCAGGGCGGTATTCGCCGCGCTGGACCGGAAACCGAAGATCGAGTTCATCGAAATGCCGGAAGTCATCCGCGACAAGTACCAGTACTTCACGGAGGCGAACCTGACGCGCCTGCGCGTGGCCGGCTACACGGCGGTGGTGACCTCGCTCGAACATGCCGTGGGCGATTACGTGCGCAATTATCTCGTGCCGGACAAGCGGCTCGACCCCGGCGTGGCGTGATGTAGCGTCGAGCTAGAGGCGCGACGCGGCACTGAATGTAGAACAATCTTCATTTGACAGCACCAGGGAGGCGTGGTTGAGTTGCTTGTCGTCCGCAACACGCTTTTACATCATGAAACGCCCTTTTCTTGTTCTTGCGAGTTTGTTGCTGATTCAACCACTGTCTGGCCAGGTCAAAGACGGCTTTTCGAATGCCGGCGTTCCGGCCAGTGAAGTTACTTACGCTCCGCTGCATCTGTCCGTAAATGGTGGAGGAACAATTTCCGCCCGTCAGCGGGGTGAAACCCTAGTCGACGGACAACTGTTGCCGGTGGGAAGCACGTACGTTTTAGCCGCCCGGGCCGAGCGCGGTTACCGATTCGCGGGTTGGACGCCGATGAACGTGTTTACGACCGTGATGGTCGTGACCAATTCGGAGGGCCAAGCGGCATTCCAGACCAATATCGTCGCGAATCCTCAGCCGGAGGTGATCGGGAGGTCTGTGCTGCGGTGCACCGTGCAGCCCGAAAGCTTGGTAACGCAAACCCCGCTGTTAACCATCACTACGGGGCAGGGGTGGCAGGCTAATTTTCTTCCCCGGACGGGAACGATTTCCGAGTAGATGGCCTGTCAGCCATCAGACGCCTCGACCCCGGCGTGGCGTGATATAGCGTCGAGCCTCCGGCTCGACTTAATCGGCGCACAGCCCCGACACTACAGCCAAATTTTCACTTCCATGTCACTTGCCAGCGGCGGCGTTTTATTGTCATCTTGGGCGGGAGTGGCCTTGAAAAAATCCAGCCTGTTTCTGTTAATCATGTTGGCGACGGCGACGGTCAACGCTTCGCCGGAGAATTTCGACGCGACGACTGCGGTGGTTGGCGGCAGCGCGACCCACTTCGAGACGCCCGCCAACCAGCTCGTTACGCCCGCCGGCACCCTCATCGAGTTGCCGGGCCATCGCCCCCAGGCCCTGGCGTTGAGCCCGGACGGCAAACGGCTGGTGACGTCGGGGTTGACGCACGAACTGATTGTGCTTGACCCCGCCACGGAGAAAATCGTGCAGCGGGTGGCCTTCCCCACCGACCGCATCACGGACGCCGCGGCGCCGGCGCCCGGCCAGTTGGATCCGGCCGAAAAGGCGCAAATGAGCTTCACCGGCCTGGTCTTTTCACCGGACGGCCGCCGCCTCTACCTGTCCAACGTCAGCGGCGACATCAAGGTCTTCGGCGTGCAGGCGGACCATTCCATCGTTCCCCTGTTTTCCATCCCGCTGCCGCCGGCCAACCGGCCGGGCCACACCAATGAAATCCCCGCCGGCCTCGGCGTCTCGCCGGACGGCCGGCGACTGTACGTCGCGCTCAACCTGTCCAACGGCCTGGCCGAACTCGACACGACGAGCGGACGCGTGCTGCGAACCTGGAATGTCGGCGTGGCGCCGTTCGACGTCGTCCTCGCCGGCCGGAAAATTTATGTGAGCAACTGGGGCGGCCGCCGGCCCGACTCCGACAGCGTCACCGGTCCGGCCGGGCGCGGCACCCTGGTGCGGGTGGATGCGCGCGGCATCGCCAGCGAGGGGTCGGTGTCGGTCATCGACCTCGATGCCAAACCCGAAACCCAGAATCCGAAAGCCGAGATTGTGACCGGGCTGCATCCGGGCGCGTTGGCGCTGGCGCCCAATGGCCGCTGGCTCGTTGTGGCCAACGCTGGCAGCGACTCGTTGAGCGTGATTGACACCGATTCCGACGAAATCGCCGAGACCATTGGCGTCCGGCAGGATCCCAGCGATTTATTCGGGGCGCAGCCCGATGCCCTGGCGTTCGATCGGGCCGGCAAAACCTTGTACGTCGGCAACAGCATGCAGAATGCCGTCGCGGTGGTTCGCTTCAATCCCGGCAAATCTGAGCTGCTGGGCTGCATTCCCGTCGGCTGGTTTCCGGCCGCGCTGGTTTATGACGCGCCGCGTTCGAAAATCTACGTGGCGAACCTGAAAAATCAGGGCCGGGGGCGCCTCGGCCAATCCGGCCAGACCGAATTCAACACCAAGCAATACGCAGGTTCGTTGTCCCTGGTGCCGGCGCCTTCGAAAAAACAGCTGGAAACGTTCACGCATACCGTGCGAGCCAACCTGCGGTATCCGCTGCTGGTTCAGGCGAAGTTGCCGGCGCGGCCCGGCCAGCCCGCCCGGCCCGTGCCCGAGCGGGTTGGCGAACCGAGCGTGTTCCAGCACGTCATTTATATCATCAAGGAAAACCGCACTTACGATCAGGTGCTCGGCGACGTGGCCTCCGGCAACGGCAACACGAACCTGTGCACCTTCGGCGAGTTCATCACCCCGAACCAGCACAAGTTGGTCCGGGATTTTGTCCTGCTGGACAACACCTACTGCTGCAGCATTTTGAGCGCCGACGGCCATCAGTGGGCGGATACGGCGTTCGCGACAGAGTACCTCGAGCGCGAGTTCGCCGGCTGGCCGCGCAGTTATCCGAGTGGCGGCGACGGCGAAACCGGCCGTGACGCGCTGGCTTATTCCCCCGCGGGTTTCATCTGGAACAACGCCTTGGCGCATGGCCGGACGCTTCGCGATTACGGCGAATTTGCCACCGCCGTCACTTCCTGGAGGGATCCCGCGCGCCGGGACAAGCCACGCTTCCTCGATTTCTATCATGATTTCCTCAACGGCACGGGCGCCCTGAATATCGGATGCGAGCCGGACATTGAGGCGCTTCGGCCTTATCTCGTGACGAACACGGTGGGTTGGGACCTGGAGGTGCCGGACGTCTTTCGCGCCGTGCAATTCATCAAGGAATTGAACCAATTCGAAATGGCGGGCCGGCTTCCCAATCTGATCATCATCTGGCTGCCCAACGACCACACCAGCGGCACCAAGTTTGGAGCCCCCACGCCGGCGGCCCAGGTGGCCGACAACGATCTGGCGTTCGGCCAGATGGTTGAAGCCGTCAGCCGCAGCCGGTTCTGGACCAACACCTGCATCTTCGCCATCGAAGACGACCCGCAGAACGGCTGGGACCACGTGAGCGGTTACCGCACGACCGCTTATGTCGTCAGCCCCTACACAAAACGCGGCGCGGTGATCCACACGCAATACAACCAGACCAGTCTCCTGCGCACCATGGAGCTCATGCTCGGCCTGCCGCCGATGAACCAGATGGACGCCTCCGCCACGCCCCTGTTCGACTGCTTTACGGACACGCCGGATTTCACCCCGTATGCCGTCGTGACCAACAACGTGCCGCTCGACCAGATGAACCCGGCGTCCCGGCGCATCACCGACCCGCTGCTGCGCAAAGACGCCCAGGCCTCGGCCCGCCTGCCGCTCCAGCAGGCCGACCAATGTCCGGAGGACCTGCTCAACCGCATTCTCTGGCGGGCGATGAAAGGGTCGCAAACTCCTTATCCGGCCTGGGCGGTGAAAGTGGTGGACGATGATTGATTCCTTCGCGGTTCCTGCCGTGGCCGGCAGGTTGGCGCTGGGTCAATTTGGTGTGGTGTTAAGTCTGCGGCTCAATGCTCGGGCCACCGGCCCGTCTGCAGCAGTCAATTTGCAGCCACTGCCCGGCAATTTGAACCCTTGAAAAGCCGCCGACTTTTCTTGTAACTTCGGCTGGTTTTTGCCTAAGTAGTGGATAAGAACCAATTAAAACCATGGAATCTGTGCCTCCCCCACCCGAACCGGCAGCCGCCGGCCTGCCACCCGCCAGTTCCCTGGCAGAGCGCCTGATGAACGTCTTTGTCGCGCCGGGCGAAGTCTTTGCCGGGATCAAAGCGGCGCCGGCCGCGGTAGCCAACTGGCTGGGCCCGATGTTGATTTATGCCGGGGTGGGGGTGATCTCAGTCTGCATCATGTTCGCCCAGCCGGCCGTCCAGCAGACGATCCACGAGCAGCAGGTCAAGGCCATGGATAAAATGGTTGAACAGGGCAAAATGACCCAGGCCCAGGAAGACCAGGCGCTGCAAGCAATCGAAAAATTTGCGGGGCCGAAGATGATGGCGATTTTCGGCAGTCTGGGCATCATTTTTTACAGTTTCACTTCCCTGTTTGGCTGGGCCCTGGTGTTGTGGCTGATGGGGCGGCTGTTCCTCAAAGTCCCGTTCGCCTACCTGAAGGCGGTGGAAGTCGTGGGGTTGTCCAGCATTGTCACGGTGCTGGGCATGATCATCAGCACCTTGTTGGCCGTCATCCTGGGTCGGCTGTACGCGGGGCCGAGCCTGGCGCTGTTCATAAGCAATTTCGACCCCACGAATCGTGGCCACCTGCTGCTGGGGGCAGTCAACCTGGTGAATCTGTGGCATGCGGGCGTGCTGGCCGTGGGCCTGGCCAGATTATCGGATGCCCCGGCGGGGAAAGCCGCCGCCGCCGTTTTCGGTTTCTGGGTGGGAATCGAACTGTTGCTCATCGGCCTCGGCCTGGGGCAATGGGCGCTTTAGCGAGGCCCCGCGACCGGGCTTGATTTTCCAAAACGAATTCACGACGCGATTGTCTTAATATCCAAACATGGCAAATCCAAAAAAACGCAGGAAGGTCATCATCTTTGCGGGCATCGGGCTCGTGCTGGTGGTGCTCACGCTGGTGGCCGTCTTCCGGAAAAAGGAACCGGTCATCACCGTCCAGACCGAGAAGGTGATCCGGACCAACATTGTCGAGACCGTCGTGGCCAACGGGAAGATTTATCCTGTCGTGCAGGTCCACATCAGCCCGGAGGTGAGCGGTGAAATCATCGAGTTGCCGGTCAAGGAAGGCCAGCGGGTCAAGAAGGGCGATTTGCTGGTGAAGATCAAGCCGGACGTCTATGTCGCCAACCGCAATCAGGCGGATGCGAGTTACAAATCGTCTCTCGCCAGCCAGGCGGTGGCCAAGGCCAACCTGGAAAAGGCCGAAACCGAATACAAACGCGCCGAGGAATTGTTCCGGACCCATTTAATTTCCGAGTCCGATTACATCGCCGCCAAAACCAGTTTTGACTCGGCCCAGGCCCAGGTCACCAGCGCCGGCCATCAGGCGGAGATGGCCAAGGCCTCGCTGGCCAGCGCCGAGGAGGAACTGGCCAAAACCACCATCCTCTCCCCCCTCGACGGCACGATCAGCAAATTGAATTCCCAGCTCGGCGAACGGGTCCTCGGCACCGTCCAAAACGCCGGCACCGACATCATGGTCGTCTCCGATTTGAACACCATGGAAGCCCGGGTGGACGTCGGCGAAATGGATGTGGTGCTGATCAAGCCGGGACAAAACGTGGCATTGGAGGTAGATTCGTTCAAAGACCAGAAATTCACCGGCACGGTGACCGACGTGGCCAGCTCTTCCGAGGGGTTGAATTCCCTGTCCGCCGCCAGCTCTTCCTCCACCCAGGAGGCGACCAAATTTGAAATCCGCATCCGGATCAACGACAAGGAAGCCTTCCGTCCGGGAATGTCCGTGACCGGCAACATTGAGACGCGCTCCGCCACCAATGTGCTGGCAGTGCCCTTTGCCAGCGTGACCGCGCGCCCGCCGAAGGCCGCCAAGCCCAAGACGGCGGGCCAGGCCGCAAAAACCAACTCGGTGGCCACGGCCGCGGGTCCGGCCACCAACCCGGTGGTGGCGGCCGCCCATCCCACCAACGCGGCTTCGGCCGACCCCGGCGCAACCAATGCCACCGCCACCGACAAAAAGCCCAAGGAAGGGCAGAAACTATTGGATGTGGTGTTCGTGGTGGAAGGTGACCACGTGAAGATGATGCCGGTCAAAACCGGCATCAGCGATGAAACCCACTGGGAAATTACGGACGGTTTGAAAGAGGGCGACGAAATCGTGTCCGGCGGGTTCCGCGCCATCAGCCGGGATCTTGATGATGGCAAAAAGATCCACAAGGGCGCGGCGACCGGCGAAAACCCCAAGAGTTGACCGTGGCGCTGATCCGGCTCCAGAACGTTTCCCGGCGCTACCAGATGGGCGCGGAAACCGTCCACGCCCTGCGCGATGTGTCGCTCGAAATCCAGCGCGGCGAATACGTCGCCATCATGGGCCCGTCCGGCTCCGGCAAATCCACCCTGATGAACCTGATCGGCTGCCTCGACACCCCCACGTCGGGCCAGTACGAGCTCAACGGCATCCGGGTGAGCGAAATGAACGACAACCAGTTGGCGGAAGTCCGCAACCGGGAAATCGGCTTTGTGTTTCAGACGTTCAACCTGCTGCCGCGGTCGGATGCGCTGCACAACGTGGAACTGCCGCTGGTTTACGCCGGGGTGCCCGCCGACGAGCGGCGGCTGATTGCGCTGGACGCCATCACGCAGGTCGGCCTGGCCGACCGCATGCACCATAAACCGAACGAACTCTCCGGCGGCCAGCGCCAGCGTGTCGCGGTCGCCCGCGCCCTGGTGAACAAGCCCTCCATTCTGCTGGCCGATGAGCCGACCGGGAATCTCGATTCCAAGACCGGCCGGGAAATCATGGCGCTGTTCGGGGAGCTGTCCCGGAAAGGCAACACCATCATCATCGTCACCCACGAAGAAGACATCGCCCGGCAGGCCCGCCGCATCATCCGCATCCTCGACGGGCTGATTGCCAGCGATGAACCGCAGGCCGAGGGTCGCGCGTCGAGAGTCGATGGCCAAAGCGGGCCGGCTCTCGCCCCCCGGCCCTCGACCCTCGACCAGCCGGTGTCATGAACGCGCTGACCGAACTCAGGGAAGGCTTGAGCATCTCCTGGGCGGCCATCCGGGCCAACAAAATGCGGTCCGTGCTCACCACCCTGGGCATCATTATCGGCATCGTCACCGTCACGCTCATGGGCACGGCCATCCAGGGCCTGAACCAGTCGTTTCTGAACACGATTTCCTTCATCGGGGCGGACGTGCTGTACGTGCAGACCGTGGACTGGGCGCCCCATTCGCGGGAGGAATGGTTGAAAATGCGCAAGCGCCGGCCCATCACGCTGGAGCAGGCCGGTGAATTGGAGAAGGACTTGAAACTGGCCCAGGCCGTGGCGCCCATCATTTTTTCGGGCGAACGCATCCGTTACGAAAAGCGGAGCGCCCGCGGCGTCACCATTGTCGGGACCACCGACCGGTTTCTCTACACCGGCGGCTTTTCCGTTGGCCAGGGACGTTTCTTCTCCGCGCTCGAGGCCGACGGCGGTCGGCCCGTGTGTGTCATCGGGTCCCTGGTCGCCACCAACCTGTTCCCCAAGGAATCTCCCCTGGGCAAAAAAATCAGGATTGACCAGCAGCCGTTTGAGGTCATTGGCATCCTCGAGAAACAGGGAACCTTTCTCGACAGCAGCATCGACAACCAAGCCATCATCCCGATTCCGGAGATGCTCTCCGGCTACGTGGACACCCGCAACGTGGACCAGATTCAGGTCAAGGTCGCGGCGGTGACCGACCTCGACGAGGCGCGGGACGAATTGCACAGCGTGATGCGAAAAATCCGGCACCTGGCGCCCAGCGACCCCGACGACTTCGCCATCAATCAGCAGGACCAGATCCTGGTGATGGTGCACCGGGTGACCGGCGTCATCGCCACCGTCGGCTTGTTCATCACCGGCCTGTCGCTGTTCGTGGGCGGCATCGGCATCATGAATATCATGTTTGTGTCCGTGGCCGAGCGGACCCGGGAAATCGGCATCCGCAAGGCCATCGGCGCCAAACGCCGGACGATCCTGCTCCAGTTCCTGATCGAGGCGGCGGCGATCTGTTTGATTGGCGGACTGGTGGGACTGGCCATCGCCTGGCCCCTGACGCTCGTGATTCAGCGGTTCCTGCCGGCCACGATGTCGCTCACCGTCGTTGCCATCGCCCTGCTGGTCTCGTTGATCACCGGGGTGCTGTCGGGCATTTTCCCGGCCTGGCGCGCGGCCCGGCTGGATCCCGTGGAGGCGTTGCGAAGCGAATGAAACTGCGCAAGCCAACCCTGTTGCTCGCGGAGATCCGGGAAAGCGCCGGCATGGCGCTGACGGCCGTGACGGCGCATAAGCTGCGCTCGGCGCTCACCCTGCTCGGGGTAATGATCGGCGTTTTCTCCATCATTGTGGTGATGACGGCCATGCGCGTGCTGCAAAGCCGGATCGAAGCCAACATCAGCCAGCTCGGCAGCCAAACGTTCATGATCCGGAAGTGGCCGGCCATCTTTTTCACGTTGCCGGAAGGCATTGAAAAAATCCGGCGCCGCAAAAACATCACCCTCCAGCAGGGCTTGCGCTTCCAGGAAAAAATGACACAGGCGCACAGCGTTGGCATTCAATCCTATTTCTGGGCCGGGGAAATCCAGACGGCCCACGCCAAGACGGCGCCCGACGTGCAGATGCTCGGCGAGACCCCCGGCAGCTTTTCCGCGCGCAACTGGACGCTGGCCGAAGGGCGAATCCTGGCCGACCCGGACATCCAGGGCGTGCGTGACGTCTGCGTGCTGGGCGCGACCCTGGCCACCAACCTGTTCCCGTCCACCTCACCCGTCGGGGAAAAGCTCAAAATTGACGGCATCAATTACACCGTCGTCGGCGTGCTGGAGCCGCAGGGCAACTCGCTGGGGGGTGATCAGGACAATTTTGCCGTCATCCCCATCACCACCGGCCTGAACCGCTACGGCGGCAGTTGGTGGCGCAGCCTCCAGCTCCTGGTGCAGGCGCCCGACCCGGCCAGTTACGACGCCTGTGTGGAGGAAGCCACCGGCATCCTGCGCGCCATCCGCAAGGTCCGACCCGGACAGGAAAATGACTTCGAGATCCTCTCCAACAGTTCCATGATCACCCAGTTCAATTCGTTCACCCTCGCCGTGCGCATCGGTGTGGCGGTGGTCAGTTCCATCGCCCTGCTCGCCGCCGGCATTGGCATCATGAACATCATGCTCGTCTCGGTCACGGAACGGACGCGGGAAATCGGCATCCGCCGCGCCATCGGGGCCAAGAAACGCAACATCATGAGCCAGTTCATCATGGAAGCCATCGCCCTGTGCGAAATCGGCGGGGTCATCGGTGTGGTGCTGGGCATCCTCGGCGGCAACTGCCTCGCCTGGTACATGAGCGCTCCGCCGGCCATCCCCGTGGACTGGATTGTGCTCGGGTTATTGATCTGCTCCGTAGTCGGCATCGTGTTCGGCACCTACCCGGCCTACAAGGCGGCCAACCTCGATCCCATCGAGTCGTTGCGGTACGAATAACACCAATTTCACCTTGGAACTGTAACGTTGGGTAGAGCGGGCAGTCCTCTGCCCGCCGCGGTCCATAGCAGATGGCGCGCACGGAGTGACGCGCCCTACCGTTCCCCAAATTCCCGGTTCGTGCGGATTAATATGTAATGCCACTGCCTTCCACGTCGTTGAAACAGGAAGCCATTCAAAGAGCCGGTGCTTGGCAAATTAACCGGAAATCCTATGCTTGGTCTGTACATGACAGACAAACAAACCGCTCAAATTTCATCGGCCGTACCGCGGGGTATCGCCTGGCTGCTCATTTTATCCGCTGGTACGTTATTGGCCCAACCATCATCGCCCCAAGACGCCGGCGCGTTCGCCACCGGCCGATACCGCAATCTGTTTGTCGAAGCCGGCCATTCCCAGGCTGAGGTGGCACAAAAAGTCAACGCCGCCTTCGATCAATTGTTTCATGGCGACCCGGCCGACCAAGCGGTTTATTTTACCGCCGGCACCAATGCCAGCGGTTCGTTGGCCTACATCTGTGATGTCGGCAATCTGGACGTGCGCTCCGAGGGCATGTCCTACGGCATGATGATCGCCGTGCAGTTGAACCGGAAGGCCGAGTTCGACGCGATTTGGAACTGGGCCCGGACGTACATGTATCACGGCACGCCGACACATCCGGCTTACGGCTTTTTCTCCTGGTCCGTGAAAACCAACGGCATGCCCAACGACGAAATGCCCGCGCCGGATGGCGAACAATATTTTGCCATGTCGCTCTACTTTGCCGCGAACCGCTGGGGCAACGGGACGGGAATCTATAATTACCGGGCCGAGGCCGACCGGTTGCTTGCCGACCTGCGACATCGGGCGCTCATCACCGGAGCCACGATTAACGGACCGATGACCGCCGGCGCTCTTTTCGACCCCGAATCCAAACTCGTCCGCTTCACGCCGGTAACCAACCACTGGAATCATACCGACCCTTCTTATCACCTGCCGGCGTTTTATGAACTGTGGGCCCGGTGGGGTCCGCCGGGTGACCGGAAATTCTGGGCCGCGGCCGCCGTGGCCAGCCGGGATTTCCTTCAACGCGCTGCGCATCCGGGCACCGGCCTGACGCCGGATTACGCCCATTTCGACGGCACGCCCTGGGCGGCGCCCTGGAACACCAACAGCGCCAATTTCCAGTTTGATTCATGGCGCACCGCGATGAACTGGGCGATGGATTGGGCCTGGTGGGCCAAGGACAGCCGGCAACCGCAGTTGAGCGACCGGTTGCAGGGTTTTTTTGCGGGCCAGGGAATGACCAACTACGCCAATCAATTCACGCTGGCCGGCCGACCGTTGAGCACCGACCACTCGCCGGGTTTGGTGGCGATCAACGCCGTGGCCAGCCTGGCGGCGACCCAGCCGCGGGTGAGGGAATTTGTGGAAGCGTTGTGGAACACGCCGGTGCCGACGGGACGTTGGCGTTACTACGACGGCCTGCTGCAAATGCTGGCCCTGCTCCATTGCAGCGGCGAGTTCCGGATCTGGTCGCCGCCCTCGTAAAACCGCAGCAGCCGACGTGAGCCGGCTCTGACTTCAAAGGAGTCTTAAATGGAGCGGACTTGCGTCCGTTGCTACCGGCTCAATCTTCCGTGAACAGGTATTCCAAATCCGTCGTGGAGAGCCTGCGGGCGAGGCGAGCCGGGCCTCGCGTGTCCACTGGCGCTAAGCGGTTGACTGAATACAGCTTGCTTATCTGTTGCTATTACTGTAGAATTGTTCCTGATGGCTGCCACGAGTCGTTGACTCGCCTTCCTTCGGCCAACGACGCGCGTGCGGAACACGGCTCAGTAAACCGGCATGAACCGCCAGTTCTCAGTCTGGCGCGGACCGGGTGAGTGGGTTGAAGCGTTCACCCGCCTGATTTTTAGAACCCGCTCCCGGCGATTTCTTGGCGATGAACTGCAACTCGAGCGAGCGGTCATACTCTTCCAAACCAGCCTGACAAAGCCGTCCTACTTCTTGGATTCGAGCAAAGCCCGGATTATCGATGCCGAGGGGCTAACCGACGGGTTGCCGAATCAAGGAAGGCGTTCTCTATGAACACGAATACAACTTTGTGGAATTGGCCGCGGACATTATCCACCACCCCGCTGAAAGCCAGTGGGTCCTGGGGCATAAAGAAAACCTTGATATCGTGTTTCCTAGCGGGCGTGGGGCTGACCGCCTCCGCCCAAAACTTTTACAATCTGGATTTCGAGCTTGCGACTCGAATCCGCGGCGCCCCTACGAGTGTTAGCTTTACCCAGGCATTTCCGGGTTGGACCGGCTACTGCGGGACCAACCAGCTAACCGCAGCCCAATATGATCGCGAATGGCTGGACACCGCGGGAATCTCAATTCTTGATTCCACGAATGCATTTGATCCTGCGGCTGGCCCGGTAACACACGGCCGTTATTGTGCGTGCCTCTACTCCGGCTTCGACCCCAACACCCCATACCCTTCGTACGACGCCGCAGCGTCGATCGCCCAGACGGGGTGGATTCCGACGGACGCTTCGAGCATACAGTTCAACTACAGTCCCTCTTGGAGTTCTTCCAGCTGGGGTAACGCAGACGTGGTGGTAACGTTTAACGGAATTCAAATCCCTTTGAGTATCGTGAGCGGAGACGGGAGTGGGACCAGCGTTCTGAGTGGTGATGTGAGCCAGTTTGCAGGCCAGATCGGTGAGTTGCGGTTTACCGCTCCCTCCGACTTTGTAGGTTATCATTCGCGCAATATTTTCCTCTTGGACTACATCCGTTTCTTGCCCACGTTTACTTACGTAACCAACAATGGCACGATCACCATCACGGGATATAATGGCCTCGGCGGGGCGGTTACCATCCCCAGCACGATTAATGGCCTCCCGGTCACCAGCATTGGGGACAATGCGTTCTACGGCTGCTCAAGCCTGACGGGTGTTACGATCCCAGATAGCGTCACCAGCATCGGATACGATGCATTCTGCTGGTGCAGCAGTCTAACCAACGTCACCCTAGGCAACAGCCTAACCAACATCGGAAGATTTGCATTCTGCGATTGCCTTGATCTAACCAGCATCACGGTCCCCGACAGCGTCACCAGCATTGGGGATTCTGCGTTCCTTGAATGTGGCAGCCTGACCAACGTCTCGATAGGCAAGAGTGTCCCAAGCATTGGAAACGGGGTATTTTTTGACTGCACCAACCTAAGGGCGATCACGGCGGATGCGCTCAACCCCGCGTATAGCAGTATAGACGGTGTCTTATTCAATAAGAGCCAGACCACGCTCATCCAATGTCCGGGGGCAAAAGTTGGAAGTTACACGATCCCTAATGCCGTCACTAACATTGGAGGCTTTGCGTTCTCGTCCTGCTACGGTCTCAAAACAATCATTATCCCGGAAAGTGTCACCAGCATCGGGGACGAGGCTTTCTACTACTGCACAAACCTGACCAACGTCACGATTCCCAACGGCGTTACCAGCATCGGTAACACCGCATTCGGGAACTGCATCAGCCTGACCTGCATGAAGATCCCTGACTTCGTAACCAGCCTCGGGTACTACGCATTCTATTACTGCAGTGGTTTGACTAACGTCACGATAGGCAAGAGCGTTTCCAATATCGGGGAAGCGACCTTCTACTATTGCACCCATCTGACGAGCGTCACGATTCCCGAGGGCGTTACCAGCGTCGGTAGATGTGCGTTCTACCACTGCAGCAACTTGGCCAGTCTGACAATCCCCGACAGCGTCATCGGCATCATGGACGCGGCATTCTGCTACTGCACAAGCCTGACTAGCGTCTATTTTCAGGGTAACGCTCCAAGCCTTGAGGACTTGTCTGTGTTCACCGGTGACAGCAATGCGACCGTCTATTTCCTGCCGTGGACCACAGGCTGGGGCCCGACTTTTGGCGGCCGGCCCACTGCGCCGATTAGTTCGCCGCCTAATTCACCGCCTGTTATCGTGACCCCGCCTTCCAGACAAGCCGCCTCGGTTGGGGACACCGTGGACTTCGCCGTTGTTGCTGCGGGCTCACTACCCCTTGGTTACCAGTGGTTTTATGACAGCAGCCATATCTCAGGTGCCACGAACTCTGGTCTCCGCCTTTTGAACGTGCAACTCGGGGATGCCGGGGCATACATGGTGGTCGTCACGAACCTTTTCGGTAGTGTAACTAGCTCCCCGGCAATTTTAAGAGTTCTGGCGACGACTTTTACGAATCTGCACAACTTCTGCGGCGCGGATGGAAGTTGGCCGCAAGGGGGTGTGCTGCTTTCAAATAACGTTTTGTACGGGGCAGCCGCAAGCAGCACGGTGTTTCGGGTCAACCTCGATGGCACTGGTTTCCTCGTACTCTGGACTTTCCATGGGACTAATGGAGCAAACCCGTACGGGACATTGGTCTTGTCCGGCGACACTTTGTACGGGACTACGGCTAGCGGTGGCACCTCAAATTACGGCACAATATTCAAGGTCAATACCGATGGGACTGGCTTTGCCACTCTGTTCAACTTCAATGGCACGAATGGCGCTTTACCCATTGGAGGCTTAGTGCTCTCGGGAGAAACCCTATATGGGACGACGGAAAACGGCGGTCTGGTCGGGAAAGGAACTCTGTTCAGGATTGGCACC
>DATJOW010000046.1:0-11802 GCA_035506715.1 Candidatus Acidiferrum sp. | reverse complement strand
CAACACCATTCAGGCCGCGGCTTACGACGGGGTGGTTGGGGGCGGCGTGGCCAATACCATTCAGGGCGGCGCCAGCGAGTCCGTCATCGCCGGAGGCATCCAGAATACCAATGGGGGATACTGCTCCGCGATTGGCGGTGGCAACGGGAACATCATCCAGACGAGCGTCGAATATTCGACCATTGCCGGCGGAGTGTGGAATGTCATCCAGGGGGGCGCGGGAGATTCCATTATCGCTGGCGGATACAACAACATCGTTCAAACCAGCGCCTCTGTTGGCACGATTGGCGGCGGCATGTTTAACAAAATTTCGACCAACGGATCCGGCGGGACCGTCGGCGGCGGGCAATACAACCAAAGCGGGCTTTATGCCACCGTTGGCGGCGGCGAATTCAACACCAGCCCCGGTTTTGATGCCACGGTGGGTGGTGGCTACGCCAACTTGAGCAGTGGTGGCCGGGCGACGGTAGGGGGAGGTTTGTTCAACGTCGCTGGCGGTTACTGCGCCACGGTCCCGGGCGGTACGGAAAACCAAGCAACCGGCGACTATAGTTTTGCCGCCGGACAGTACGCGTCGGCCATTTACAGTGGCAGTTTTGTCTGGGCCGATGCTAGCGCGAGCCAAGCATTCAATTCCACCGCCCCTAACCAGTTCAGCGTCCGCTCCGGCGGCGGCGTTCGATTTGAAACTGCCGGTGCGGGAATGACGTTGGACGGACAGAACGTAGCGACGTTTAACCGGATTACCAACCTCGACGCCTCCGTCATCACCAGCGGCACGCTCGCCAACGGGCGAATGCCCGGGCTGACCGGCGACGTGACGTCCGCCGCCGGCAGCGTGGCGACGACGCTGGCGAACACCACGGTTACGCCCGGAATTTATTCCGCGGCCAACATCACCGTGGATTCCAAGGGGCGGATTACCGCTGCCGCCAACGGCAGTGTGGGCGCGCCGTCGGGGAATTACGTCTCGGCTTATGACAGCGGTCCCCAAACGGTCGCCGCGGCCAACGCTTATCAAGACATCACTTTTGGCACCGACACGCTGATGGACGGCTGGACGCACACCTCTGGCACGGCAACTTACACGAACGTCCAGACGGGGTTGTATTTAATCCAATACACTGGGGTTGCCACGATCAGCGCGAGTTCGGCGATCAGCGTTTCGATGCGGGCAATGCTCAATGGGACCGGAGTTTCCGGAAGTTCTGCCGGAGTCGTCATGACCGTATCCGGACAGACTTCGGATATTTCACGGAGCTTCCTCGTGAGCGCCACGGCGGGCGACACTTTGAAGCTGCAGTTGCGGGGCAGCAGCACGAGCGCCGGGCTGGCCGGCGGCTCCATCGTGGGTCCCGCCGTGACGATGACCATCGTGCGGATTCAATAAGGCCCCCGGTCCAGCCGCTCACCCATCGAAATGAAATTAGTTTCAAAGGCTTTGGTTTTACCCGGAAACACGCAGCCAACCATGAACACCAAACTCAAACTCATCACCCTCTGCCAACTGCTGTCCGCCCTCTGCCTTCCGGCCTTCGCCCAAGGCACGGCGTTTACCTACCAAGGCCGGTTGAACAACGGCAACAACCCCGCCAATGGCAGCTATGACCTGACCTTCACGCTGTTCAGCGTCAGCAGCGGCGGCAGCGCCTTGGCCGGACCGTTGACGAACAGCGCCACGACGGTGAGCAACGGGTTGTTTACGACGATAGTGGACTTCGGGCCGGGAGTTTTCACCGGTACGAGCAACTGGCTGGAGATTGCGGTGCGGACGAACGGAACGGGCGGTTTTACGACGCTGGCACCGCGCCAGCAATTGACGCCGGCGCCCTATGCGATTTTCGCCGGGAGCGCAAGCAATCTGGCGGGCGTATTGCCGGCCGGCCAGTTGAGCGGAACAATTCCCAACGGTAATCTTCCGGCGAACCCGAATTTTTCCGGGACGGTCATAGCGTCCAGCTTCCAGAATGCGAGCGGCTCATTCATTGCCGGGACAGGGAATACCAATGGCAGTTCCTCCGCAGCCGTTGGCGGCGGCCTGAACAATTACATCCAAAACGGTTCCCAGTTTTCGGCCATCGGCGGCGGAAATAACAATTTGATCATGAATCTTGCCTATGACTCCACCATTGGCGGCGGGGTGAACAACCGGGTGAGCGTTCAGGCGCACGATGCGACGATCGGTGGCGGGAATAACAACCTGATCCTGGGGCCGACGGCCGGGGCGGTGATCGGCGGCGGGCTTAACAATACCAATCTCAGCTATTACGGGACCATCGCCGGCGGCTCGGGGAATTTTGTCAATGCGCTGGCGGGCAACAGCATTGGTGGCGGGGTTGGCAACACGGCATATGGGGTTGGTGCCACGGTTCCGGGCGGTTACAGCAATGTGGCGAGCGGCAATTATGCATTTGCGGCCGGATATCAGGCGCAGGCGACGAACGATGGCGCGTTCGTCTGGGCCGATTCGCAGAACGGCGCCTTTGGTTCCACAACCACCAATCAATTTAGCGTACGCGCCAACGGTGGCGTAGTTTTCGTAACCAGTGGCACGGGCATGACGGTGGATGGCAATCCGGTGTTGACCGGTGGCGGCTCCTTCGTTGCCGGGGCTGGCAACACCAATGGTAGTTCTTACGTTGCCATCGGCGGCGGGCTGAACAATTACGTCCAAAGCGGTTCCCAGTTTTCGGCCATCGGCGGCGGAAATAACAATTTGATCATGAATCTTGCCTATGACTCCACCATTGGCGGCGGGGTGAACAACCGGGTGAGCGTTCAGGCGCGCGACGCGACGATCGGTGGCGGGAATGACAACCTGATTCTGGGGCCGACGGCCGGGGCGGTGATCGGCGGCGGGCTCAACAATACCAATCTCAGCTATTACGGGACCATCGCCGGCGGCTCGGGGAATTTTGTTAATGCGCTGGCGGGCAACAGCATTGGTGGTGGGGTTGGCAACACGGCTTATGGGGTTGGTGCCACGGTTCCGGGCGGTTACAGCAATGTGGCGAGCGGCAATTATACGTTTGCGGCCGGATATCAGGCACAGGCGACGAACGATGGCGCGTTCGTCTGGGCCGATTCCCAAAATGGTGCGTTTGGTTCGATGACGAGCGACTCATTCAACGTCCGCGCCCGGGGTGGCGTTCAATTTATAACCAGCGGCGCAGGGATGACGATAGATGGCCGGCCGCTACTGATTTCAGGCGGTGGCAGCGGCATCACCATCCAACCGAACACCAACGGCGCCCCGAACATCATCGGCGGCTCCCCGGTAAACTTCGTGGCTAACGGCGTTGTCGGCGCGACCATCGGCGGTGGCGGGGCAACCAATTACTCGTTGGGCTTCAGTTATACGAACAGCGTTACCGGGGATTTTGGGACCATAGCTGGCGGTCGGCAAAATATTGCGGGCACGGAGGCCGCGGTCGGAGGCGGCATTCAGAACACCGCGAGCGGGGTTCTGGGAGTCGTTGCCGGTGGCAGCGATAACACCGCCAGCAGCTTTTGCAGCACGGTGCCCGGGGGATTTGAAAATACCGCAAGCGGAAATTACAGTTTTGCCGCCGGCCGGCAGGCACAAGCTTTGCACCAAGGTGCCTTCGTTTGGGCGGATTCGCAAAACGCCGTTTTCGCCTCCACGGCCAACGATCAATTCCTCATCCGCGCGCAAGGCGGCGTCGGCATCGACACCGCCTCGACGCCTGAAGGTGATTTGTCCATCAACACCAACACCTATCTGTTTTCCCATGTCCTTCATCTGCGCGGCGAGACGGGTCCAGACCACAATCACGCGTTGGCCTACAACGGCAACACCGTCACCAATTTTGGCACCGGCCAGTACCAGGTGGACGGGCCGGCACTGTGGGGCTTTGGTGGAGGCTTGCTGGGGACGCGGAACGGCAGTGACCGGGCAGTGCTGTTTTGGAATACCACTTCCGTGGGCATCGGCACGAACAATCCAAGCGCAAAATTGCAGGTAACTTCCAATGGCACCCAGTCCAATCCCCAGTTACGACTGGACCAGACGACCAGTGGGGATTACGCGCGCCTCCGGATGGTCAGCGGCAGCAGTGGTGGTGTCTGGGACATCGCGGCGGGCGGCGGCTCGCCCAACGTGCTGAACTTTTTCGTCAGTCCCACGATTGGCGGGAGCGGGACGAATATTCTAACTCTACAGCCCAACGGGAATGCGTCGTTATGGGGCACGCTGGCGCAGGGGAGTGACCGGGCGCACAAGGAGAACATCAAGACTATTGACTCGCAAGTGATGCTGGCCAAAGTGGCGGGGTTGCCGATCAGCGAATGGAATTACATCACGGAACCGGGCGTGCAACACGTGGGCCCGATGGCCCAGGATTTCTACGCCGCATTCGGCGTCGGCCCGGACGACAAACACATCACCACGATTGACGAAGGCGGCGTGGCGCTGGCGGCGATCCAGGGACTCAACGAAAAGGTTGAAGTCGGAAGTCAGAATTCAGAATCCAGAATGCAGAAGTTAGAGAACGAGAACGCGGAGTTGAGACAGCAAAATGGATCGCTGGAGAAGCGTCTCGAAGCCTTGGAAAAGATGCTGCTCGCCCAAAAATCAAACTGAAGGGAACGCGACCGTGAAATCAATTTTCTGCATCTTCGCTAGCGCGCCGCTCTTGATTTGCCAGTGCGCGTTTGCCCAAAACCTCCTGCTTAACGGCGATTTCAGCGCCGGCAACAGCGGCTTTTCCACGGATTATTTTTTCATATCCTCCAGCCAGAGCCAAACGCCGGACACGTTCGGCATCCGCACCAACTCGCAGGATTTCAATCCTGCCTACACATTGTTCGTGGACCACACCACCGGCGCGGGATTGATGGCGCTGTTTGACGGTTATCCGACATCCGACAAAGTCGCCTGGTCGGAGACCGTCAACATTTCACCCGGGATGGATTATCTGTTTTCCGGCTGGGCGGCTTCGGCAGACCCGTTCAATCCGGCCACATTGAGGTTCCTGATCAACGGCAGCCCTTCCAGTGCGGATCTCAGTTTGCCGGCCAGCGCCGGAGTGTGGACGAATTTCGCGGTCGCATGGAACTCCGGTACCAATCTCACGGCCACGTTGGCGATTGTTGATCTCAGCACTGTCAGCTACGGCAACGACTTTGCCTTGGACGATTTAGCGTTTGTTTCCCTGCAACCCGTGCTGGCGATCCGACAGACGGGCGCGAAAGCGTTCGAGTTGAGTTGGAAGACCCAAACGAACATCAACTATCAGTTGCAGTGGACTTCTCCGCTCAACTCCAGCAACGACTGGCAGAATCTGGGTGCCCCGGTTCCGGGGAATGGCTCGACCAACTACATGACTGACGTGCCAAGCGCCCAAACAACGAAGTTTTATCGGCTCGAGGTCCTGTTTTGACCCAAGTGCCGAGAATCCTGCAGCACTCATGCAAGTCTGAAACTGTAAGTCAAATGGCTATGAAAACCAAACTCGCAATCAAAATCATCAAACGAGCGGCGCTCTTGCTGCTACTCTCAACCTTCAACTTTCAACTCTCAACCGTGCTTGCCCAGGGCACGGCGTTCACTTACCAGGGGCGGTTGAACAACGGCAGTAGCCCCGCCAATGGCAGCTATGACCTGACGTTCACGCTGTTCAGCGTCAACAGCGGCGGCAGTTCGTTGGCCGGGCCGGTGACGAACAGCGCCACGACGGTGAGCAACGGATTGTTTACGACGATGGTGGACTTCGGGCCGGGAGTTTTCACCGGTACGAGCAACTGGCTGGAGATTGCGGTGCGGACGAACGGCGGCGGCGGTTTTACCACCCTCGCGCCGCGGCAGCAATTGACGCCGGTGCCGTATGCCATCTTTGCCGGCACCGCGAGCAATCTGCTGGGCGTATTGCCGGCCGGGCAGTTGAGCGGAACGATTCCCAATGGCAACCTTCCGGCCAGTCCGGTTTTTACCGGAACGGTCGCGGCGAACGCCTTGACCGGGAATGGGTTGGGCGTGACCAATGTGAACGCCACATCGCTGAATGGTATGACGGCCGGAAATTTCTGGCAAACCGGCGGCAACAATGTTTCCGGCGGCCAGTTCCTGGGCAGCACGAACAATCAGCCGGTGGAAATCTGGGTGAACAACGCGCGGGTCATGCGATATGAGCCGGGGGTTGCGGGTGAGGCCGCGCCCAATGTGATTGGCGGTTCATCGGCGAACTTCGTGGGCAATGGTGTAACCGGCGCAGTCATCGGCGGCGGCGGCGCGACGAATTATCAGGGGGTCGGTTATACCAACGAAGTCTTGGCAGATTTTGGTGTCATTGCCGGTGGCGGGGCCAATATCGTGCCGTTGGGCAGCGTAGGTTCAACCGTTGGTGGTGGGGTTTACAATGTTGCCGGCGGCACCAATGCGCCTTATGCGGTCGCCTCAACCGTGGCCGGTGGCGCTGTCAACAGTGCCTTGGCGCCTTATGCCGAAATTGGGGGCGGAGCATTCAACACCAACCAGGCCTTTGCCTCGGCTATCGGGGGCGGGTGGCAGAATACAATTCTGGCTGGCGCCAATTACTCGTTGATTGGTGGCGGCTATCAAAATACCAACGGCGGCCTGTATTCCCTTGCCGGCGGCGGTTTTCAAAATCAGATCCTGACCAACGGCACGGTCGCAACCATTGGCGGCGGAGCCTACAACATTGGCGGCAGTTTTGGGTCAACCATCGGCGGCGGCCAGTACAACCACGTTACCAACAATGCCGGTTACGAGGCCATCGGTGGTGGCCTGCTGAACTCAGTGATTGGTTTTGCCGGAACCGTTCCTGGCGGCCGGGAAAACATGGCTGGTGTTTACAGTTTGGCTGCCGGGTTCGATGCCCAGGCCACCAACGCCGGTTCGTTTGTTTGGGCCGATGATTCGGGATTCGAAGTGCCGTTCGGTTCGCTCAAGGACAATTCTTTCAGTGTGCGGGCCAATGGCGGCGTGCGCTTCGTCACGAGCGGTGCCGGCATTACAGCCGATGGTCTGCCTTTGCTGGTTTCCGGAGGGGGCAGTGGCATCACCATTCAACCAAATTCCAGCGGAGCGCCGGATATTATCGAGGGATCGCCGGTCAATTACGTGGCGGGGGGCGTGATCGGCGCGACCATTGGTGGCGGGGGCGCGACGAATTATGCCGGAGTCCCCCGGACCAATAGCGTTTCCGCTGACTTTGGGGTCATCGGCGGCGGAATTGGCAATTCCATTCAGCCCAATGCCCTCGCGTCATTTTTAGGTAGCGGCTATTATAATTCCATCCAGACTAATTGTTCAGAATCGGTTCTGGTCGGTGGTTTTGGGAACATCATCTGGCCATTCTCCGATTTATCGGTTCTGGTCGGTGGCCAGAATAACTCCATTCTTTCCGGCAATACATTTCTGGGTGGCGGTTTCGGCAATTCCATCGAGACCAATTCCGCCTTCTCGGTCCTGGTCGGTGGCTCGGGCAATTCCATTCTGCCCAATGCCGGCTATTCGTTTTTGGGTGGTGGCAGCGGCAATTCCATCCTGAATGCGACCGACGCGATTTTAGGCGGCGGTAGTGGTAATAACATCCAATCAAACGCCACTTATGCGGTTCTGGGCGGTGGTGGTAACAACTCGATTCAGGCCAATGCAATCGGCTCATTTTTGGGCGGTGGCTATAACAATCTGGTCACAAACTCCTATGCTACGGTGCCGGGTGGAGCTGGAAATATGGCGGGTGGAATGTTCAGCTTTGCGGTCGGGCAGCGGGCCAAGGCTGTTCATCAAGGAGCCTTTGTCTGGGCCGATTCGCAGGCGGCCGATTTTGCTTCCAGTGCCAGCGATCAATTCAATGTCCGCGCCCAGGGCGGCGTGCGCCTCGTCACCAGTGGCGCGGGAATCTTGGTGGATGGTCAGCCGGTGCTGACCGGTGGACCGGGCAATGTGAATTTGGGTACCAATTCCTCCATGGCGGGCGGTCTGGCCAATACCATTCAAAACGGGGCGGACCGATCCACGATTTCGGGCGGTAACGGTAATCAAATAGGCGCGTCGGCTGGCGCCACCATTGGCGGCGGGGTAGCTAATGTCGTAGGTACGAACGCAACTTGTGCGACGATTGCCGGTGGCAACTTCAATACGATCGCCAATAATGCCACACTGGCTACGATTGGCGGCGGCTTTTTCAATACCAACGGCGGCACGGAATCGACCGTAGCAGGGGGCTGGGGCAATACCATTCAAAGTGGCGCGGATCGTTCCACGATATCCGGCGGTAACGGAAACGTCATCGATCCGGCAATCGGTGCCACCATCGGGGGCGGTGTCGCCAGCGTCATTGGCACGAACGCATCCTGTGCGACAATTGCCGGCGGCAACTTTAATACGGTGCTCAATGGGGCCGGCCAGGCGGCCATCGGGGGCGGGTTGTTCAACACCAACGGCGGCTTTGCCGCCACGGTGCCGGGTGGTTATTTGAACCTGGCGTCGGGCAACTACAGCTTCGCCGCCGGTAATTCCGCTCAGGCTTTGCATAATGGCGCCTTTGTCTGGGCGGATTCGCTGGGCGTGCCGTTCTCCTCCACCACCGCCAACCAATTCCTGCTGCGCGCGCGCGGCGGTGTGGGCATTGACACCACCTCGACGCCCGAAGGCAACTTCTGTGTAAACACCAACAGTTATCTTTTTTCGCACGCGATGTATTTGCGCGGCGAGACCGGGTCGGACCACAACCACGGCCTGGCTTACAACGGCAATACCGTCACGAACTTCGGCAACGGCAACGCACAGGTGGACGGGCCGGTGCTGTGGGGATTTGCCGGCGGAGCACTGGGCACGGCCAGCGGTGGACAGGTTCCTGTGCTTACGTGGTCACCCGCCAACGTCAACGTGCTGGGTGCACTGACAACTTCCGGTACGCTGACCGTCAACACGAACATCAATGTTGCCAACAACTTTTTCGCCAATGTGCCCTTGCTGGCGGTTTCCGGGCAGCGGCAGGGCGGTTTTGGGAATGCCGTGGCTATGTTCCAGAATCTTTACTCGAGCTTCGCGCCCTCCGCCGCCCCAGCCCTGCGGGTCGTCGCCTCCGGTGCCACGTTAAATGGAGCGCTGAGCGTCTCCGCGCAAGGCACCGGGCTCATCGCCCAGTTCGGCAACGCCGGGGGCTTTGTCGCTGACATCCAGACCAACGGCGCCATTGATGCGCTCACCTTTAATTCGACCAGCGACCGCAACGCCAAGGAGAATGTTGCTCGAGTGGACACCAAGGCAGTCCTGGAAAGAGTCGCCACGTTGCCCATTTCCGAGTGGAACTACAAGACCGTCGAAGGCGTCCGCCATATCGGCCCAATGGCGCAGGATTTTCAGGCCGCCTTCGGCTTGAATGGAAACGATGACAAGCACATCGCCACCGTGGATGCGGACGGTGTGGCGCTGGCGGCGATTCAGGGATTGAATGAGAAGTTGGAAGACAGAAGTCAGAATGCAGAATCCAAAATCCAGAAGCTCGAAGCGAACCTGGAACAGAAGGAAACCGAGATCGCGGAGTTGAAGCAAACGGTCATCGAACTCAAGGAACTTGTCCAAATGATGAACCAGAAACCGAATGGAGGTGAACGATGAAAACTCCCAATACCCAATATCCCAACGAGCACCCCGTCGCCAATCAGTTGGATCGAAAACCACTCCTCAGCTCGCCCGGCCTTTCGGGTTTGAGGTTTGGAGCTTCTGTGGTGGTTGGGGTTTGGTGCTTGGGGCTTCTGCCCGCCTTTGCGCAGGGCACGGCGTTTACCTACCAAGGCCGATTGAACAACGGCAACAACCCCGCCAATGGCAGCTATGACCTGACCTTCACGCTGTTCAGCGTCAGCAGCGGCGGCAGCGCCTTGGCCGGGCCGTTGACGAACAGCGCCACGACAGTGAGCAACGGGTTGTTTACGACGCTGGTGGACTTCGGGCCGGGAGTTTTCACCGGTACGAGCAACTGGCTGGAGATTGCGGTGCGGACGAACGGAACAGGCGGTTTTACCACCCTCGCGCCACGGCAGCAATTGACGCCGACGCCTTATGCCATCACGGCCGAAAACGTGGTCAGCGGCGGGCTGGCGGCCGGCACGTACGGCAGCGCCGTGACGTTGAGCAATGCCAACAACGCCTTCGCCGGCAGTTTCTCCGGCAACGGCGCGAGTGTGACCAATGTCAATGCCGCCACGCTCAACGGCTTGGGCGCCGGCAGTTTCTGGCAACTTGGCGGGAACACCGGCACCACCCCGGGCGCCCAATTCCTGGGCACCACCGACAACAAGGCCCTCACGCTCAAAGTCAACAATTTGACTGCGCTGCAGATTGTTCCCGGGACAACCTTGCCCAACGTGGTCGGCGGTCTGGCTGCGGTGCACCCGTCAGTCCTCGCCGGCGGCGTGAGTGGCGCGGTGATCGCCGGTGGCAATGCGCCCTCAGGCGCTGTCAACGGTTTCGGCGGCGGTGATTTTGAGGCGGTTTACGACAACGATGGGACGGTCGGCGGCGGTTTCGGCAACAAGGTCGGATCGAACGATGGTGATTTGACGGATGCCGCCTTTGCCACCGTGGCCGGCGGCGTATTCAATTCGGCGACCAACTACGCGGCGACGGTCGCTGGTGGCGATGGCAACCTGGCCGGTGGTCAGCGCGCGATGGTGGGCGGCGGTTTCGGCAACGCCGCCACAGCCGATTTCAGTTTCATTGGTGGCGGCCAGTTGAATGTGATCCGGAACGCAACCAATTCGATTATTGGCGGGGGCTCTGCCAATTTTGTCGGTCCGAATGGTCGCAACGCGGTCATTGGCGGAGGATCACAGAATACGAATTCGGGTGCCTACGCGGTCATCGGTGGCGGATGGAGCAACAGCGCCACCGGGTACGGTTCCTTCATTGGTGGCGGCGGTTCGGATGGAATTGATGCAGGAAATCTGGCGAGCGGAGACCATTCCTCAGTCGTTGGCGGTGCCGCCAATACGGCAGGCAACACGGGGGCGTCGGTCGGCGGCGGCGGGGGGAACACCGCCAGCGGTATTTATACAACCATTGGCGGTGGCTTGGCGAATAGCGCCAGCCTGGATATGGCAACCGTCAGTGGCGGTTATGGCAATGCCGCGAGCGGGATCGGTGCGTTTGTCGGAGGCGGGGGCATTGATGCTGCTGACGGTTACTCCGGCAACACGGCCAGTGGCGCCTTTGCCACCGTTACCGGCGGCACCGGCAACACCGCCAATGAAACTTGGGACACGGTGGGGGGCGGTGCCGCGAACACCGCCGGTGGGCTCGCGTCCACCATACCCGGAGGCTTCGGCAACACGGCGTCAGGTTTCTTTAGTCTGGCTGCCGGGTACCAGGCTCAGGCGCTACATTATGGCACCTTTGTTTGGGCAGACTATTCGCCGAGCGGCTTCTTCAGTTCAACCGCCAGCAATCAATTCCTCATTCGGGCCGGGGGCGGTGTCGGAATCGGGACCAACAATCCGACCGACGCCGCCCTCAGCGTGATGGGTCGCGTGCGATTGAACGACAGCTCGATCTTCTTTCGTTCCGGCACGGACACGAATCATGGGGTCGGCTGGTACGGCACGGGCAAGACTTTTGCCGGATTCGCGCCGGACGGCCCGGCGCTTTTTGGCTGGGCAGGCGGCGCCCTGGGCACGGCCCAGTATGGCCAGCAAATCGCGCTGGTCTGGAACAGTTCGGGCCGGGTTGGCATCGGCACGACCAGTCCGTCCACATTGCTGCAGGTCGGCAGTGCTACCTGCAACGGGACAACCTGGGCCAATGGTTCGGAT
>DATJOW010000045.1:0-6775 GCA_035506715.1 Candidatus Acidiferrum sp. | reverse complement strand
CAACACCATTCAGGCCGCGGCTTACGACGGGGTGGTTGGGGGCGGCGTGGCCAATACCATTCAGGGCGGCGCCAGCGAGTCCGTCATCGCCGGAGGCATCCAGAATACCAATGGGGGATACTGCTCCGCGATTGGCGGTGGACGAAACAATGTCCTTGAAGCCAGTGCGTGGTACGGCTTCCTCGGCGGTGGTGTGCAAAACATAATCCGGAGCAATTCGCTGGGCGCTTTCATTGGCGGCGGCTTGAACAACAGCCTGCAATCCAGCAGCAACGATCCCGGGAGCAGCTGGGGTGCAGCCATCGTGGGTGGCGAAAACAACACCATTGCGCCGAATGGCTTCTCGGCCCCGCGCGATTCAGTCATCGCGGGCGGTTCCTATAATTCTCTGGTCGGCGCCTATAACAGCACGATCGGCGGGGGCACGGGAAACTCACTTCAGTCCAGCGAGTATAGTCTCATCGCCGGCGGCTACTATAATTCAATCCAATCGAACGTCTTTTATAGTGCCATCGGTGGGGGCCAGTACAACCAGATTCAGTCGGGCGGCTATGATGCGATCATCGCTGGTGGATCTTTGAATACGGTTGCGGGGCAGCATGCCGTTATCGGCGGTGGCTCCCAGAACGTCAACAATAGCCTGTATTCAACCATCGGCGGCGGTTTCAGCAACCTGGTTCAATCTGCCAGTTGGTATGCGACCATTGCCGGAGGCCAGCAAAACGACAGCAGCGCGTATTACGCGACGGTCGCGGGGGGAATAGCAAACCAGGCCGCCGGCGGATCGAGCGCCATCGGCGGCGGCTGGAATAACCTCGCGAACAATTCATACTCCGTGGTCAGCGGCGGGTTCTTCAACTCCAGCGGCGGTTTTGCCTCGGTGATCGGCGGCGGCTTTGGCAACGTCAGCCAGGGCAGTTACGCCTCCGTGCCCGGTGGCTACGACAACGCCGCCGCCGGGGACTACAGCCTCGCAGCGGGCTATCTCGCCCAGGCCAATCACAATGGCGCGTTCGTCTGGTCGGATACCTCCAGCAATTCGATCTTCGCTTCAACCGCGCCTAATCAGTTCAATGTGCGCGCAACCGGCGGTGTGCGGTTCTTCACCGGCGGCGCGGGCATGATCCTGGACGGACAGTCCGTGGCGACCGCGAATGCGCTGAACAACCTGAACGCCGGCAATATCACTGCCGGCACGCTGTCGGATGCGAGGCTCTCACCGAACGTCCCGCTGCTCAACGCAGGACTGAATACGTTCGCCGGCGATCTGGCGATGTCCGGCGGGGCCGCCTACCACAAGCTCTCCCTCAGCGGCGGGAACGCGGCCGGCTATCTCTACGGCTCGTATCCCGGTCTCGGCGACGGCATTCATCTCGGCTACAACTATTATTACGACGCCGCCGGCGGCGGCCATTACAGTAATGCGGGCGGCCTCACGTCCCGGATTTCAGTGCAATATGGCCAGATTGACTTGGCGGTTGGCACGACTCCCGGCGCAGCGCCAACAGTCGACCGGCTCGTGGCCAATGGCGCAGGCGTGACGGTCTATGGCACGTTCAACAACCTGAGCGACCGCGCCGCCAAGCGGGATTTCGCGCCGGTGAGTTCATCGAAAATTCTGGAAGAGGTCGCGCGCCTGCCCATCAGCGAATGGAGTTACAAGGAGGACGCGGCGACGCGGCACGTCGGCCCGGTCGCGCAGGATTTTTATTCCCTTTTCAACATCGGCACGGACGACAAGCACATCGCGCCGATTGACGAAGGCGGCGTGGCGCTGGCGGCCATCCAGGGGCTGAATGAAAAGGTTGAAGGCAGAAGTCAGAAGGCAGAAGCCAGAATCCAGAGGCTCGAAGCCGAAAACGCCGGGTTGAAGAGACAAAACCAGTCGCTGGCAACCCGGCTCGATGCGCTGGAAAGAATTATTCACGACCAAAAACCAAATTGACAGGAGTGTCACGATGAAACCACCGTTGCTCAGCTGTTCGAAACAAACTATCGGAGGCTTGTTGGTCGCTTTGTCCCTGGACGGGGCGTTCGCCGGCGGCGGTCCGGGTAACGCGCTGCAGTTCTCCGATTCGTCCGGCAATGTGTCTGTCGCACACAGCAACGCGCTCAATGCCTACCCGTTCACGGTTACTGCATGGTTCCGCTTTTTCCCGTTCTCGCCACCGGGCAATGTGGACCTGGTGAAGAAACACGACGGCGCGGCCAGCGGCTGGCGGTTGCGCATCGTCAATGACAATCTGAGCGCACTCTATTCCGTGAACGGCTCAACCAACGTCGGCTCGGTCGGTGGATTTTCTGCCGGCTTCGTGTCCGATGGCGCGTGGCATCACGCGGCGCTGGCGGTGGACGCAAGTGGTGGACGACTATATCTCGACGGCGCACTGGCCGGCTCTCAATCCTGGAACGGCACGGCGGGCGCACCGACCAACACGCAGAGTCTGCTGCTCGGCGGCAATGTCGGCCCGCCCACGTCCTTTGATCTCACGCTCGACGAGGTGACGGTGTGGAACGTCGCGTTAAGCCAGTCGCAGATTCAGACGAACAAGAACCGCAGCCTGACGGGCAACGAGGCGGGACTCATTGCATACTACCGCTGCGATGAAGGCAGCGGTTCAACGATCGCTGACAGCGCTCCGACTGGGGGCGCAAACAACGGCAGCCTGAACGGGCCTTTTTTCACCAGTTCTGGAATTCTCCCCTTCACGCCGTCGGTGGAGACGCTCGCCGCCGGCTCCCTCGGCGTGACGAATGCCACGCTCAACGGCGTCGCGAATCCTGAAGGCACAAACACATCCGCGTGGTTCGAGTGGGGCACGACAACGAACTATGGCAACTCCACGCCCGCCCAGCTGCTGGGCGGCGGCGCGGGCAATACCAACTTCAGCCAGTTAATCACCGGTCTGGGTGGCGGCGTCTCCCACCAGTTCCGCGCGGTGGCATCAAACTATTGGGGCGTGGCCAAGGGGACCAATCAAAGTTTCACCACGCCGATCTTCACGCCGCTCAGCCTGTCCCTGACACCCGTGTTCGGCGGTTCGGCGGCGTGGGGCGATTACGACAACGACGGGCGGCTGGATTTCGCCATCTCCGGCAACAGTTCGACCGGGTTGGTGGCGCAATTATGGCATAACACCGGCGGCGGATTTTCAAACGCCAATGTGGATTTCGAAATCGCCGCGACCTTGCATGGTCCGGGCCGGATGACGTGGGGCGACTACGACAATGACGGCTGGCTGGACCTGATGACGGACAGCGCGTCTCAGAGCGACGCGCCGGCGATCCTGCACAACACGAGCGGCGCGCTTCAGCTTTGGCTGTCGCTTCAATCTTTCGGCGGGCCGGCCGCGTTCGGTGATTTCGACAATGATGGGCGCCTGGACGTCGGCCTTGCGGATGCCTCGATCATCCACAATCCCAGCACGGCATTTTTCCGCAACACGCCGGGGTACCCATGGATCTTCAAACCGGAATACTCTGCGTATTCGTATTCGCCCGGCGGCGACGAAACCGAATTCGCCTGGGGCGATTTCAACAACGACGGCCGGCTTGACTACGCGCTGGTGGGCGCGGGCAACGGATACGCGGCCCTGAACATCGGCCCCGATAATGATTTCTTCAATCCGTTCAGCTTCATCTACGGCTTCTGGAGCGGCATGCTTCGGGGCCGGGTGGCTACCGGCGATTTCAACAACGACGGCCGGCTGGATATCGTGATCTCCGGCCAGAGTACCGAAAGCCCCGCGCAATACATCACGGAGGTCTGGCTCAACTCCGGCGCCGGTTTCACCAACCTGAACGCCGGCCTCCCCGCCCTCGCCAATCCCGCGCTAGCCGTCGGGGATTACGACAATGACGGCCGACAGGACATTCTCCTGAGCGGATTTGCCACCAATGTCAGCAGCCGCGTCACCCAGATCTGGCGGAACACCGGCAGCGGTTTCACCAACATCAACGCCGGCCTTCTCGGACTGGCCAACGGTTCCGTTGCCTGGGGAGATTATGACGGCGATGGCCGGCTCGATGTTCTGTTGACCGGCTCGACGAACGGCTCGGCTTCCGGAGCCGTCGCGCAAATCTGGCGAAACACCATTGCGACAGCCAACACGCCGCCGTCCGCGCCAACGGGACTGACGTACAGCATCCTCAGCAATCTCGTGGTGTTCAGTTGGAACGCCGCGAGCGACGCGCAAACACCCACCGCCAGTCTCACCTACAATCTGCGCGTCGGAACGACTCCGGGCGGCGGAGACATCGTCAACCCGATGTCCGCGAGCAGCGGCTGGCGTCGGCTGCCACAGAATGGAAACGCCGGATACCGGCTCTCGCGGACGATAGCCGTGCCTCTCGGCCGGCCGATCTATTGGAGCGTGCAGGCCATCGACAACGGTTTTGCCGGCGGAGCATTTGCGCCGGAGCAAAGCTTCGGCATCAACCTGACGCCGCCCGGCGGGATCGGGGCGCCGGGAGACGTCAACGGCGACGGCATCGTGGATCAGAACGAATTGAACCTTGTCCTCTCGAACTATTTTCCATACAGCCCATGGCTCTACATGACGAACGTCGCCGGACTTGGGGGAACGAACGTGACCTTCGCCTTGAGCAATTCCACCGCTGGCGCCTTCAGTGTGGAATACACGACCAACCTCGCGGACTGGCATTTCCTCGGCCTGGCCACGCCGCGCTATCTCTTTACCGACACCAACGCGCCCGCCGTCCCGCAGCGTTTCTATCGCCTGCGCTGGCCGTGACGCGGCTTCGGCCATTTCACACATCATTCGTCCACCAACACTTCCACAAACCAATGAAATCAAGACTGCTCCTTACCCTCATCGCGTTGCTCACGCTAGCTGCCACCGCCCGCGGTCAGGGCACGGCGTTCACCTACCAGGGCCGGTTGAACGACGGCGCCAGTCCGGCCTCGGGAATTTATGATTTACGATTTGCAATTTACGATTCTGCCGGCGCCGGTGCCCTCGTAGCCGGGCCACTCACCAATTCTGCCACTGGCGTGAGCAACGGGCTGTTCACCGTCACGCTGGATTTTGGCAACCAGTTTCCCGGGGCCGGACGCTGGTTGGAGATCGCGGTGCGGACGAACGGCAGCGGCAGTTTCTTCACACTCAGTCCGCGCCAGCAACTGACTCCGATGCCGTATGCCATCACGGCCGAAAACGTGGTCAGCGGCGGGCTGGCGGCCGGCACGTACGGCAACGCCGTGACGCTCAACAACGCCGCCAACCAATTCAGCGGCAGCTTCACCGGCAACGGCGCGGCTGTGACCAATGTCAATGCCGCCACGCTCAACGGCTTGGGCGCCGGCAGTTTCTGGCAACTTGGCGGGAACACCGGCACGACGCCGGGCGCCCAATTCCTGGGCACCACCGACAACAAGGCCCTCACGCTCAAAGTCAACAATTTGACCGCGCTGCAGATTATCCCCGGGACAACCTTGCCCAACGTGGTCGGCGGTCTGGCTGCGGCGCACCCGTCAGTCCTCGCCAGCGGCGTGAGTGGCGCGGTCATCGCCGGCGGCAATGCGCCTTCCGGTGCTGTTTCGGGTGGAGGCGGAGGTGATTTCCAGGCGGTCTATGACAACGATGGGACGGTCGGCGGCGGTTTCGGCAACAAGGTCGGGTCGAACAATGGCGACCTCACCGATGCGGCGTTTGCCACCGTGGCCGGCGGCGTGTTCAACTCGGCCACCAACTACGCCGCGACCGTGGGGGGCGGTGACGGCAATGTGTCGGGTGGTTCGCGATCATTTGTCGGTGGTGGCTACGGAAACGCAATTATCGCGGACAAGAGCTTCGTTGGTGCCGGACAGGCTAACGTCATTCAGGCGAACGCATCCAGCGCGGTTATTAACGGCGGAGCCAGCAACATCGTCAGTGCGGCGTATGCCTTCATTGCGGGTGGATTCCAGAATACCAATGCCGCCAGCTTCAGCAGTCTCGGCGGCGGGAGCGGCAACTGGATCCAAGCGGGCGCAGACCAGTCCGTCATTGGCGGCGGATCGAACAATCTGATGGCCAGCAAATATTCGGTGATCGGGGGCGGAAGCGAAAACACGAACCACGCCAACTTCTCAACCGTGGGCGGCGGACAACACAACGCCGTCTGGGACATTGCGACGACGGTAGCTGGCGGTCAGCAGAACACCGCCAACTTTGAATTTGCGACCGTCGGCGGGGGTTGGCTGAACACGGCCAGCGGTAACTCGGCTACCGTCGGCGGCGGCCAGCAAAACACCGCCAGTGGAGATTGGGCGGTGGTAAGCGGCGGTTTCCAGAACACGGCCAGCGGCGCTTATTCCTTTGCGGCCGGGTACCAGGCCCAGGCCCTCCACGACGGCACCTTTGTCTGGGCGGATTTGCTGTTTACACCTTTCACCTCAACCGCGCCCGACCAGTTCCTGATTCGCGCCAGCGGCGGCGTGGGCATCAATACCAACAATCCCACGGACGCTGCGTTGAGCGTTGCCGGCAAGTTGCGCATGAATGACAGCACAATCTTTTTGCGCTCTGGCACGGACACGAATCATGGGGTCGGCTGGTACGGCACGGGCAAGACTTTTGCCGGATTCGCGCCGGACGGCCCGGCGCTTTTTGGCTGGGCAGGCGGCGCCCTCGGCACGGCCCAGTATGGCCAGCAAATCGCGCTGGTCTGGAACAGTTCGGGCCGGGTTGGCATCGGCACGACCAGTCCGTCCACATTGCTGCAGGTCGGCAGTGCTACCTGCAACGGGACAACCTGGGCCAATGGTTCGGAT
>DATJOW010000044.1:0-2166 GCA_035506715.1 Candidatus Acidiferrum sp. | reverse complement strand
TGAACCACGCGACCGCGCCGAAGATCAGCGCCAGATTGACGACCAGCATCAGCCAACCGGTGACGGCTTGGGCTTGCGTTTCGTTACTTACCGACTTCGCCGGACTTGTATTCATAATGTGATCTTTCTTGTGTGTTATCGATATGATATCACTTTGGTATCTCCTGTCAAGGGGTTTCTGTAACCATTTGGGGCTCTGTTTGTTGCCCGGGCTGTCTTCCGGGCCCTGCCGGCGGTTGAATCGTAGCCGGATATTTTGCTGGCGGTTGCCGTGCGAAGCGTTTACAACTCCAGTTAATTAATTTGAGCACTTAAGACGCGGCGCTCTGAGTCGTTGCCTCCGAACGGAAATCAACCCGGACCAGACCAGCATGGAAATCAAAAAAACTGTCATTACCGCCGCCGGCCAGAACCAGCGTACGCTTCCGCTGCAAACGCTGGTGGACGGCAACGGCCGGACCAAATCCGCTCTGGCCATCATCGTGGAGGAATCCCTGCAGGCTGGCATCGAGGATATTTGCGTGGTCATCAGTCCGGGCGACCAGGCGGCGTATCGCGCCGCCGCCGGGCCGCATGGCCGGCTGCTGCAATTCGTCGAGCAGTCCCGGCCGCTCGGTTACGGCCACGCGGTCTGGTGCGCGCGGGAATTTACCGGCGCCTCGCCCTTCCTGTTGCTGGTGGGCGATCACCTCTATCTTAGCCAAAGCACGAAATGGTGCGCGCAACAACTGGTCGAAACCGCCGCCGCCGAAGCCTGTACCGTTTCCGCCGTGCAGGCCACGCACGAAAGCAAGCTGCCCTACTACGGCGCGGTGGGCGGCCGGCTGGCCGACACGCGCCCGGGGCTTTATCTCGTGTCCGATGTCGTGGAAAAACCGACGCCGACCCAGGCTGAGCAGACGCTCATCGTGCCCGGCTTGCGGGCCGGTTATTACCTTTGTTTTTTTGGCATGCACGTCCTCATGCCGCGGGCCATGTCCCTGCTGGCGGAAGACGTGGCGACGGCCGGGGATGCCGGCCGGGTGCAACTGAGCCCGGCCCTGTCCCGGCTGGTGGAGCATGAGCGGTATTTGGCCTGCGAGTTGGCCGGTCGCCGGTTCGACATTGGCGAGAAATACGGCCTCTTGACCGCGCAACTGGCGCTGGCGCTCAACGGACGGGACCGCGATGAAATCCTGTCGGGGCTGGTCGAATTGCTCGCGCTGGGCGGCAAGTGATCCTGCATGGCGTTGAACCCAAACCTCTTTTGCCTTTCTCATGGCCGGCCCCCTGATTGACCTCATCACCTCGACCGACCCGCAGGTCCGGAATCGCTCGCTCGACTCTGTGTGTCGCGCCGCGTCGCTGGAGCAGCTCACCGCCGCCGGCGCCGAACTCGACGAGTTCCGCCGCCGCAGCGACAATCTCTACGCGCGCGTCCGGGCTTTGTTCTTTCTTTATGCCATTCACCGGTTTCACCTGCCGCACAAGCCGGGAGTCCGCCAGCGCGGCCTGATTCCGTTCGGCGGCTTCAAACACCTGCTGGACCGCCGCTTTACCGAGGCGATTGAAGAATTTCTCGCGCAGCAAAAGGCCGAAGGGCCGAGCGACCCCATCTCCAGCGCGCTGGCCGCGGCGTATCAGCGGCTGGCATTCCAAACGCTGGCAGATCAGGTGCGCCGCAGCGTGCGCTCCGTCCGCGGCAACCAATGGATGTTCCGGATGGGGCATCCGGCCGACCACCCGCTGCGCCTCCGGCCCGAATTGCTGCGGCGCGACGCCGACGGCGCGTATCCGATCCTGCGCGAGCGCACGCCGGTGCGCATGGATTTGAGCCACAGCGGCTGGAGCGATATCTTTTTCCTGGGGATGGATTTCCCCGAAGGCGCGCGGGTGCTGAATGTCTCGATTGACCTGGGCGTGCATGGCCGCGACGCGGTGCCGCGCCCGCCGGTGGAGTCTTATCTGCGCGTGATTGACGAACCGGTGTTGCGCCTGACCAGCGCGGATCTGGGCGCCAGCGCGGACATCCGGCAACTCGCCGAGGTGTTTGATTTCGCCCGCGATTATCTCGGCCTGCTCAAGGCCGCGATTATCGCCGCCGGCATTGTGCCGCCGGGCATCGAAGGTTCCGGCCAAAAACTCGCCGATCTGTTGGCCCGCCTCGCCGGCCCGGGCCGCGGCCTG
>DATJOW010000043.1:0-37923 GCA_035506715.1 Candidatus Acidiferrum sp. | reverse complement strand
AATCTTCCGCACAATCGCCAGACCCATTCCCGTTCCCTCGTACTCGTTCCGCGTGTGCAACCGCTGGAACACGTTGAAAATCCGATCCACGTACTTCTCCTCGAACCCAATGCAGTTGTCGCTCACCGTCAGCCGGCAAAGTTGCCGGTTTGCCGTGCCGGGATCGGGGATGAGTTGCGCGTCCACCTTGACCACCGGGGGCTCCTCCGGCCGGCGGAACTTGAGGGCGTTGCCGATCAGGTTTTGCAGCAGCTGCCGCATCTGCAGCGGCTCGGCGTCGATGACCGGCAGGGTGCCGATCTCCACGCGGCCCTTGACCAGCTCGATGCGCCCTTCCAAATCGTCCACCACATTACCGGCCACTTCGGCCAGATTGACCCGGGTAAAAGGCTGGGCCTTGGTGGTGACGCGGGAGAACGCAAGCAGGTCATTAATCAATGCCTGCATCCGGCCGGCCGCCTTCTGCATCCGGTCCAGATAGTCGCTGCCTTCAGCGCCCAACGCGTCTCCTTTCTTCTCCTTGAGGCGTTCGCCGAAGACGACGATTTTGCGGAGGGGTTCCTGGAGGTCGTGGGAGGCGACGTAGGCAAAGTCCTGGAGTTCGCGGTTGCTGCGTTCCAGTTGGGCGGTGAATTGGCGCAATTTTTCCTCGCTGGAACGCAGAGCCCCTTCGGTTTTTTTTAAGTCGGTGATGTCGGTGGTGATGCCGAAGAGCTGCCAGCGGCTTTCCTCGAGCTTGTTGATGGTCACAAACTGCTGCATCCAGTGCTCGACCCCGTTTTTGTCGGTGCAGCGAAATTCATTGCGATAAAACGGCTTGTCGTGAAGGAGCGCGTCGCCGGATTCCCGGTTCATCTGCGCACAGTCATCCGCGTTGCGGCTGGCGGTCCAAACTTGCTGATATTGCTGGGCCGGGGGCACGTCGAGCGGAAACACCTCCTGGGCCGCTTCCACGTTCACGACCGGGAAATTCCAGCGGAAGGGTGAGACGGCGTCCAGCGCCCGCTCTCGCCAGCCTTCGGCCCCCTGCACTTCTCCAAAGTTCAGGATGCAGCGCGTGCGCCGCATGACTTCCCGCAGCCGTTCTTCGCTTCGGCGCAGGGCTTCCTGGGCCAGCTTCATTTCATGGACATCACGGGTGACCCCCACCGTCCCCAGCACCGCCCCGGTCTCGTTGCGCCACAACACCTTGGTGCAGACGGACCATCGTTTGATGCCGGATTTATCACCCGGATTGCATTTATGTTGCTCCTGGTTGAAGACCGGTTCACCCGTTTCAATGATTTTTTGTTCGTCGTTGAAAAATCCTTTCGCCATGTCGGGTGGGAAATAGTCAAAGTCGCTCTTTCCCAGCATGTCGTGCGGGGTCCCGCCAAATGACTTCGCATGCGCCACATTGTTCAACACAAACCGTCCCTGCTTGTCTTTCGCGTAAATGTAATCCGGCAGGTTGTCAATCACGGTGCGCAACAGGATGCGCTCCTGATCCAATGACTCCTCCGCCTGCTTGAGTTGCGTGACATCCCGGGAAACACCGAAGGTGCCGATGACGTTCCCCTCCCGATCCCGCCACGGCATTTTGGTGGAGAGCCACCAGATGTGTTTGCCATCGGGGAGGGTGGCCTTTTCCAGTTTCCCCGAGACGGGCTGCCCGGTGCGGATGACCTGCTGTTCGTCCTCGTAAGCGGCGCGGGCATGTTCCGCCGGGTACGTGTCAAAATCCGTTTTGCCGACCAGCCATTCGGCAAAAGGCGCCAACCCGGCCAGGTGTTTTGGCTCCTCACCGGGAGCCGCCGCCGGGTGCTCCGCGCGCCAGGTCCGCACAAGGACCTGCAACGTGCCGTCCGCCTTGGACCGGCTGAACCGCACGAAACGGGATTCCCGATCCTTGAAGTAGATGTAGTCGGGCGAAGCCTCGAGTAGCTGTTGAAACAATTGCTGTTCATATGCCAGCTTGGCCTCGATGCGCTTTTGTTCTGTGGTGTCCCGCGTAATGCCCACCGTCCCAAGCACTTTGCCGTCCGCATCGTGCCAAAGCACCTTGGTGCTGACGGACCAGGATTTTTTGCCCGATTTGTCGCCAGGCTTGCACCGGTACTGCTCTTGATTAATCACCGGCTGGCCGGTTTCGATGATTTTCTTTTCATCCGCATAAAACTGCGCCGCTAGGTCGGGAGGAAAATAATCAAAATCGCTTTTCCCTTTCATTTCGGACGGGGATTTCGCCCCCAAATCCTGGGCATGAGCCAGATTGTTCAAAACAAACCGTCCCTGCTTGTCTTTTGCGTAGATGTAATCCGGCAGATTATCAATCACCATTCGCAACAAATCGCGCTCCTGCATCAATTCCGCGTTTTCCTGCGCGAGTTTGGCGTTTTCCTGCGCCAATTGTGCGTTCAGTTCCACCACGTTTGAACGCTGCCCAACTTCGCCCGAGTGCCCGTTTTCGGAACCAGGGGCCGGTTCAGCCAATGGCGCTTCAACTTGATGATCGGTTGAATTCATGGGTGAAACTTGAAACGAGGAGTAGCAGTTTGGGTGCCTTTAAGTATTTTTACTTTCAAACTACACCCGCCATTGAGGGAATTTTAATGCACTTTGCTCAATTGGGTTTTGTTGTCCCCAAATGGGACAAAGCGGCTGCGAAACAATACACTCCAGTGAACTGGCGGTTTCGGCTTTCCCGCCCTGGTAATCCCGATATCTGAGCCATGGTGAGGCGTCGAGCCGGTCAATAAGCCGTTCAGTCGTCAGTGCCGGACGAAGCCCCAAGCCAAGATGCGATGGGGCCCTTACGCCTTGGGCGCGGCGGATTACTGGGCGGGGGCGGGACCCAGAAGTTTCTGAACGGCGGCTTCCGCGGAAAGTCCGTGAAGTTTCAACGTTTTGTGTCGCGATTTATGGCCGCGAATCAATTCCACCTGGGCTCGGGCACAATCCAGCCGCCCGGCGAGCAACTCCACCAGGGCCTCGTTGGCCGCTGCCTCCACCGGCGGCGCGGTCACTTTGATCCCCAATTCGGCTCCGCGCGGGCCAATGATGGCGTTGACGGAAGCTCGCGGTTGTAGTTTCACCGACAGCAAGCTGCCGTCAGTTTGCGGATGTAGAAAACCGGGGATCGCCATGGACTTCAGGTTGCGACTATAGCGAATTATTTATCGTCGGGATTGACAAACCGGAAGACCAAGGCCGCGAGTGCCCCGGCGGCCAAATTGGCGACGAGATAAATCCAGAGGTTCGACCCCTTGGTGAGCCCCATCACCGCCCCGCCGATGGCAACGGCGGGGTTAAATGCGCCGCCCGAAACACCACCCAGGGCATAGGCCATCGCCAAAACGGTAAAGCCGATGGCAAGGCCATAAAAAGAATTCCCTGAAGTGGCCTTAGCGGTGGCGACATTGAGAACGACGTAGGCGAGGGCGAACGTGCCGACGAATTCAGCCATGAGCGCGTGAATGGAGTTCAGGTCGCCCGGGGTGACGACGGGATCGCCTTTGAGCAGCAACGCGAGCATTGCCGCCGCGACACCACCGAGGATTTGCGCAATCCAGTAGCCGGGCACACACGCTGTCGCGCAGCGCCCCCGCAACCAGACGGCGAGGGTGACCGCAGGATTATAATGGCCGCCGGAGACGTGCCCGCCGGCATAAACCATGACCATGAGCGAGGAGCCGATGGCGAGTGCCGGAAGAAAATTGTTCGGGTCACGGCCAATGACCGTCATGCCGACGGTCAAAACGAGAAAAAACGTGCCGATGAATTCGACGAGATATTTTTTCATAACCGGTCCGATTTTAACCGGTCGCAAGCAAGTTTCAATTATTTCCTGTCGATAATCCGGTGGCGCGTCGTTTGAAGAATTGCACGGGTTGAAAGGACCGGCTCCCCGCCGGCGATACCCGGGCCGGATCAGGCGCCGGATAGACCTGGTCATAATGCTCGTCCAACCATTGCTCGAGCTCAGCGCCGTAATGTGAATCGTAGCCGAAGAAGCCCACGCCGAATTCCGAGCCACTTCGGGCAATCACCAGGACGTAGTCCGGATTGTTCCGTTCAAAAATGGCGGTCATGTTGGTTTGACCGAAGGTTTCCATTTCCGGAGGCAACCAGACGGGAAAGGGAGTTGGGTTTACCCGCCGACTCAGATAATTGATCATGGCCCCTTCAGGCAATACCGCCAGCGTGGCCGTCGGGGGAATGTTCGTTCCGATCCAGGACAGCGCCTGCTCGACGCGGTTGTGAAACGGGTCCACTTCCGGACCGTAAGCCATGATTCGGTCGCCTCCGCTTCCGACGGCTGTCTGTTTTCGGAGGTAGTGCCACTCGGAACCCAGAAACAGCCGGACAAACCCGATCAACAGCACCAAGCAGACCCCCGCGCGCAACCAATCGGTGCGAATCCCGTGTCTGGATGCCAACCAGAAGGGCAGGAGCCAGACCAGCCCATAAACCACAGCGACGAACGCCGGCATGGCCAGGGCAAATCCGTAATGCCAGATCCGGGGGTTTAAGCCCAGCTTGGCCAGCAACGCCAGGCTGAAAACAACCCACAGCAGGGGAAAGCGCGAAGCCGGTCCCGCCGCGTTTCTCCGATCAATGAACCAGAGCAAACCGCCAATGGACAATGCCAAGAAAGGCAACGACTCTCCGCAATCAAACCAACTCCAAGTGATCGCCCGGTACAGCAGCGGCAGCAGCAACAGCATCCAGATCACCGGGAACGCCCGCGCCCATTTGAAGCGTGAGTCCATCCCGTACCGGTACATCACCGTGTAAATCACGGTGATCACCACAACGACCAAAAACTGCACAACCATGTGTTCAAGATGTTGAAACGGCAGGTCGAGCCCCAGGCACCACTGATAGAACGGGTCGCGGATGACGGCCAGGTGCGACAAAGGGGTCCAGGCTGAAACTACGGCGCCGACGCTGCCCCGCCAGTTATCCGCACCGAGAAACAGCATGAAAAAAAACAGCGGGGGCAGCCATGCCGCCAACGCGAATGCGCCAAGGGATTTTGCCAGCCAGCCAAGTGCAGCGCCGGCATATCCTGCGATCACCCAGGCCGCTGCCACACAAACTGACAGCGCCAGAAAGACGTCCGGCTTCGTCAAAAAAACCAAACCCCAAACCAAACCGGACGCCCGAGCAAATCTGATTTGCCGGGTGGAGATCCAATCCGCCAGCCACATCACCGCCAGAACGGACAGCAGCAGCCCGTGAAAGATCTCATGACAATAGGGCGTGACATAGTTGTAATTCCCAACCATCAGGCTGTGGGAGAATCCGAACACGAGGACGATGGCCAAGCAGACCATGGTGGCCGTCAACTGGTCGGCTACCGCCAGAAAACGGCGGTAAAGCAAGGTCAACATGCCGGCCATAAGGGCCAGGTTGGCAAAAATCAGCGTCCGAAAGGAAACACCGAAAATTTTGAACAGGAGGGCGTTGAAATACTGCGACAGCGGGCCGCCGGCCACGTAGGCCATGTCCCGATAGAGAACTTTGCCTTCGGAAATTCGCCACGGCAAATACAGCTGCGTTCCAAAGTCAACGAGCAGGTCGGACCAGCGCCGCCAGGAAAGGGCGGCGCTCATTACGAACGCAACGGCGACCAGAGCCCAGCCCGCCCATCCTGAGCGGGTCCAATTGAAAGGCAACGTTTGTCCGCCCGTTGAATTTTCCATTTGGAAATCTTCGGCAGCCACGGCCCTTGGGTCAACCTTCAAACGTTCCCGCCCGCTGGCCGGGATGAGTCCGGGCTCATTCCCGAACCGCACGAAGAACATGTGACGACAAAAACGGCGCGTTCGGTTGAACGCGCCGTGAAAGGCAGAAGCGAGCGCAAAATTGCTTACGGCACGCGCACCCGGTAGAACCGGATGCTGCCGCCCGTGGTATCGTGATATTCCATCACCGTGCCGTTGCCGTTATTAGTACCGATGGCACTCCAAGTCGGAGCGCTCAGGCTTGGCGAACGTTCGATGACGTATTGTTTGCCGATGACACTGGGCCAGCTGATGACGCAATCCTGGCTGGATTGGGCTGCGGCCGAATCGGTGCCGATGGTCTTGAAGAAGGACGCCGGATCCGTCGGGTCGGTACCCAGCTGGTATTCGTGCAGATTGTCCACGCCGTCGCCGTCGGCATCGGCATTGGTCTGCGAAAGCAGATTGTTCAAGGTCAGGAAATAACGCAGGCGCCATGCATCCGGAATGCCGTCCCCGTACGAGGAGGTCGTGCGATTGGCCAGCGTGATCAAGCCGGTCTTGGCGGATTTCGGGAAGGCGGCCAGGCCGTTGGGTGAAGCCGACACGTGGTCGAAATGGATCGCGTAAGCGCATGCACTGGTGGCGTTGGCCGGGATGGTGACGGTCAAAGTGCCAATTGTCACATTCCCCGAGAGTCCGGCGATGCCGTTGTTGAGCCAGACCGCGGCAAAGTTGCCGTTGCCGACCTGGTCGGTCGTCCAAGGCGAGCCGAGCGCGGGATTATACGAGAATGAAACCGGGGTGGTCAGCGCCGGCGACCCGTCCAGCGGCACCACGTTGAGGTTCAGCATGAGCAGGCGCAGCGGATAATTGCCAAAGATACTGGCGGTGATGGGAATTTGCACAGTCTGACCGGCGGTGGCCTGGAAATCGCCGGCAACAAATACGACCTTCGGCTGGTTGGTCAGCGACGTCGAACTGCCGCCGTAATTGGCCAACAGGGTCGTGGTGTCGGAGGCCAGTTTTTTGGTCAACGCACTGGGATTGAACACGTTGGGTACAGTTTCGGCAACGCGGACACCATTCGTCCAGAAGCGTTGGTACCAAGTCAACGTGGGATCCAAAGAACGACGATACGTGACGTAAACGTCGCAGATATCCAGATTGCCATCGCCGAAGGCGATCGAGTTGATCGTGGTGTCATTGCCGTTGAACAAGGCGTTCTGTTGCGCGATGGAAAGCGGTCCGGAAGAGGTGTAATATCCGGTGCCGGCATTATAGACGCCGAACCTGCCACAGGAATCCATAGTATCAAAGAAGTCGCTGCCATCCGGCGGGTAGTTAAAGCCGTAGATCGCGGATTCGAACACTTGTTCGACGTCGGCGTTTTGCAGGTTGGTGTTGCCGAAGTCACCGGCGTTGAACCAGCGGAACGGATAGGCATTGCCGACGAGATATTTGCGCTGGCCGATCGTGACATTTTTTATGGCGTTGATAGACCCGGCACCAAGCGAGCCGTTGGTGGGGGCGAAGATATACACGGACGAGCCGGGAGCCCCGATGCCATCCGACGTGGCGCTCGGCCGGCCGATCTGGATTTGATACGTCTGCCCGGGGAGAGCCGTCACGGGCACCGAGAAATTGAACCCGCCCAGGATGACTTTCCCGCCACCCTGCTGGAAGAGATTGTCGTGGGCCATGGAATATTGGATCAGGTCCTGGCTCTTGGTGTTGTAAAGATTGGTTTGACTGTAGCGTTCCAGCCAGCCCACCCCGAGCAGGTTATAGGCGAGGTTGGTGGTGATGAGGCTGATAAAGGCCGGATTGCCGTCCAGCGTCAATATATCGGCCGGCGGCGGCGGATTCACCGCATAGAATTCGTACATCCAAGGCGGAATGACTTCGAACATGTCCGATTCGCCGGGGATCGGCTTGACCAGCATGGAGACAAAGTCGTAGGCGCCCGGCGTGATGGCGGGACCAGGATTGGGTCCGCCATTCGTGACGGTCAGGTTGAATTGCAGGCTGTAAATCACGGTATTTTGCAGCGGCGACAACGTGACGGGCGCGTAGAAGGTCTGGCCCGGTGACGCGATGAAATCGCTGGACGCTTCGCCAGTATAAAAGCCGAAGCTGATGCTGTTGGGCACAAAATTGGAGGTCGAGAACGGAACGCTGAGGGTGCCACTGGGCTGGAAGTTGTCCCGGAAGGCACGAACCTTGAGCGTGAAATTTGTGTTGATGGGGAGTGAGACCAGATTGGTCAACGACGGGCTGTTGGTGGCGAGAATTTGACTGTGGCCGTCAAAAATGTTGGTGGGATCAAACCCATCGATCGTGTACCAGAACACGCAATTGCTGGTGATATCGCTCACGGTGAACAAGGCGGCGTTGTTGCCAATGACCAGCGGATTGGCCGTGACAAACTGGAATCGCGCCTCGACGACCGCGCTGTTCGGGCTGCCGTCACTCTTCTCGCCAATGGCTTTGATGGTCAGGTCGGGCATGACCGACGCCACGGCATACTGAGCCACCTGGCTGGGATAGAGGCCATCCATATAACCCACCGGGGCGGACGGGGAAAGGCGGGTCGGATCGGGAATGGTACCGATCGTGGGGGTGGCGCCGTAAGTATAATACGTCTGGCTGCCCGCAGTACCTTCGATGACGATGTAAACACTGTTGTTAAAGACGAACGACGTGCCGGCATTAAACACCGAGGTATAAGGGTACGGCGTGCTGGTGGGCGGGAAACTCACCCAGCCGATTTGCGGATCCGGCACCTGGGGCGGCGGCGGCGGGGGCTGCGGCAAACCCGCACCCGTCACCTTGCGAATGGTGTGGTAGTAGTCTTCCGTGACATAAATGGTGCCATCGGAAAAGAACGCCACGCCGGTCGGCATGCGCTCCTGCACGTTTGGGGTAAGCGAATCCGGCACCAAAACCGTCCCGTCATACCAGCCGGGGTACGTGCCGCCCCAGTAATTGGAAGCGACACCGCAAAGATTGGTGGTAATACCCGCGTTGCTGACGACTTTGATCCGGTTGTTGCCCCGGTCAACGACGATCAGGCTGCCGTCGCCAGCCTCGGCCACGTTATAGGGCTGATAAAATTTCGCGGTCAAGCGTGTCGCCCCGCCGTTATTGACGCCGGTGTAATCACCCTGTCCGTTGAAACCGGTATTGGTGGTGACCACGCCGGTGAGCGGATCAATGAGTAAAATCCCGTTGCGACCGGCGTCACAAACGGCCAGCAAACCGCTGCGCTTGACCACCAGACCCTGCAACGAAGTCCCGGCGATGGGCACCGTGGCGATATTCGTAACCGTGGTGCCGATAATCTGGAGGACCGTGTTGCTGACCGTCACGTAAATATCGCTGACCGAGTCCAAAGCCATGCCACCGGCATTGGTCAGACCGCTGGTGTTGGTCAGGATCAGGTCTCCGTATTGGTTGAACTGCAACACATAGCCGTTATTACCCGTGGAGCCGCGATTCAGCACGTACACGTTGCCAGAGGCGTCAACCGATACGCTGATAGGCTTGCTCAGATGGTTGGTCGTGAAGGTGAAGGTCTGTCCCGCGACCAAGTCAAGCGTCCGGATGGCGTTGTTGTCTCGATCGGCAACAAACAAATACTGGCCGGTGCTGTCCAAGGCGATGCCGGAAGGCGTATGGAAGAGCGCCTGGCTAAGGGTGGTGCCGTCCTTGAAACCAAGGTATTTGGGACTCACATGGGGGTTGCCACCGCCCAAGGTGCTCATGACCGGGTTGGCCAAGAGGTTGATGGTGGCCGACAGCCATACGGCCAGCACGGTCACGTTCCGCGACTGCCGGGTGAGAAAATCCGGCTGGAAGGCCCGTCGCGCACGTTCGAGAATTGCAGTTCTCATAAACAGGTTTGTTTGTTTTTTAGCGGTTTCAAAGAATTGGGTTAGCCCATTTCAACAAACCGAATCCTCTGGTTTATTTCTTGGTGAATTCACCCGCAACCGGGGCAGGATTGCTCCAGTCGCCCACCGGCTGGGCGCTGTCCCAGATTGAGTTCGGATTCATCGGCGATTTCATGGTGTTGGGCTTCGATTGCAGGAATCCGCTGGGGGAGATTTGTTGGAAGTCGCTGTTCTTGATGATGGTCGGCGTCATGAAAATGACGAGATTGTCCTTGTTCATGTTCTTGCTTTCGCTGCGGAACGCCCAACCCAGTCCCGGGATGTCACCCAGGATCGGCACCTTGGTGTAGGAAGCCGTCGGATTGTCCTGGACCAGACCGCCCATGACCAGCGTGTTGCCATTGGGGATCATGACCTGTGAATCAATCTTGCGGTAATCAAACTCCGGAACCGGATAGGAGGTGGAAGGATTGCCGGCTCCGCCCTGCACCGTGATCTGCACGTCGCCAAAATGACTGGAAACCACGGGGACCACTTTCAACCAGATATAATCGTTCGCCGAGATCCGGGGCGTCACCTGGAGAATGGTACCGATGTTGGAGTAGGTAATGGACGAACTCCCCGAGGAGTTCTGGGTGCCGCCCACCACGTTGATCACGGGATAGCTGCGGGTGACTTCGATGGAAGCCATTTCATTATCCAGCGTCACGACGCGCGGGGTGGACACCACCTGGGCATCGTAAGAGGCGTTCAGGAAGGAAAGGACGGCATGGGCGCCATCGGCGTTCAGGAATCCAATCCCGGGGGTAAAGCCGCTGGCGGTATTGTAGGACACGCCGCCAAGACCCTGAATGATGGACAGCAAGGTCTGCGAGGTGTTGTTCGGCGTACCACCGGTGGAATAGCCGCCGCCCGGCGTCGTTCCCGTGCTGCTGGGGGTGCCGGGAATTGCCGTGATCGTCTTGGAAGACGTCGGATCAATAATGCCGTTGCCGAAAGTAACATTCTGCGCCGCGAGCGTGCCGGACCAGTCAACCCCCTTCTTCGTGGAAGGGGTACTGGAAATCTGGACCAGTTTGGTCTCGATCAGCACTTGCCGGGTGGGCTTGTCGAGTTCCTCAATCAGCTTGTCCACCGCTTCCTGCTCGTTCTCGGTGGCGACCAGCACCAACTGGCTGGTGCGGGCATCCGGCAGCACCTTGCTGCGCTTGTCGGTGAGCGCCGCCTGGATCGAGCTCACCATGTTCGAGGTGCCGGCGTATTTAAGCTGGATGACGCGGGTCGAAAGCGGCGGCGGGGCCGTGGGATCCTTGGTGGTGATGCGGGAGATCTGGGTCCGCCGATCGGCCACCAGTTGCAGGTTGTAGTTGTCCAACAGCGCCATCAGGGCCTGTTCGGCCGTTACGTTTTCCCAACGGATGGACAGCGTCGGCTCGGGCTTGACCTGGCCGTTTTGATCGGGCTGGCCGAAACCGATTTTCGGGTCAATCAAATAATTGATGCCGGCCTGACGGGCCAGGTTTTCGATGGCCGTGGTGATCGGCACATCCTGAAATTGTATCAAGGGGATGGTGGCAGGAACCGCGGCGGCGGCCGCCTCAGTGGCATTGGTGCCCGCTTCGGCAGTCGCTTCCGCCGGGCTGGCTACGGGCGTCGCCGAGGGATTCGCAACCGTGGCGGCCGATTCACTGGCAGGAGCCGGCGCCGCCGGGGGCGCGGCATTGGTCGCCGCGGCAATGTCTGCCGTGCCGGCGCTGGACGGAGCGGTGTCCGTACCGGTGGCCGGTTGCCCGGCCGTTGCCGTTGAAATCGGGGCGGCTGGGTTGGCGGCGTTCGTGTCAGTTTGGGACATTGCCCCCGGCTGCCAAATCAGGCAACCCAGCAGTGTGGCGATCACTATTCTTGTTTTCATACTTTTATCTCCGGTCCGGCTCCGTTTCGTTATTTGGTTGAACATGAGCTGTAAATTTTTCCTGGTATCAGGCTGCTCCGGCCATCGCTTTTTTTCCGCGTTCCAGGTGTAGAGAAAGATTCGTGCCAGCAAGGAATCCCTTGGGAATAAAACCGGGTTGGGCCGGCTGGTCGCAAATGCGGATGGTAGCGTCCATTTTTGGGATTCACTGGTTGTTGTTGTATTTGAGCTCGCGATTCATGCCCCCGGACTCGATCACTACTGAGTCGTCCCTGATTTCGACGCAACGGACATGAATACGGCCCTGCGGGGTGACAATGTCCTGGGAGTCACCGATGGCGAAGGTGTGGTTATTAATGATGGCCAGCCGGCGGTCGGGCGGGCCGGAAACGCCTTTGAGCACCAGCGACGTAATGTCGCCCACGTGCGGTTGGCTCGCCTGCACACTCTCATAAGGCCGGTTGGATGTCGGAAAGAAGGGATCGCGCCCTTCCTTTGGATTGGCGGGCATCGTGAAACTCGAGCGTGCCACCGCCTCCGGCGCGGGCGTCTTTGGCGCGGGCGTCTTCGCGGGCGGGGCTGCCTGCGTGGGCCAAACCTGCATCAGCCCCGCAGTCAATCCTGCAATCAGCAGGATGGAACTAAAATCAAAGCGCCGTTTCATAAGTTATCGATCATGAGGGGTTGGGCTTCACTAAAGCCACGATGTCCATTTTGAAAGCGAGCTTTTCCCCCCCGTCCGTGCCGGATACGGGCTCGACCACCAGATTAATCAACCGCGCGTGCGGGAAATTATTCTCAAAGTCGGCGATGAACTTGCCCAGGTCGTGGTAGAAACCCGTTCCACTGACCGTAAAACGGATTTGTCGATAGGGAAACGCCGGCAGCAAATCCATGTCGCCGACAACCGGCTGGCCCACTTCCGGAATTTCAATCCGGTAGGGCTGGCGAAAGCGGCGCAGGGTGTTGAACGTCCAGGAATAGAGATCGCCCGAAGCCATGTCCTGCTCCGTCTGGGCCAGGATTACGCTATTGCCACTCAATTCATTGGTCACCACGGCGGCGTTGGTGATGGTGTTGCGGATGCTCACCAACTTGGCGTCCGCCTCTTTTTTGGCCTTGTGAATTTTCTCCAGCGAAGAGTACTGGCGCTGGATCAGACCGAAATAGATCAGCCCCAGCACGGCCAGCGTCGCCACGACGACGATGATCAACTGATTGCGTTTTTCCTTGGATAATCTTTTCATCGGGTAATCTCCGGGAAGTGGCATTCCAATGTGAACAACACGAACGGCTTGCCATCCAGACTCACCTGAGGGGGTGACAGCGAGATCAATTGGACACCGTTGGTCTTGTTCAGCACCGACTTGAAATAGGGTTCGGCCGCTATGGCCTCCTTGAACTTGTTGACCTGGTCCCCGGGGTTGGCACTGCCGTCCCGCGCGTCCAGCGTGACAATGATTTTTTCCCGGACGGTGTCGGGCGTGGCGACCACCACCCGCGTTCCGGTGCGTTCAGGTTTTGTTCCGTGCGTGTAAACATAACTCTGGTCCACCCGGATCCGCGTCAGCCGCACGCCGTCCACGTTGATCCGTTGCAGGGCATCCAGCAAATTGCCCTGCAGAAAGCGGCTATTCTGCAATTGCTGCAACGCTCCCAAATTATCCTTGATGGTGGCCAGCTTCTTCTGGTCCACCTGGACTTGCTGGTACTCGTTGGTTCGGATCTGGACCTGCGTCAACTGGTCCGTCACCGACTTGTTGGCCAGCATGGCCTCGAGCTGGAGCGAACTGCTCCAGACCAGCGTCAGCGCCACCAGCAGCGCCCCGTAAAAGATGACGCGCTTGACCGGATCGCGCCGGCGCAGTTCTTCTGCGGCCTGAGCCTCGGCGAGCAAGTTGATGCGAATCGGCATAATGCGAGTTGGTTTAAAATGCGGCCAGCGCGACGCCAATCGCCACGCTCAATTGCGGACCCACTTGTTCGACTTCCACCGCCTGCTGCCCCGGCAGCGCCAATTGCACGGAGGTCGTGGGGTTCCAGGTTTTGCAGTCGGCAATCAGTTCCGCGTGGAGCATCTGCAATATCATTTCCGACCGGGACGAACCGCCCGTGACGTACACCTGGGCGATCGGCCGGTCCTGCTGGTGCTCAAAAAAATCGAGCGAGGCCCGCAGTTCGCGTCCCAAGGGTTGCACTTGGGCGACCAGAGCGGACTCGACCTCCGGGGCCATCCCCACCTTGATGCCTTCAGCTTCGGCGTAGGTAATGTTCATCGCCTCGGCCAGCCCGGCGGTCAATTTGTCGCCGCCAATATTCACCATGCGGCTGAGAACCAGTTCACCCCGGTCCACCACACACACGGAGGTGTGTTTAAACCCGACGTCCACCAGCGCCACCGATTCGTTGGCGAACGCCTCGGGCATGGCCAGTTCGAAAGCGTTCACCGGGCCGATGAGGCCGGGGACAATGTGGTCCGGGACCAGGCCGGCGCCATGGATCGCCGCTTGCAGATCATCCACCATTTGTTGCTTCATGCCCGCCACCAGTACCTTCAATTTGGGAATCGTACCGCCCTTCGGTGCTTCAGCCGCCTTTCCGCCGGCGGCCTTGGGCGGGAAAATATGACAGTCGAAAACGTGATTCGGCATGTCCTGTTGCAGATAGCCCTTGGTGTTGTTTTTCAAGACCATCCGCATCTCGTCCACCGGGATCTGCGGCAACTCGACCTGCCGCACAACGGCGTCGTCCAGGCCAACCGCCAAGGTGACGTGCTTGGTCTGCGACCCAAGGGCCTGGGTCACGGCCCGCAGATGTTCGGCCAGCAATTCGGAGGAAATTTTCTTCTCGAAGATCGGCGCATCGAGGAGCGCAAACCGATTGAGCGCCAGCACCTCCCCCCGCCGCTCCAACAGGGCGGCTTTAGTTGTCCGGCCTCCCAGATCCACCACCATCATCTGGGTCCGTTTTTTCTTGGTTACTCCGTTAAGAAATGGCAGTGCCATGGTCATTTCGTTTTTATGTTTCGGTTTCGGAATCGCGAACGGCCAATTCTAATAAAACTGGGGATAAGCTGAGCAACTGCCGCGCCAAGTCGGCCGTCGGAGGGAATGTTTGCCGTGTCAGATAATCAGGCTGAAGAAAAATCCGCTCCCTCGCGACGGGTTGTCCCGACCTGGGGCGGAACGTGTCTCGGAACTTGCCGCGCCGTGCTCAGGCCAGCCGGCGGGCGCGCAATTTCACCTCTTCCAAAAACGTTTCCAGCAGCGGTGTTTTGCGTCCGCGCCACAACGCGCCGATCACCACCGGCGGGAACCCCGGCAGTGGCAGCACGCGCACATTGGGCGGCGGCGTCTTCTTGGGTATCATCACCGACACCCCGATTCCCAAATTGTTGGCCACGTACGTCTCAACTAAATCCACCGAGCTGGCCTCGATGCTGGGAAACCAATCCACCCCGAGCTCGCCCAGCTTTTGTTGGAAATGTTTGCAGAGCGATTCCCCCGGCGGCAGACAGATCAGCGGCTCGTCAATCTTGTCCCGCTGCCACAGCTGTTCGGCCGACGTGAGGCGGCTGCCCTGTTCCACCAGCAGCACCATCGGCAGTTCCAGCAGGGCCACCGAATGAATGCCTGGCACGGTCTTTTTCTCAATCAACGTAATGGCGAGATCGATCTCGTCCCTCTGCAGCAGCTCTTCCAGATACGCTGGGAAGCCTTCGCGCAGCGAAACCCGCAGGCCCGGAAATTTTTTTTGCACCCCCTGGAGCAGGCCCGGCACGTGATCCCGCAACACGATCGTCGAAGCGCCGATGCGGATGTGCCGCAGCTGGCCTCCCTGCAACTCGCCGGCCATCTTGTCGAGGTTGGAAAAAAACGGCTGAATGAACGCAAACAGCTTTTCCCCCTCGGCGGTCAGCGCGAACGGCCGCCGCTGAAACAAGGTCGTCCCCAGAAATTCCTCCAACTGGGCGATCTGGGAGCTGACCGCCGGTTGCTGAATGCCGTAGGGGATGTTCCGCACCGCCGGCATGATGCCGCCGTGCCGGGCGACGAAATAAAACAGCTCGAGGTGATGAATGTTCATTGAGCCAGCCGATGTTGGGGAAAGTTTTATCGATTCACGCCCCGGCAGCAAGGCCTGATATGCTCCGCCCGGTGAGCGCAAAAATAATCTTGTTTATGGCCATCCCCGGAACAGAATCAATTACCGAACCCCCAAGCCGGCCCCCGCTTCGCTCCGGGCGCCTCCGGAGGACACAATGAAATACGGCGACGTTCAAAATCTTCACGACGCCGGGCTCATCACCAATGAGCAGCGGCGCAAAATCATCGAGCACTTCCAGCTCAAGGAAGACGGCGGCGGCAAATTCCTTGCCATCGTTTCCATCGTGGGGGCCGTGCTCATCGCGGCCGGAATCGCGCTGCTCATTGCGGCGCACTGGGATGAGATTCCGCGCGGCGTGAAAATCGCCGCCGGACTTTTGCTCATGCTCGGCGCGCACGGCCTCGGCTGGTGGCTGCGGAACGTGCGCCAGGATTATCTCAAGACGGGCGAGGCGCTGCATTTTCTGGGCTCGTGCCTGTTTCTGGCCAACATCGCGCTCCTCGGCCAGATTTATAATCTCGTCTCGCGCCCGCCCAATGCCTTCCTCCTCTGGTGGGTCGGCATCGCCGCCCTGCCGTGGCTGTTGCGATCCAAGGCGCAGCATGTCCTGCTCCTGCTTGCCTTCGGCATCTGGTTCGGTTTTGAGGTGAATGAGCGCGGCAGCTTCATTTGCTGCGACTCAGATTATCAGGTATTGCTCTACGCGTTGCTTGGTTTCGCCTGGTTTGGTGTTGGCTTGGTGCTGCGGCGCGGCAGGTTCGCCGACTTCGCCGGTGTGACCGAGAAATTCGGCTTGTTGATCTTCCTCGCCTTTTTCTACCCGCTCACCTGGAAGGATTTTTTCGAGGGGGGGAACAATCCGGAAATCCAGAAATGGGTTTTCCCTTTGCTCGCTCTGGTCGCGCTGGCACCGCTCGCGGCGGGAATCAAAAACCTGGGCGCGTTGACGCTGCAATGGCGCTGGACCTGGTTTGCCGCGTTTTTCGGCATGGTCGCTTTCATGGCAACGGTCTGGCTGGGTTGCTGGCAGTTGGACCCCACCAGCGGGCCGCACCGCTACTTTTGGGGGGAATCGTGGAATTATCTCGTCGGCATCCTCGCGCTGTTTGTTTTCTGCCTGCTGCAAATCCAGGTTGGCCTCCAGGAACGCTCGCGTTTTCTGGTGAACCTCGGCGTCGTCTTCATCGCGCTGGACATCCTCGCGGCCTATTGTGACCTGTTTGGCTCAATGGCGCGCACCGGCGTGATGTTTCTGGTCTCCGGAATATTCCTCATCGTCTTCGGCGTCTATCTCGAAAAGAAGCGCCGCAAGCTGATGAAACAAATCCAATCACAAACCACAGGAGTCAATCTATGAATAATCGAATCCCAGTAGAGAATTGGTGCCGTACGGTGGCGGTGGTGGTTTCTATGACTATTTTTGCCGGCGTCGCCGATGGGCAGCAGGGTGACCGCATTTCGAAGGCCCAGGTCCAGGCGGTGCTCGATTCCATTGACAAGGCCTGTCTGAACAAAGATGCCGCGGCCGTGATTGCCAATTATGCAAGCAACGCGGTGATTACGGCCACCGTCGTCCAAAACGGGCAAACCTACACAAACCGGCAAAATCGCGAGGATTACCGGCGCGCGCTGGAGAATAGTTTGAAGAATGCCGCTGATTACAGCCTCCGACACAGGGATGTTGCCATTCAAATAGCTCCCGATGGTCAGACGGCACAGTGCTCGTTCACGCTCATCGAGAGATGGCGCGGAGACATCGGAAAAATGGAGGAGGGTGATACCAAGGAGTCCCTCGGGCTTGTCCGGGTGGATGACAAACTCCTGATTGCCAGGGATCATTCAGACGTCACGGTCGTGACGCAAACCGGGAATTCAATCAACAAGTGAACGAACAGAAAGGAGCAACTTGTGACAGACTTACTGTTCAAGCAGTGGGTGGGATCTCTGCCCGTGTTGGCCATGTGGGCAGCGGGGCTGGTCTTGGCGGTGAAGCGATGGCGTGAACGCCCGCAGATTTCAAAGCTCGTTGTGATCGCCTGCGGCGTGGGTTTGTTCGCCGGCATTTTCATGCCGGTCGCGATGCTAATCGTAAACCAGATGAACAGCATTGTTTTCACGCCGCTATTGACACTCGTCTGGGCCCTTCTTGGCGCGCTTTGCATCGGATTGTTGTTGAAGGCAGTTTTCTTAGTGCCCGGCCAAAGTGATCCGAATGCTTCGGAAAAGCCCAGCCAATCCGGAGTGACCGTCATCAACGGGCCGATAGGCACCGCGCTCAAAATCCTGGCTGGCATCGTTCGCTGGACTTGGCAGGTGTTTAGTATTCTTCCCTTCCTGTTCCTGGGGGTGTTTCTGCTCGCGGGCGGCATTCCCAAAACCTTGATGCATCCCTCCGAGTGGGGGCTCGACGATATGCTGGCCACCGGCGCGCTTTTACTGATTTTCGCAGCGCTCGTTTTGGCTTGGCGATGGGAATGGCTGGGCGGGACAATCATCTTTTTGATTGGGGGGATCCCGACGCTGATTGGCTTTGGCAAGGGTGACCGTGGGGATCTGCCGGATGCTTTCGTCGGGGCGCTCGGGATGTTCATTCTCCTCTCCTGGGCGCTGAACACGTTGAAGGATGCCAAGGCCAAGCCTCTCCCCCGGCGAATCGCCCTCATCCTTATCCCGCTATTGGTCATTTCGATCGGCCTTTGCGTCTATCGTATGCCGGGAGCAAGATTCAACCCGTGATGGAAAATGAAATATTGAAACCCAACCTAAAAATTTCGAAGGAGCAGATTATGAAAAGCAAATTATGGCTGACGGTGTTGTTCAACGCGCTGCTGGGTCTGGCGGCTTGCGCGCAAAACCCTTTGCCTCCAACCGCAAACGATGCTTCGGCGCAAAAGTATTTTGCCGAGGCGCAAAAACTGGCGCGCGACGGAAAATACGACGATGCCCACGCCGCGTTTGCCAAAGGCCTCGCGCTTCAACCCGGCAACGAGGCCGCGGTCATGAGGCAGGCGGGCGTGTTCATGGAGTTGAACCGTTCCGACGACGCGCTCAAGGTCTGGGACAAATGGATTGCACTCAAGCCGGACGACGTTCAGCGGTGGGATTACAAAGCCGTCGCCGCCGGCGAGAGTGGGCACGCTGAAGAAGCTCTGAAAGCCGTGGATAAGATAACGGAATTGCAACCCAACAATCCCGACGGCTGGCGCGGCAAAGCTCAATGTCTCGGCGGCCTGGGCCGTAACGATGAGGCGTTGCAAGCCATTGATCGCGCCATCCAGTTGGACCCGATGTCCGATGATTCCTGGCGCATCCGACTGGCGATTGAACCGAGTCTCACCAACTTCGACGGCGCGATTCAATTTTGCAGCAAGATTTTTGCGCAAAACCCGAAATGTATCGGCGCGATCTATGACCGGGCTGGATTGTATGCGATGGCGGGCGACAAAGCCCGGGCGCTTGCCGATCTCAAAGCCGCCCTCGCGATCCGGTCGGACAGCGACACCAAGGCTTTCGTCCGGCACGATGACCGGCTCAAAAATCTGCGCGAGGATCCCGGGTTCTGGCAGCTTGTCGCGAGTGACTGGCATCGCTCCGCGCCAGACATCACCTTGAAAGTGGTCAGCGCGGACAGCCAGGAAACCGCCGGCGAAGACGGCAAGGCGGCCAACGCGGTGGACGGCAAGCCGGATACGTTTTGGCACACGCAATGGCAAGGCAGCGTACCCCAGCATCCGCACGAAGTCGTAATCGAACTGATTCCCCCCTCCATCATCACAGGATTCATTTACTTGCCGCGCCAGGACAGCCAGGACAATGGCACGATCAGAGATTACGAATTCTTCGTCAGCAACGACGGCAAGGATTTTGGCGCGCCGGTGGTGAAAGGAACCTTTCCGCGCGATAAGCAGATGAAAAAAGTGAACTTCGACGCCAAGAACTGCCGGTTCATCAAGTTGAAGGCGTTGTCTGAAATCAACGAACAGCCGTGGACATCAGTAGCGGAAATTGACGTAATTGCCCGGTGAAATTGCCATGAAACTCAAACTGCTCGTCCTCGTCCTCGCGCTGCAAAGCGCCTGGCTGCTCGGCACCGTCGCCGTGCAGGAACACGCCCTGGCCACCGGCCAAGTCATCCTGCTGGAGACTGAACGCGTGGACCCGCGCGACCTGCTCCAGGGCGATTATCTTATCCTGCACTACAAAATCAGCGATGTGCCGACCAACCTGTTTTCGCCGCCCGTAGGAAAAAGTCTGCCGGAGGACATCAAAATCTGCGTCGCGCTCGCGCCAACCACGAACCGGTTTTATGTCGTCGTCAAAGCGAGCACGAACGACTTCGCGCCGGCCGCCGACGAAGTTTTGTTGAAAGGCAAAAGCGCCGGCTATCAGTGGCCGCACACCAACGCGGTTCATGTCGAATACGGCCTCGAACGCTTTTACGTTGCCGAAGGCACAGGTAATCCCGTCGGCAAGCTCACCGCCCAGGTTGTCGTGCCCGCCTCTGGCCGCGGCCGCGTCAAGGAAGTCTTCGTGGATGGCAAACCCTATGCCGAGGCGATGCGGGACACGACGCGGTGACCTTGATCCGGAATTCGCAGGCGCCGAGCTAACGAGGCGGCCCCGATAATTGCGATTGGATTCGGGCTTCTTTGCCGCCACGAAATCCGGTATTCGTTCTCCCGTGAGCGAACTTACCACCATATTGCAGCTGATCGAGAAAGGGGAAGCTCGCGCGGCAACTGAAATTCTGCCGCTAGTCTATGACGAGCTGCGGACGCTCGCCGCGCAGAAGCTGGCCCGCGAAACGCCCGGCCAGACGCTCCAGGCCACCGCCCTGGTTCATGAGGCCTGGCTTCGCCTCGGGGGCGACCGCCAGGCCACGTGGCAGAATCGCGCCCACTTTTTTGCCGCCGCCGCCGAAGCCATGCGCCGCATTCTCATCGACAATGCGCGACGCAAAAAGGCCGCGCGTCACGGCGGCCGGGCCGAGCGCGTCGCCCTCGACCTCGACCGCCTCGAACTCGCCGCCGGCATGGACGACGACCAACTGCTCACGGTTCATGAAGCGCTGGATCGCCTGGCGGCGCACGATGCCGTCAAGGCCGAGCTGGTGAAGCTCCGGTTTTTCACCGGCTTGACCCTCGAGGAAGCCGCGCAGGTTCTCCAACTTTCCGAACCCACGGTGAAACGCCACTGGGCCTACGCCCGGGCATGGCTGTACCGGGAAATCAAAAAAGCCTGACGCATTTCAAAAAAACGTTGCAGCCAACCCATGCGGCGAGGTCGGCGCTGCGCCGACCGGCAGGTCAGCCCTGCCAGGTCCGTGGGAATTATTTCCAAATTGGCGGCTACTTCCGCTTCCCCTGCGCGCGCCGCCGCACATAGGCAAACGTCCCCAGGGCCGCCAGCAAACCGGCAAAACCGAGACCGACGATAAACGGTTTGCGGTCCACTATGCCCAGGTCCACCAGCAGGTAGCTGCCCAAGCCGCAGCCTGCCAGTCCGCCGACCAGCAGCCGCCAGCGGGAGCGGAACGGCGCCAGCACCATGAAAACCGCCGCCGCCGCCAGATACAATCCAACGTCCGCCCGAACATGAAGATCGTTCCGATGCCCCATCGCGTTGAAGAACAGCGCGCTCAAGGTGTGGACAATGGCCAGCACCTCCAGCAGTTTGCTCGCACGCCGAAGATCGAGGCTGGCCGAGCGTTCTGTGAACAGCATGAACAGAAGGAAAACCAGGCCGTTGAGCGCGATGGATAACGCGTCCAGACGCTGTTTGTCGAAATACGGCCAGCGCGCGCCGTCCACACCGAGCAGCTTCAGCGTCGGTCCGTTCAGCGCGATGACATCAAGCCCGACGACCAGCGCCAGCAAGGCCACCAGATGGAACGGCAGCGTCCAGCGCACCCGCCCCTTCCGTTCCAGCAGCAGCGCCACCGGCTCCATCGCTATGAGCGGCAGACACCACAGTGCCTTGATTTCCGGCTTTTGATCCAGCCAGTCGAAACGGAGAAGGAAGCCGAGATAACTGGCCGCCGCCAGCGCGGCGGTGGTCCAGGCGAAACCCGTCATCTTCAGTCGCCACAACCCGAACGCGGAGACGGCGAGCGCCGTGAGCGAAGCAGTCAGCACTTGCTGGTTGGTGAAGGTCTCCGGGAACAATTGTTTCACGTCCGCCGCCGGAACGGCGAACACGCGCAGCTCGGCCAGCAATGCCAGGGTGCACGGCGCAATGGCCAACGCCGCCCCGGCCAGGAACGTGGCGGCGGCGAGCGTTTCACGGTCGCGGCGCGCGACGCCGCCGGCCAGCAACAGCGACAGGGTGAAATACGACGGCAAAACCCAGCGCCAGGTCGGCCCAAGTTCGGTCCGCAGCATCCAGACCGTCAGCACGGTCGCCACCACCGCCAGCCACGTGGCGGCGGACAGGATGGTCTGCAGCGGCGTGATGCGCCGCGCGTCGATGATCCAGTGGTCCTCGTCCGCCAACAGCCGGCGGTGCACCGTCTCCAGCGCGTCCCGTTCTTCGCGCGAAATGATGCTCTGGCTCTCCCACGTGCGGGCCTGGCCGGAGTATTCGCTGATGCTGCGGCGCAGCAGGTCGTCGTATAATTTGGGTTTCAGCCGCACCGGTTCGCCCACCAGGAACCGGCCCAGTTCCAGCACGACTTCGGACGCCGTCGGGCGGTCCGCCGGCTCCCACGCCAGGCAGGCGAGGCAGACGGCCTGCAGATCCTCCGGCACCCCCACCGCGACTTCGCGCAAGAACGGCGGCGCGGTGGTGGCAATGGCGGCGAACACCTGTTCTGCGGTTTCACCCGTGAACGGCGCCCGGCCTGTCAGCACCTTGAACATCAGACTGCCGAAAGAGAACACGTCAGAAGCCGCCGTGAGCGGCCGGCCTCGCACCTGTTCGGGCGAGGCGTAAAGGGGCGTGCCCTCAAAGCCCGCGCCCGGCCGGCCGGCCTCCTCCGACGACAAGGCCAGGCCGAAATCCAGAATGCGCGGACGCAGGTCGGGGCCGACGATGATGTTGTCCGGCTTGAGGTCGCGATGGATCAGTCCGCGCTCGTGCGCGACGGCGAGACCGCGCGCCACCTCGCGCAGCAACCGGGCCTTCTGTTCAAAGTTGAGTTGCGCGGAGAAGCGGTCCAGCGGAAACCCTTCGACCAGCTCCATCACAATCGCCGGCGGGTCGGTTTCGTCGAGCACGGAAAAAACCGTCACGATGGCCGGGTCGCCGAGTGCCGCAGCCTTGCGCGCCTCGTCGAGCACCCGGCGGCGTATGGATTCATCCGCCCGGCGGCGCAGGACCTTGATGGCCACGCGCCGGTCAAGCTTGTCGTCGTGGGCGGCGTAAACCACCCCCAGGCTGCCCTCGCCGAGTTTCTGTTCGATGCGGAAGCCGGGCAACTCAGGCAACCGTTCCCCGTGCTCGGAAGCGGGAGGTCCAGGCCGGGCGCATAATTCCCGCACACGCCAGCCGGCCTCGATGCGTTCCCGCGTTTCCTGCCGGACAGCCGCGGGCAGCGTCGCAAGATAATCTTCCATGCGCGCACCTGATTCCCCGCCCGGCTCGCGCAAAAAAGCCTCGGCGTACGCGGCCGCGCTGACCGCGGTGGTCCGCAGCGGTGACGCCGCCACCGCGGGCGTAATCCGCTCAGTTTTTTGATCGACGCGCCCGAGCAAAAAATTCCCGGCTTCCTCATGCGCCTGCAGCAGTGATTCCACCTCCCGGCGCAGCTCCGGGTCATCGGCGCATTGTCTCGCCACCAACTCATCGCGGGCGGTGCCGGCGGGCAATTCGATGGCCCGGGCGAACACGGCTTCGGCGCTGGCGGCAGGCTGTTTCATCGGAGGCGGAGGTTGACCAGACTCTAGCATTCGGGCGGGCTTCGGCCAGAGCAAAAATTATTTGATCCCTTTTGCGCGCCGATTCCGCATTGGATGGATGAAGGGCTGGTGCCATATGGCCCGCCCGAAACCGCGATCCGCAAATAATTATGAAAAAGCCGGAAATCCCCAAACCGACAAGGTCTTGGCTCCATCAGTGCATGCCACTAGGTCTGGCGCTCGTGGCGCTCCTGGTGACAGGCTGTCCGCACAACGAGTACATGGTTGAGCTCAAACCGCAAGGCAATCTCATCGAGCGGACGCTGACCTTTTACCGGGAGGACGGTGTGAATACGAACACCGGCGCCCCCAATTATCAGACTTTTGATGCCGACGAACTTGCGGCCATCGCCGCCCTGTATCCGGCGCAGGGGCTGACCAGCGACGGCGAACGTCACGTTGCCCGGGGCGAATTCAACGGGGCACTGCCACCGGATGTCGGCGGCGCCGGCACTTATGCCAATTTAACCACGAGTTTGGGCGAAGCGGGCCTTTATACGGAACGATTCCGTGGCGATGACGATCTGGCCGGCATGTCCGAACGGCGATGCCAGGCGGCCGACCGGCTGGTGGACCTGTTGCTTGGCTGGAGCCGGATGGAACTGGGCCAGGAACCGGGCTACGAAAGGTTGAGTCAGTTCCTCGACCAGGATTTCCGGCGGGACCTGAAGAACCTCGGCATGTATTGGTGCGAGGGACAACTGGCCGGAAACTATAACACCAATGCCAGCGAGGAATTCGCCGTGCGATTCGGCCAATACCTCGTCGAGCGCGGTTATTACCAGGTTGGAGAATCGCCGTACCTGTTTCGCGCCATGTACGCCGACGACCCCCACGCGCTGTTGAGCCGGATACAGCGACTGGTGGCGACCAAAATGGGGGTGTCGGAGACCGAACCCGTGCCCGCATCGCTCGGCTTTCTGGCTGAGGAGACCACCATGAAAGCATCATTCGACAAATATCTCACCGGCACGGATGCTTACCAGGCCAGGCTCAAACATTGGGAGGAGGACCGGAAATTGAAACCGGACGCCAAACCGCCGGAGCCGTCGGAGGTTGTGGATGATGCGGTCGCGATCCTGATCGGCTTCGACATGTTCGGACACACCGATCATCTTGCGGTCCGGCTGTCGCTGCCGGCAGCTCCCGTGCACAGCAACGGCCGCTGGGAGGAGACGCTCAAACAGGTGGTCTGGGACACTGACATCGAGGACAGGACCGAAGCGGCCCACTTTCCGTTCTTCTGTTACGCCAGTTGGGCTCAGCCAGATGAGACGTTCCAAAGAGCGCATTTTGGTCGGGTAATCCTGACGGGGGACGAACTGACGAAGTATTGCCTGTGGCGCTGCAGTCTGAACGCGCAGGAGGGCGGGCAGTGGGACACCCTTCTGGCCAGCCTGCTGCCCGGCAGCGGATTGGCGGAGACGGTGGACGCCTTCCGATTTCAAGGTGAAACGGAATCGACGGAATCGGACGGCGGGCAGGAAGTTCCCAGCCCCTCCGCTTATCCGCGCGGCCTGCTCAAAGCGGCGCTCCGATAGCCATGGATTGGCGTTCAGCAACGGGGACAACAGTGGCTTAAAGCGACCCGACTGAGTCCACGATGAAGAAACCCGGTCCTTGGGTAATGCCGGGCACCGCCCTGCACCTTTTCCTGCAAACTGTTCGACCCGGATGGCTCCGAACACCGGCCGGAGGCTTTTGCCACGAACTCCACATGCCGTCCATCAGACCGCTCTACCCGATAAAGACGTGAGCGGTGCGGGACTCTGACCGACGAGTTGGAAGCAAAAAAGCACCGCCACCACCCAAGCTTGAACGTCAGTACAACACCAAACCGACCGCGAACTCGACTCGGTCCGCCAATCAGTTTACGCTTGTTCCCACCGTGACAATTCAGCCGAAACCCAAACCATGAACATCAACCGTCGCCGTTTTCTTCGCACGGCCGCCGTCGGGGGTGTCGGCGCTGCGGGCGTTCCGTTGCTCGCCCAACCGACGCGTTCGCCATCCGGTATTCCGGCCGTCACCGATGAGGATCTCGAACATGCCGCCGCTCAACCGGTTCTCCAACTTGAAGGCCTGAAAGACCCGGTCACCATTGAATCGGTCGGACTATTGCGCAAAGGCAAGGACCATTTTCTACGAGTGCGGTCCAAGGACGGCGCGGAAGGTATTTCGGTCGATGACGGCCGAATGGAACTTTTTCATCCGATCCTGAATCAACTGGTCATCCCCTACTTTATAGGCAAGGACGCGCGAAATTTGGAGGAACTCCTATTTGGCGTTTACCGGTATCAAAGCAACTACAAGCTGCAGGGGTTGGCTTTCTGGGTTCCGGTGGCGTTGGTCGAATTTGCCATCCTCGACCTGTTGGGCCGTCTGACCAATCAATCTCTGGGCCAAATGCTTGGCGGTGTGGTTCGCACGCAGGTTCCTTTTTATGTCGCCAGCGGGCGGCGCGACACTACGCCGGAAGAGGAGATTGAATATTTAAGAGGGCTCGTCGAGAAAACCGGTGCCAAGGCCATCAAATACCGCGTGGGCGGCCGGATGGATCGGAACCGGGACGCGTTGCCGGGGCGCACGGACAAACTGATTCCCCTGTCCCGGAAGGCGTTTGGCGACGCAATGGTGATCCATGCCGACGCCAACAGTTCCTACGACCCGCCCGAAGCCGTTCGGGTGGGCCGGTTGCTGGAGGAGATCAAAGCCGTCCACTACGAAGAACCCTGTCCTTTCGACAACTTCGATGCTACGAAGAAAGTCGCCGACGCCCTGTCCATTCCCGTAGCGCTGGGCGAACAGGAATCCAGCCAGTGGCGGTTCCAGTGGTGCATCCGCGAGCGGGTCATGGATATCGTTCAGCCCGACCTATATTACTATGGCGGCCTGATCCGCTCCCGCCGGGTGGCGCGGATGGCCGAACAGGCGGGGATGGCGACCACCGTGCATTTGTCGGGCGGCTTTGGCTTTGTTTACTCGCTGCAATTCGCCGCCTGCACCCCACTAATTGGACCGTGGCAGGAATACAAAAAAGGCGTGGAAACCTACGGCCAATGGTTTGACCCGCCCTTGCGCACCGTGGACGGCGCGATCAATGTTCCCCAAAGTCCGGGAGTGGGCATTGCCCATCCGAAGGAAATCCTGAAAGGCGCGACGCTCATTCAGGAAAACAGCAGCCTCCCGATGCCGGACTCCTCGGGTTGAAAGCAGCAAATCTGCCCGTTGCGGGCTGAGGTCTAAACGATGAAAGGCAGCAGCGAAGCCGGCTTGCAGCAGCGCCGGCGCGGGTAAGTCCCTGATTCAGACGCGAGGCAGCCCGGCCGCCCCCGTTGGGATGGCGGGGCACAACCGATTTCGCATTCCCCTTGCGGGCGGAACTGGCGGCATGCATCCATGATACAATCCCTCACGCAGCAACCGGAGAGTTAATCACCTCATGGACATTGTAACGCTCCAGCGCAATACGCACCAGGCGGACGTTCATTTCCGTCAAGTTGTCATCACCGAAGATGATTCGCACCACGGCGACGACGACTTTTTCGAATGCTTCGTCTTGTTCGTTGTTCATAATGCTGTTTCGATTTCTGCTGCCGGCCAATCTGTTAACATTCAGCGTGCCAGTTTCATTCAGGCTGGGCGCTGAACTGGGCGGCGGCAGGACTTTTGAGATACCGGCGGCGCGCGGCTTGACCGACGTCGCCAGGGTAGGCACCGAAATGGCCGGTGCCGAGCTGATTGTCAGCTCCGGCACCGTCGTTTTCGGCTTGATGCTCCGGGTCGGGCTCAGCTCGACCGAAGGAGCGGTTTTGAGCACCGGTGGCGCCAGTTTGGGCAGTGGCGGTACCGGTTTGGGCGGCGGCGGAGGAGCCGCCTTGACTGGTGGCGGTGGGGCCGCTTTGGGCGGGGGCGGGGGCGGCGGCGCCGGTTTGAGCGGTGGCGGGGCTGGTTTGGGCGGCGCCACGCTGGCGGGTTCCGCAGCCCTGGGCTTGGCGGCGGCGGGGCCATTGCCATTGGTTGGCTGGCTGGTGGGAGCCGGAACCGGAGGTTTGGCGGGTGGTTCGGGAGTGCTTGCAGCCCGCGGTTTGACCTCCGGTTTGGGTTCCGGCTTAAGTTCCGGTTTGGGTTCCGGCTTGGCGGCGGATTTAACTTCGGTTTGTGCCGCCCCGGAATGCTGCGCCTGTGCTTTGAACAGGTGAATGGTGACCTTTAGGGCCAACTCCAAAGGATCAACCGGTTTTGTGATGAAGTAGTTGCCACCGCTGAGAACCCCTTGGGTGCGGTTTCCAAAATTGCTATGGGCAGTGACGAAAATAACCGGCGTTGTCTTATATTGAGGCAAAGCGCGCAGTTTTTCACACACTTCAAAACCCGTCAGTTTGGGCATGTCGATGTCCAGCAGAACCAGGTCGTATCGATTGTTTTGGAGCAACTTCAAACCTTCAAAAGGATCTTCGACGCTGGTGATGTCCAGGTTGGCTCGCTTCAACGTATTTACAATCACGTGATTGCATACGGTGTCATCATCCACGGCCAATACCTTGGACCTGAGCGCCGTTTCGCCCGAACCGGCTTCATCGCTCTTTAGCAAAATACTCAGGCTATCCGCCGCTTCCGCCAAAGTCTGGAGAATGGAGGGGGTCACCCGGGCCGGCTTGGAGGCAATCTTGGCCAGCAGCATGTCAAACGCCTTGGTGAGCAGAGCAATGCGGGCATAGCCAGCCTTGGCGGCGGCGGCGTTCAATGCCTGGACGCTTCGGGAAAGAGGTTCGAGTTTGGCCGCCGAAGTGGGCGCCTTGATGTAGGCCAGACATAGCTCGCGCAGCTTGGCGATATCTGCCGACGCGTCTTTTAGAGCCCCCGACCGCTCTTTCGGAGCCGGAGTTTCATCGCTTGGGGATGCGGCCTCGGCCTTGTCGTTGGATGCTGCCGGCGCCGATTTATCACCGGCCATGTGCAGTTTGACGGTTGGCGAGTAGTCGGCTTTGCCCGCAGCGTCGCCCGCTGTCCCATCCAGCATGTTCTGAATGGTTTGCAGCAGAATGGAAGGCGTGCAATCCGTCTTGCGAAGGTGCTTGGTGATCGCGTCCTCAGTGAAATCCGTGACCTGGGCGTTGGAGAAGATGATGATCGGAATGGTCTTCAGCCGGGGATCAGCACGGATGAATTTGAGCACGTCTGCGCCGTCAAACTTGGGCAGCATCAGATCCAGCACGATTAAATCAGGCGTGGCTTGGGAGAGAGCCTTCAGGGCCTCCAAACCATCAACCGCCGACTCGATCTTATATCCTTCTCGTTGAAGCAGGTTCCGATACGTTGTTAAAACAACGGCATCGTCCTCAACAAAAAGGATTGATCTGTTCGCTTTCATCAATGTCGGTCCGCCAACCGGTACAATTCTTCCGTCTTACGGTTCCAGCCCGGGCTCAAAGCACTCTTTCCGAACACAAGAAAAACAGCACCGTTCATGCCAAAATATTGGGCAAAATCCCCCACCCCTTGGGCTGTAAAGCAGCCAGAGTGTATGATTTAAACTATTTACCCACAGCTACTTGCGCAATAGCTTCAGCGATGAAAATATCCCCAAAATCCCGAAAGTGGGCGGCCTTTGGTATCGTGCCCGGAACTTAAGATGGATTACTGGTCAAAGCGCCTCTTTGACTGCATTGGCTCAAACGATGCCGCGCCATGGTTTTTCAATTATGCCTTCCGGCGGCGGCTTGCTACTTTGGTCTCGCCGTTCAAACGGTTAAACCGATGAGCCAAACCCGTCCCGAATCCCAAATGACCGGCGCCTCGTCAGCCGACCGCTCCGGGTTGCGCGGCTTTTGGGCCCTCATTATCACCCAATTTCAGGGTGCGTTCAGCGACAATGCGCTCAAACAACTGGCCCTGTTCATCGGGATCAGCCTCGGCTTTGGCGAACGCCAACAGGACCGTCTGATCATGCTGTCCATGGCGTTGCTGACCTTGCCTTTTATCTTCTTCTCCATGTTCGGCGGCTCGCTCGCGACGCGGTTCAGCAAACGCAGCGTGACCATCGCCATCAAGTGCTTCGAAATCGTCGTCATGCTCGTCGCCACCTACGCGCTGGCCCACCAGGCGCTCGGCCTGGTGCTGGGGTGCCTGTTCTTCATGGGCCTGCACAGCGCCATCTTCGGGCCGTCGAAATATGGCTCGTTGCCCGAATTGTTGCCGGAGAAGAAAATCTCCTGGGGCAACGGCGTGCTCGAGCTCGGCACATTCCTCGGGATCGTCCTGGGGATGCAGGCGGGCGGAATGCTGTCGGTGGCCTGCGAAGGCGCTCCCGGCCGGGCCGGCCTGGTGCTGGTGGGCCTCGCGGTGTGTGGGTTGATTACCAGTTGCGCCATGACGCGGGTTCCCGCCGCCGACCCGGACCGGCCGTTGCGGTTCAATTTCATCGGCGACTTGATCAGCCAGTGGCGCCTGATCCGGCAGGACCGCGTATTGCGACTGGCGGTCATCGGCAATACGTTCCTGTGGTTCATGGCGGCGCTGCTGTCCTCGAACCTGTTCGCTCACGGCGAATTCGCGCTGCATTGCGACAAGTCCCACATCAATCATCTGTGGATCGGACTGTCCATCGGCATCGGGCTCGGCAGCGTGGCGGCCGGTTACCTTTCCGGCGGCAAAATTGAATACGGGCTCGTGCCGCTGGGGCTGCTGGGGATGACGGCGCTGTCCGCGTTGCTCGTCCGGCTCGGACTCGGTTACACCGCCGTCCTGTGGCATCTGGCCGCCATCGGCTTTTTTACCGGCTTCTTTGCCGTGCCCGTCAACGCCATCATGCAGCACCGGCCCCGCAAAGAGGACAAGGCGGGCGTCCTGGCGGCCGGCAACCTGATTTCCAGCGCCGGCATCTGCCTCGCTGCGGGCACTTTTTACCTCCTGCGAATGTGGCCCCACGACACGCGGATGATTTTCCTGATCGCCGCCTTGCTGATGCTGGCCGCGCTGGTGTATACCGTAACGCTCCTCCCGGACGCCCTCCTGCGGTTCCTGCTCTGGTGCGCCACTCATTCGCTCTACCGCATCCGGATTGATGGCCGGGACAACATCCCCGAGAAGGGCGGCGCCTTGTTTGTCTGCAACCACGTTTCCTGGGTGGACGCCCTCCTGCTCATCGCCTCCACCGACCGGCCCATCCGGTTCCTGATGCTCAAGGACATTTATGAGCAACCCTGGGTGAAACCCTTCGCCCGCGTCCTCGGCATCATCCCCATTTCGTCCGAGCAGCGTCCGCGCGAAATGCTGCAGTCGCTCCACGCCGCCAGCGAAGCCATCCGCAACGGCGACGTGGCCTGCATTTTCGCCGAGGGCCAGATCACGCGCATCGGCCAGTTGCTGCCGTTCCAGCGCGGCATGGAACGCATCATGAAAGGCGTGGACGCGCCCGTCGTGCCGGTGGCGCTGGACGGCGTCCTCGGCAGCCTGTCGAGCTTCAAACAGGGGCGCTTTGTCTGGAAGCTGCCGCCGCGCATCCCGTATCCGGTGACGGTCTGCTTTGGCCGGCCGTTGCCGCCGACGGCCACGGCGTTTGACGCGCGGCAGGCGGTGCAGGAATTGTTGGCTTCCGCGTGGCAGCACCGCCGCAACCGGATGCAGCCGCTCTCGCGGCAATTTGTCCGGACCGCCCGCCGGCATCCGCGCCGGTTCGCCATGGCCGACGCGCAGACGCCAAAAGTGACCTTCGGCAGAGCGTTGGTGAAAACCGTCTTCCTCGCCCGCCGCTTAAAAAAACTCTGGGCCGGGCAGGACATGGTGGGAATTTTTCTGCCGCCGTCCGTGCCGGGGGCGCTGGTGAACCAGGCCGCGCTGCTCGCGGGCAAGGTGCCGGTCAATTTGAATTATACCCTCTCCGAACAATCCCTTGCCTCGTGCGCACAACAGTGCCACCTCAAATCCATTGTCACCTCCCGCGCATTCTTGGAGAAGATCAAACTCGGATTGCCCGGCGAAGCCGTTCTCCTGGAAGACCTCGCTGCCAGACCCGGACGGGCGGAGATACTCGCGGCGTGGCTGGCGGCCAAATTCCTGCCGGTTGGCTGGCTGGAACGCGCTTGCGGTCGCGAGCGGAGCGTCGGGTTGGACGACCTGGCCACCGTGATTTTCTCCAGCGGCAGCACCGGCGAACCCAAGGGCGTGATGCTGTCGCATTACAACATCGGCTCGAACATTGCGCAACTCGAACAGGTGTTCGGCTTGGGCAAGCATGATTGCATTCTGGGCATTCTGCCGTTCTTCCACTCGTTCGGCTTCACCGGCACGCTCTGCCTGCCCGCCACCCTCGGCGTGGGGGTGGCGTTTCACCCGAACCCGCTCGATTCCCGTGCCATCGGGCCGCTGGTGAAAAACCATGCCGTCACGTTTTTGCTGGCGACGCCGACCTTTCTCCAGCTTTATCTGCGCGGCTGTGCGCCGGCGGATTTTGGCAGTCTGCGTCTGGTGATGACCGGCGCGGAAAAATTGCCCGACCGGCTGGCCGCCGCGTTCGAGGAGCATTTCGGCATCCGGCCGATGGAAGGCTACGGCTGCACGGAATGCGCGCCGGTGGTGGCCGTGAACGCTCCCGATTTCCGTTCCGCCGGCTTTCATCAGGTGGGTGTCAAGCGCGGGAAAATCGGTCATCCCCTGCCCGGCGTTTGCGTGCGCGTGGTGGACACGGACAATCCATGGGCGGGCGTCTCCATGCCCCTCGGCCAACCCGGCCTGCTGCTGGTGCGCGGGCCAAACGTGATGCAGGGCTACCTGGGCCAGCCGCAAAAAACCGCCGAAGTGCTGCGCGACGGCTGGTATCTCACCGGGGACGTGGCAGCGCTCGACGAAGACGGCTTCCTGCAAATCACCGACCGCCTGAGCCGTTTCAGCAAAATCGGCGGGGAGATGGTACCGCACGTGAAGGTGGAGGAAAAATTGCATGAGCTGGCCGGCGCCACCGAACAGACCTTTGTCGTCACCGGTCTGCCCGATGAAAAGAAGGGCGAACGGCTGGTGGTGCTCCACAAGCTGGCGGACGGGCCGCTCCAGACCTGCCTCGAAAAACTGGCGCAAAGCGATCTGCCAAACCTGTGGAAGCCGCGGGCCGACCAGTTCTTCCACGTGGACGCTTTTCCCCTGCTGGGCACCGGCAAGCTGGATTTGCGCAAGCTGCGCGAAATGGCGCAGGTCAAAGCGGCAGAAACTCCGGCCTGATTTCAGTCCCGTCGCAGTGCAGCACGGCCACGCTGCGTTCGGCGCCGGACTTGGGCTTGCCCGCGTAGCCCGGATTGAAGAACCAGACGCCGTCCATCATCCGCCAGAATTGCTGGTGAGTATGGCCGAACACGACCACGTCCGTCCGTTCGCGCGCGATGCGCAGCCGCAGTTCCTCCTTCAGCTCGTGCGGACTCACAATGTGGTGGACCAGAAATTTGCGACCCGCCAGCGCGATGGACGCCGTGGGCCCAAATGTGGGTGAACTGTCGGTATTGCCGCACACCGCAGTGACCGGCGCGACGGCCTCCAGTTCGGCGATGAGGGCGTCCGGACCAATGTCGCCGGCATGCAGGATGTGGTTCACCCCGGAAAACAGTCCGGGAATTTTCGAATCCAGAAAGCCGTGCGTGTCCGAGATGATGCCAATCCGCATAAAAAAAGTCTCGAATTGCGAGTTGTTAATTTTGAGTTGTGGCTGGTGATTAAGAACTCAAAACTGATTCACGCTCCCGCCTCCTCCGGTTCGGTTTCCGCTTCGGCTTCCGGTTCGCACGTCCCCGCCGTTTTTTCCGCTGGTGATTCGGCGGGTGCAGTCAGTTTGGCCGCTCCGGCGAAGAGCGCCGTAAACAGCCCGCCGCTCAACAGCGTGTTGCGGAACATCTCCCACGTCGTCGGGTGAATGTCCGGATGTCCCACGGTCAACGCCTGGATCCAGCCCGCTATCGTTTTGGCGTAAGCCGGGTCCTGCAGCCATGACAGGGTATTGGTCAGCAGATAGAAAATCAATGCACCCAGCAATCCGCCGCCCAGCAATTTCAAAAACGCCGCCCGCCGGCCAAACCACCGGCCCAGGCCGATCAGCACGGCATAAATGGCGTAATTCAATAGCAGGTAAAAACCCATCGGCGCGGTGTGATAATAAAACAGATTGAGCGCCACGTCCGTGGCCAGCATGGTGGCCAGAGGCACCCACCACGCCAGCGCCCCGGCGAAATAGACGCCGGCGCAAAACGCAAACGCGTAGGCCGAGCTGAAGTTAGGCGGCAGCAATCCGGGGATGCGCGACGCGGCGAACAGCGCCACGAAAACCAACGGCAACCAGCGATGCCACTTTTCTTTCACTGAGCAGAAGAATAATTCACGGCGCCGGCGGGACAAGCTTTTCGGTGCTCCCCGAAGCCGGGGCGACGGTGGCGGACGTTTCGGCCGGCGGCGGGCTGGTAAGCTCATGAAACGGTTTGTGAGCGCGATAGAGTTCCAGGAGTTCCTGGTTTTTCTGGACCAACGGCTGTTCGCCCGTTTCGGAGGCCAGGGCGACGGCCTTCTCCGCCATCCAGATGGCGTCGTCAAACCGCCCGGTTTCCGAGTAAATGACGGCCAGCGTGCTCAAAAAGGCGGGTATGCGGTAATGGGTCAGTTGACAGGAGTTTTCCGCCATCCGGGTCGCTTCAGGAAGATTGCGCAACGCCATGTCAGGACAACTGGCCAGCAGAAAGGCGAGATCGCCGAGCAATGTTGGTGAACGTGGCTGGCTCTTCAACGCGCTTCGAAATCGCGCGATGGCTCCGGCACAATCTCCCTGCTGGAACAGCGAGAAGGCCGCGGCACATTCAGCGTCGGTGAAAGCATCGTCCTGTTGCGTGATGGGACCACCGCTCAGGATCTGATAGAGACTAGAAAAGTCATCCGTCCAGAGAGGAATGCGCGAAGGGTCCAATAGAAGCGGTCGCCCGGCCAGTCGGATGTCGTGCGAGTTCAGGACCGCTTCATTGTGCGAAAGCAATACCCAGCTGGATCCCTGGATCCATGGCTTTTCCTGCGGCGGTTTATGTTCAACGGTTATCATCCGGTAACCGAAATGGCGGGCGACATTGGCCAGGACTGGTTCCAGATCGATCCGCTTGTTGGAAATGTGCACGGCGATGACTCCGTTGGTTTTCAGATGGCGCTCGTAGATTTTGAAAGCCTCCTCGGTCAGCAAATGCACCGGGATGGCGTCGCTGTTGAAGGCGTCGATGACGAACAGGTCGAAATTCTGGGGCGGTTCCCGTTCGAGCGAAAGCCGGGCGTCGCCCAGGATGACGCTCGCCTTGCCCCGGCAATGAGCCAGATAAGTGAAGTTCGTATTCGCGATCCGTTCCACTTCGGGGTTGATCTCGTAAAAGCGCAGATCATCCCCCGCCTGGGGATAGGCGGCCAGCGTGCCGGCGCCCAGCCCGATGACGCCGATGCGCCGTTGCCCGGCCGGCAGGGTGCGCATGGCCAGTCCGATGCCGCTGTTTTCGCTGAAGTAGGCCGTGGGCCAGAGCGCCCGCACGGGATCGGTGAATTGCATCCCGTGCATGGTGCGTCCGTGGGAGAGTTGCACATAATGCATGTCGGAGGCGGCGTTGTCATACTTGAACACCGTGAGCACGCCGTAAAAGTTCCGCGTCTTGACCACCCGGGCGCTGGCGAACTTGTGCGCCTGCAGCCAGAACACCACCGCCAGTGCCGCCAGGCCCGCGGCAAATCCTATCAGGGCGGGCCGCCGGTAGCGTTGCAGGTTGGCCGCCGGTTTGCGCTTCGGCCTGGTGTCAACTGGCTCCCGGTCGCGCGCGACGACAACGATGAACAACGCCCCGCAAAGCAATAATCCCAGCTGCAACTCGTAGTAATTGGTGAATATCAACGGCGCCACGATGGCCACGAAAATTCCTCCCAATGCCCCGCCGGCGGCAAGCATCAGATAATAACCCGTCAGACGGCTCGGATCGGGCCGGAGCCGGTAAAGTTCGCCGTGGCAGACCATGCAACAAATGAACAGGCCGGCCGCAAAGACGCCGATTTGCAGGTAAAGCGAAGCTGAATTTTCCTGAAACAAAACCCAGGCGATGGACGCCAACGCCACCATGAAGGCGAGCGCAAATGGCAAACGCACGTACCAGCGCGGGCTGTCAAAACAGATGATAAAACTCAGGAGATAGAGCGACAGCGGCAAGATCCAGAGAAAGGGAATTACTGCCACCTCCTGGCAAATCATATTGGTCGTCGCCAGCAGGAGCGTGGAAGCGCAGGCGGGCAACAGCAGCCACAAGATCCGGTTGAGCGTTGAAGGTTGCGGGTTGAGCGATTCGGATTTCGGATTTCGGATTTCGGATTTCGGACTCTTGGGTTTTAACCTCTCGTCTCTCGTCACTCGACTCTCGTCGGGTGTTGTCCGCCATAACTTGATGGCGCACAGGGCGCAACTGACGGCATACACGACCAGGCCCCACCCCCACAACCGGGCTTGCCACGTGCGGGTGAACTGGGTTTCGAAATAGACCGGAAAGCTCAGCAGCGCCAGCATCGAGCCGAGATTGGAAAGCGCATACAGCCGGAATGGCGAGACCCCCGGGTGGGTGCGGCTGAACCAGTGCTGCATCAGCGGGCTGGTGGCGGCGAGGACAAGGTACGGCAGCCCGATGCTCACGAGCAACAGGCCGAGAATCCGCAGAGTCGGGTCAGCGGCATCGGTCGGCTTCCACGAATCCGCCGGGGTGATGGGCAGCAGCGCCAGGGCCGCCGCCAGAAGGACCAGGTGCGCGATGGCCTGCACACGCGGCTTGAGCCAGCGCGCCGAAAAGTGGGCATAGGCGTAACCGCACAACAAAAGCACTTGGAAAAACAAAAGGCAGGTCGTCCAGACCGCAGGCGCGCCGCCGAACCATGGCAGGATATATTTGCCAATCAGGGGCTGGACCAGAAAGAGCAGGAATGCCCCGGTGAAAATCGTCAACGCATAAACGGCCATATTCGGGTAAGCTTGCCGGGAATTCCGGACTGGTGCCAGCCTAAATCGTCCCCGGCATTACTCCTCCTCGTTGTTATCTCATCCCGGCGCAGTTTTTTATTTCAGGGAACCAGCCCGGATAGAATTCGTGTTGTCCATTTCGCGATAAGTCTGCTGTCGGCGGTACAATTCAAGCAGCTCCTGATTTTTCTGCAACAACTCCGGTTGGCCCGAAGCGGAGGCCAGCGCACAGGCTTTGCCGGCTGTCTTCACTGCGTCCTCGAACCGCCCGGCCTCCGCATAAGCCGCCGCCAGGGTTCCTACGAGGGTCGTTTCGCGGGATTGCGTCAACGCGCAGGCGCGCTCGGCATACCGGACAGCCTGGGCGCCATCCCGGACTTGAGGGTCCGGACACGTGGTCAGGAGCCAGGCCAGATTGTTCAACACATCCGGGGAATCAGGCTTGAGTTGCAGCGCGGCCAGGTAATGCTCCTTCGCTTCCTGAAACTTCCCCTGAATGGTCAATATGGCGGCAATCTGGACCTGGATCTCCGGGGTCGGTTGAACCTTCAAGGTATCGTAAAAGTTGGCCAGGGCTTTTTCACCTTCCGCTTTGAGCGTGGCACCCACCAAAGCCTGTTTGGCCGCCGCATTGTCAGGCTTGAGCGCCAGAGCCCTGGCATACTCTGCTTGCGCCTCCGCATATTTTTCCTGATGGACCAAGGCATGTCCAAGACCGAGATGCGCGTTGAAATCATGGTCGTTCAGCCTCAGGGCCTCAGCAAACTCCGCCTCCGCCTCCGCGTATTTTTTTTGCCGCAGCAGGACGCCCCCCAATTGGTAATGAACTTCCTGAAAGTTGGGCGCGATGACGAGCGCGGCATGATAATGCTCGACGGCCGCACCCAGGTTCCCGGACTCAAGATACGCATTCCCCAAAGCCCAGTGGCCGACGCAATTCTTTGCCGGGGTCACTTCGAGGGAGTGGCCAAGCAGCGTGATTGAGTCCCGCCAGTAACGCAGTTGATGACGGGTGTCCAGAAAACAGCCCAGTAGCATTGCCGCGGCCGCCGCGATCAGCCAAGCACGGGCAAATCTACCTGCGGCCGTCCATCCGGCCACTCCCCACACTGACAGGAGACTCAATCCGATGGACGGCAGATAGGTGTAGCGGTCGGCCAGGGACTGCCGGCCCACCTGCAGCAGTCCGATCACGGGAAGCAGCATCACCGCAAACCAGCACCAGCCGACCAGCAGACACGGCCGGGAACGAGCCTGCCAAAGGCAAAATGCCGATACTCCAGCCAGCAGCACGGCGGAAATTAGTACGGCTGCCGCGTGAACGCCGGTAAAGGGATAGAAAATGCTCAAGTTGACCGGCCAGAAAAATTTGCCCAGATAACTTCCATACGCCGCCAGCGCGTTTGCCAAT
>DATJOW010000042.1:0-23806 GCA_035506715.1 Candidatus Acidiferrum sp. | reverse complement strand
GGAGCAGGACGTGGCGGATCCGCAACTCGTGCAGCACGGCTTCGTTGGCGTCGCTCTTGCCGTGCTTTTCCAGAATGGATTTGCCAACCATTCCCGCCGGCATCTGTTGTTCGACCGGCAAATCATTCGTATGCGTGAACTTGCCGTCATCGTCCACCGGCGAATAGATCGGCAGGCCGACTTTCATGCCCAGGCCATAGTCTTCCAAGCCGTGACCGGGAGCGATATGGACGAAGCCCGTGCCGGTGTCACTGGTGACAAATTCAGCGGGATACAGCTTGCCGGTGCGGTTGCAGAACGGGTGTTGGCATTGCAGGACGGCGAGTTTTTCGTTGGGGAATGGTTTTTCCGTAAAACCGCTCCAGCCACATTTTTCAGCGACCGCCGGCAGCAAGCCGCGGAACAGGATGTATTCCTCGCCACCCACCCCGACCGAAACATATTGAAACTTCTCATTGTAGGCGACCGCGAGGTTGGCCGGCAACGTCCAGGGCGTGGTCGTCCAGATGAGGACAAATGTGCCTGGCCGGCCGACGACGGGAAATTTGACAAAGATGCTCTGGCTGACGTGGTCGTGATATTCCACCTCGGCTTCGGCCAGCGCGGTGCGGCAAGGGATGCTCCAATAAACCGGCTTTTTGCCGCGATAGACAAAGCCCTTTTCAACGATGTCGGCAAAAAGGCGCAATTCTTCCGCTTCATATTCCTTGTTGAACGTCAGATACGGATCTTCCCAATCGCCGAGCACGCCCAGGCGCTGAAACTGGGCACGCTGGATGTCAATGTATTTGCGGGCATAGGCCTCGCACGCCTTGCGAATCGTGGCCGCATCGGCACCGGTGTCCCCGGCTTTGCGCATTTCCTGTGAGACTTTGAATTCAATCGGGAGACCGTGACAATCCCAGCCGGGTATAAATGGGGCGTTGAAGCCCCGCATCGTTTTATATCGAACAATCATGTCTTTGAGAGTTCGGTTTAATGCATGGCCGATGTGCGCGTCGCCATTGGCGAACGGCGGTCCGTCATGCAGGACAAACTTCTCCGCCCCAGCGCGTTGCTGCTGAACTTGTTCGTAAAGCTTTGCGGTTTCCCACTTTTTCAGCCGTTCCGGCTCACGGACGACGAGGTCGGCTTTCATGGGAAAACCGGTTTGCGGCAGGTTGAGCGTGTTTTTGTAGTCCGTCGCCATTTTAGGAGGGCGAACGGTAACAGCCGGGGAATGGAGTGTCAACGAAGGTGGCAGGCTGGTAGTGTCTTAAGTTGGTGTAGCGTTGAGCCTGCGGCTCAACTGTTGAGCCATAGGCTCGACCCTGCAGCAGCTAAGCTGAGGCACTGCCGGCAGGCTGCTTTGGCTGGGAAATGACCGAAAAGGGAAGAAAAGCCGGGTCAAACGGCCAGGAGATGACCGAGAGACCCGGGGAATTTTCGAATGAGTACAACGTAGGATTACGGAGAACTCGAATCCGGGTTCGTACCCAAACCCGGGTCGAAAACGTTTAAATTCAAAGATCTATCACCAACCCCTCCACCTGCCAACCTTCAACGGCGTCAATAAATCACAACGGCTAATCAATGTCAAATAGAACAACATAAGTATAAGGCATTGTGATTATAGTTGGCCGCCCAATAAGAGGCAGCTTGTGGAAGGTTGATTTTGAGGACCTTACGATGCTGAATCGATTTTCCGAAGGGCAGCGGCTGAAGATTCCTGTTTACAGTTTGGCTGGCGATGGTAAAATTATGAAAGCCAATTGTCTTGGGGAAGGTGCATGAAGAAAATCGAGGCCATCATCAAGCCGTTCAAGCTCGAGGAAGTTAAATCAGCCTTGACGGCGCTGGGGGTTCAAGGGATGACGGTTTCGGAGGTCAAAGGTTTCGGGCGTCAAAAGGGGCACACGGAAATTTATCGTGGCAGCGAATACACGGTGGATTTTTTGCCGAAGGTGAAGATCGAAGTTGTGCTGTCGGAGGCGCAGGCGGGAGCGGCGGTGGAAGCGATTGTCAAGGCCGCCAAAACCGGAAAGATCGGCGACGGCAAGATTTTTGTGTGTTCGGTGGAAAGCGTGCTGCGCATCCGAACCGGGGAGACCGGCGAGCAGGCGGTTTGAATCAAGGAGGCCAGAAAGCCAATGAAGGAAGCCAGTCAAAATTATTGTCCCGAGGGCCTGTGAATAACTCGTGAACAAAAGTTAATATGTTATCCTAGAAACTTTCAAACCGATGGCCTAAAACGCTCACGTAACTTTAAGTTGTTCCGGGTGTTTTATCATTTTGGCCTTAACTCATCGCCGTATTTTGTATTTTGTTTAACGTAAGTTGTTGAAATTAAGAATGTTGTTTTGGTTGTAAAATGAAGTCTTTCGCAACTAGTATGGAACGGGCAGCCGCTTTGACGGAGCAATTGCGGCCGGCCCGTGCGAAACTCGGTGGATGCCGACGGCCATCTCGGAATGGAAAACCAGGTGAATAAACCGCTTCATTAGCGGGCTATCTGACAAAGTGCAAACGCAACTTTCAGCCGAAAAAATTTGGAATTCTGCGCGGGAACATCTCCGTTCCAAGCTGAATAACGACACCTATAACATGTGGTTCGCGCCGTTGCGGGCCTGTGCCATCGACGGCAACCATGTTGTGCTGGAGGCGGCCAACGAATTCTGCGGGGTCTGGCTCAAGGATAATTATCTGACCCTTTTGCAGGATGCTTTTGCCGCCGCCGCCGGCCGTCAGTTGCAGGTCAAGTTCAAGATTGCCGCGGGCAGCGCCGTGGTTGCGGCGGCGCCCGCTCCGGGGCCCCTCCGGGTGGTCAAGTCACCCGAGCCGGCCCACGAGCGCTCCGCCAACAACGAACTGCATTTCAATCCCAAAAACACGTTCGAATCGTTCGTGGTGGGCAACAACAACAACTTCGCCTATGCCGCCGCCTTGGCGGTGGCCCAAGCTCCCGGCAAATCCTACAACCCGCTGTTCCTTTATGGCGGCGTCGGTCTGGGCAAGACGCATTTGCTGCATGCCATCGGGCAATACGTCACCGGCAGCAAGAAAGGCGCCCGGGTCGCCTATGTCTCCTCCGAGAAATTCACCAACGAGTACATTGATGCCATCCAGAACAACCTGCTCGTCAAGTTCCGCAAGAAATATCGCCAGACCGACGTGTTGTTGATTGATGATATTCAATTCCTTGCCGGCAAGGAGCGCATCCAGGAGGAATTTTTCCACACCTTCAACGCGCTGCACGAAGCGCACAAGCAAATCGTGCTCACCTGCGACCGCCCGGCCAGCGAGATCCAGAATCTCGAGCACCGCCTCGTTTCCCGCTTCGAGTGGGGGCTGGTGACGGATTTGCAGCCGCCGGACATCGAGATGCGCCTCGCCATTCTCAACAAGAAGGCCCAGCTCATGGGCGTGACGCTCCCGGATGACATCATGAATTTCCTGGCGAATCGCATCCGCACCAACGTTCGCCGGCTCGAGGGCGCGCTCATCCGCGTGGCCTCGTACGCCTCGTTGACCGGCAAGAAGCTGACCATCGAGGTGGTCGAAGGGTTGCTGCGCGAAATTCTGCACGAGGAAGGCCGGCTGTCCATCAGCATCGAAGTCATCCAGAAAAAGGTGGCCGAACACTTCGACATCCGGCTGGCGGACATGACCAGCAAGCGCCGGCCGGAGAACATCGCTTTTCCGCGCCAGGTGGCGATGTATCTATCCCGGCAGATGACCGAAAGCTCGCTCAACACCATCGGGGAAGCCTTCGGGGGGCGCGACCACGGCACGGTGTTGCACGCCTGCCGCCTCGTCAAGGATCGCATGGAGGTGGACGCCAACGTCCGCCAGGTGGTGCACTACCTCGAAAAGCAGCTCATGCGGTAACTTTCCGCGCTCGACACCCGGTCCCCGGCTTTCGACACTTGGGCCATGGCGGTTATTCAAGTCAGCGGTCTGACCAAGACGTTTCGCACCTACAAAAAGCAACCGGGTTTTACCGGCGCCGTCAAAGGGCTTTTCCGCCGCCAGTACGAGCAGCTGGTGGCCGTCAATGAAATCAGCTTCACCATCGAGCCCGGAGAGCTCGTCGGGTTTCTGGGTCCCAACGGCGCCGGCAAGACCACCACGCTCAAGATGCTCGCGGGCCTGCTGTATCCCACCGGCGGCACCGCCCGGGTGCTCGGTCACGTGCCGTGGGAGCGCGCCGACGGTTATCGCCGCCAGTTCGCCCTCGTGCTGGGCCAGAAAAACCAGTTGTGGTGGGACCTGCCGGCCCGGGAATCGCTCGAGCTGAATGCGAAGATTTACGGACTGCCCCCCGACCGCTTCGAGCGGACCGTCGCCGAGATGAGCGAGTTGCTCAACGTCCGGGAGAAGCTCAACGTGAGCGTGCGCGAGCTTTCCCTCGGCGAGCGCATGAAAATGGAACTGATGGCTTCGCTGCTGCACCAGCCGAAGGTCCTTTTTTTGGACGAACCCACCATTGGCCTGGATGTGGTTTCGCAGAAGGTGGTCCGCGAATTCATTCGCCGCCACAACACGGAGCAGCAAACCACAATTTTGCTGACCAGTCATTACATGGCCGACATCCAGGCGCTGTGCGACCGGGTTATCATCATCGACCATGGCCAAATCTTCTTCGACGGCCGGCTCGGCGAGATTGTGGACCGGTTTGCCGACTTTAAGCTCGTGACCATCCAGTGTGAAAAGACCGGCGAGTTTCCGATGGAACAACTGGCGCGTTACGGCGAGGTCGTGGAAAAAAACGCCGGCGCCGTCACCTTCAAAGTCAAGCGCGACCGGGTGATCCCCGTCTGCAAATCGCTGCTGGATGAATTATCCGTGAGCGACATTGACATCCAGGAAGTGCCCATCGAGGACGTCATCCGCCAGATTTTTGCGCGTTAATCAAGGTGGCACAGGCGTCCGCGCTGCTGATGCCGACCGCCCACAGGCCGGCGGCCGGTGCCACGGCTTGTCTTTCAAAAGATCTCGTGCTTCAATCCGCGCATGGATATTTTTCTCCAAGCCGCCATTGACGAAGCCCGCAAAGGGCTGGCCGCGGGCGGCATCCCCATCGGTTCGGTGCTCGTGCTCGATGGGAAAATCATCGGTCGCGGCCACAACCAGCGGGTGCAGCGCGGCAGCGTGATTCATCACGCGGAGATGAACTGTCTCGAAAACGCCGGCCGGCAAACCGCGTCGGTTTATCGGCGGTGCGTGCTCTACTCGACCCTGTCGCCCTGCCCGATGTGCAGCGGCGCGGTTCTGCTCTATAAAATTCCGCGCGTGGTGGTCGGCGAGAATGTCACCTTTCAAGGACCCGAGGCCCATGTCCGTTCGCAGGGGGTGCAGTTGGAAATTCTGAACGACGCGGAGTGCATCCGGCTCATGCGCGACTTCATCGCCACCAGACCGGAACTGTGGAACGAGGATATCGGCGTGTAGCAATTCATGCCAGCGCGCGCCGTTCTGCCGTGAGCAACGGCTGCTTTTTCGCCGGAGCCGCGGCGGTGCCTCCCAGGTTGGATTTTCCCCGGAGCGGAGATGACCGACCGGCCAGCCACCGAAATCGCCGACCAGGACCTGATCCATGGGCGCAATCCGGGCGAGTTCAACCCCAACCACCCGGCCCGGCTCGCCAAGATTCTACTCGCCGAAATCGTAACCGCCGGGCTGGCGCGCGTGGATACGAGCGCCGAGTGATGCTGCCGTATTCCCAGGCGGTATGCGTGGCGGTATGGCCCGGCGCTTATCACGGGCGATGGGCGCTGCCCAGGCTTTCGACCTTGGTTCCTACCGTTGGCCCCAAGGCATTTTGCGTCGAGCGGATTGACGGTTTAGAAATGCTTGAACAGCGAGGCTAGATATGCGAAAATTGCTTATTCAATGAAACTCTGTCGTACCCGTCCCGTTTTCAATCTCACCGGATTCAATCTCCAAGGCTGCGTAGCTTTAGCCGGCTTTTTTCTTTGGAGCCTGACCTCGGCGCCAATGCACGGTGCCCAATTCTATACCAACTGGGTGGCCGCCCACGGCCTCAGCCTGGCGCAAAGCGATCCCCAGGCGGATCCTGACGGCGATGGCGAGCCGAATGTCGTGGAGTTTGCTTTCGGCACCGACCCGCTGGCGCCGGGCGGCATTTTCGGATTGGTGCAGCCGACGTCCGGCGGAGTGAGCGGGACCAACACCGCTTTCCACGTGCAGATTCTGGAACGCGAAGGGCACCAACCCGGCGTGCAGATTGATTTGTATCTCTCGCGGGATCTGGTGACCTGGTTTCATCCCTGGTGGTTGCGGACGGTTACGAATTCACTGCCGGGCGATCCGGCCGGCTCGGTCCGGGAAGTGTTCGCCACGCGCCTACCGGGGACCAATGTCTGGTTTGTGCGTCCCGAGGTCAGCTTGTTCGAGGGAGGCGCGGAAGCGGCGAAGTATTATATGGCCGCCAACGGCAGCGATAGTAATCCCGGTACGAGCAACGCGCCGTTTGCCACCCTCGTCAAGGTTGCCAGCGTGGCGACCAACGGCACCTTGGTTTATATCCGCGGCGGAAGATATGCGCTGTCCTCCAAGGCGACATTCTCCAACCTCGGTTTGGCGGGCAGCCCGATCCGCATCCGGGCATTCCCGGGCGAAACTCCGGTTCTGGATTGTTCGACGGAGGGGAGTTCCGACGCCATCTCGATCAGCGGCAAGTACTATCGACTTTACGGGCTGGTGATCACCAATGCCGGGCACAATTCCATTGTCATTTCCGGCAGCAACAACATCGTCGAACGCTGCGTCAGCCTGGGGGCCCGCAACACCGGGTTCCACATCACCGGCGGCAACGGCGGCACCGGCACACCCAGCAGCAACCTGTTCCTGAACTGCGATTCGATTCGCAGCTACGATTCTCCTGTGGGCGGCAACGCCGATGGCTTTTCGGCCAAGTGGAGTCTCGGTCCCGGGAACGTCTTCAGCGGCTGCCGCGCCTGGGAAAATTCCGACGACAACTGGGATTTGTGGATGGGCTCGCAACCCGTGCTCATCACCAACTGCTGGGCGTTCCGCGCCGGCACCAACGTGTTCTGGGATGCCGCGACCAATACCGGCTTCAACGGCAACGCCAACGGCTTCAAATTGGGCGGCTCCGGCACGCCGGCGGCGCATCGCCTCGTGAACTGCCTGTCGTTTGCCAACCTGGCCTGGGGCGTGGACCAGAACAACAACGCCGCTGGCCAGAACGTCGATCAAAACACAGTCTGGGGCAATCGCAGTGGGGCCATCAACCTGAACCATTTGGGCTCCCAGTACGGGACGCTGCAAAGCCCTCACATCCTGCGCAACAATGCCGCCATCGGCGCGGTTAGCATCAGCGACACCCCTTTTGTTTCCCTCCAGGCATCCAACACGTGGCAGGTGTTGACCACGGTGAATACGAATGACTTTCTGAGTGCGGATTACAGCACGTGGGCCATGGCCCCGCGGCGGGACGACGGTGGTCTGCCGGAAACACCGTTCCTGCGTCCGGTGCCCACCGGCCGTCTGGTGGACAAAGGGGTAAATATCGGCAGCTCCTGTGCCGGGCCCCGGCCTGATCTGGGCGCCTACGAAACCACCCCTTGGTAGCCGGATCGTTCGGGGAAAGGGTGCAACCGTCCGCGATGGCGGTTCAGGGTGCCCGCCGCAAATGTTCCCAGCGCACGGTCCATTGGCCGTTGTCCGGGAAACCCGGAGCGTTTCGCGGCGGAGCGCCGTCCCAACCAGCGGCCATCATCGCCGCCGCGTAAAGCAGTCCGCCGTTAGCGGGCAGGTAAATCGTCAGTCCGGGCCGCTGATACACCTGGCCGCTGCGGCCGTAATGGTTTTTGGGCGTGTCCAGCAACAGCGCGTCCACGGCGCGCTCCGGTTCGCCTAGGCGCGCCGCGGTCATCGCCAGCATCGGATAATCCCAGCCCCAGGTGTCCGGCCAGTTCCAGTTTTTCCAGATCCAGTCCAGCGTGTTCCGCATCGTGTTGGTGTCCACGCCCGGTCCGGGCAAAATGCCTAGCGCGCCGGTCACCGACGGGTGATCGGCATTCCATTTCGGGTTGGTGTAGGAATCCGGCGCGGTTTCGGCGAACAGGTATTTGTCATCGCCGACCGGTGGCTTGGCGAGATGTTCCAGGACCTCATCCCACTTTTTGACACGCGGCAGGCCAAGCCTTTGCCGCCATTCCTGGGCAGTTGCCAATCCCCATCGCCAGTAGGTCAATTCAAACGAGGGATTGAACGTCTTGTCCTTCGGAAAAATTTCCTGCGCGCATTGCAATGTCGGGCCGAGCACGTATCGTTTCGTTTTCTCATCCCACGTCGCATAGCTCGCCATGAACTCCGCCGTTTGAAAAACGATGCCCCGGTACTTCTCCAGCGTGTCGCGGTCTTTGTGTTCGCGGTAGCAAAGCTCGGCGTAGAAAATCGGGTGCGGCTGCTGCCAAATGAGAAACGGCCCGACCGGCGACGGTGATTCCGCGCCGCTGGGACTCGTCATCTTGGGCCAACGCGCCCCGGCATAACCCTGTTTTTGTGCCGTGGCCTCCGCGCGCGGCAAAATGTCCTGGTAATAGCCGAGGCTCTGTTCCAGCAGCGGCAGCCGGTTCCACAGCGCGAAATGCGCCTCGTGCCACCAATGCATCTCCAGGTGGAACTTGCCTTCCCAGGTGTTGTAGGTCAGGCCGGTCTCGGCCGGTGGATAACGCTGGGCGTCCTGGATGGCGGTGAGGTATTGCGACAGGATGATGCGCCGTTCGAGTTCGAACCAGCGCGGGTCCCTGCTGCCCGACAGGTCAATTACGCCGCCGGTCATCCAGAATTGCTGCCAGTGGTTGCGCGCGCGATGCCGGATATGCAGGAACGTCGGGAGCGCTTTCTCAACAGAACGGTCGGTCGCAAAGGTGCAGACCAGATCCAGAACATTGGTCAGGGTGGCCGGCCGGATTTGAAACTCATGCTTCGCCGTATGGGTGATTATCGCGCCCGGCGACCACCCGGCGTTCACGACGCAGCGGTCGTTGTCCAACTGCCGGTCGAAATGTGCGGCATTGGTCTGGGGCTGGGAAAGAAGGGTGGCGTGAGCGTCCGGATGATTCCAATCGGCCGTGACCGTTTCGCCGGTGCCGTAGGGAAAACGGATTTGAATTGCCAGCCGATGGAGTTGAACCAGCGGGGAAACCACCTCGATCCCCAGGGTGTCCTCGTCCGGATCGCAGATGGTCTGGACACCGACGTAATAGCCCTCAAATTTGAAGGTGCTGACGATTCTTCCGTTCCAGAGTTCCAAGGTCTGGTTGATATTGGTCAACTCGTTCATTTTTGCCGGTGAGCCATCCGCGTGTTTCAGAACCAGCCCGATCTGGGCGAGATCCAGCCGGTGCGGATTGGCGCGCAGCCATCTGATTTCCGGCGTCTGCTGGTTGTGCGGCACATCGGCGTACGGCACCAGGCGCCCGTTCAGGTCGGGAAATTTCCTGAACTCAAAGGTATCCATGCTCCAGCCGTTCGTGTCGGGGATCGTGTGCCAGCCCCAGTCCGACAAGGTGCCGAGCGGGGTCGTTTTTTCAAACGCCTCGGGAAAGGTTTGCAGGCCGGTCGCGTCCACGGTGAAGGCGAACCGGCCGTTGCCGACGGTCAAGGGATTGTTTGCATCGAAATTCGTCAACACCACATTGTGCCGGGTCACCAGCGCGTGCCGGTCAATCGGGTCGGAGGCCGACTGGGGCGCGGACCGGGCCGTGGCAGCGCAAGCCGCGACGGCACCGAGCAGGACGATCCTATGAAAGTGAGCCCGGAAAGCGGTTTTCGATTGCATGACGCGAATTTATTGTTACCACATCGGCAGCAAACGACACCTTTAAATTTCCATGGCCAAATTATTTCTCGGACTCGACTCCAGCACCCAAAGCCTGAGCGCCGTGGTGATCGATCTCGACCGCCGCAAAGTGGTTTATGACCGGTCGCTGAATTTCGACCAGGCGCTGCCGCAGTACGGCACGCAAAACGGCGTCCTGCCCGGCCCCGACCCGCTCGTCAAACACAGCTCGCCGTTGCTGTGGGCCGACGCGCTGGATTTGCTGGTTGCCCGGATGAAAAAGGACGGCGTGCCCTTGGGGAACATCCTCGCCGTCAGCGGCAGCGGCCAGCAGCATGGCTCGGTATATCTCAATGACCGCGCCGCCGATGCCCTGGCAAAGTTGGACCCCAAAAAATCTCTGGTTCAAAATCTCCAGGGCGTCTTCTCCCGTCCGACCTCGCCCATCTGGATGGACTCCTCAACGGCCAAGCAATGCGCCGAAATCCGCCGGAAGCTCGGCGGCATCAAGGCCACCGCCGAGGCCACCGGCTCCGACGCCTTCGAGCGGTTCACCGGCCCGCAAATCCGCAAGTTTTACCAGGCCAAACCCAGGGCCTACGCGCAGACCGACGCCATCGCGCTGGTGAGTTCGTTCATGGCGTCGCTGCTGGCCGGGAAAATCGCGCCGATTGACCACGGCGACGGCGCGGGCATGAACCTCATGGATATTCAGAAGAAGACCTGGCATCCGGCGGCGCTGGACGCCACCGCGCCCGGCTTGCGGAAAAAGCTGCCGCGGCTGGCGGAATCATGGCACTTCGTCGGGAACATCAGCCCGTACTTTGTGAAAAGATACGGCGTGAACCCTGGGGCCCAAACCATTGCCTGGTCGGGCGACAATCCGTGCAGTGTGGTCGGACTCGGTTTGATCCGCGAAGGCCGGGTGGCCATCAGCCTGGGCACCAGCGACACCTATTTTGGCTCGATGAAGAAATGCCGCACCGATGCCCACGGCGAAGGCCACGTGTTCGGATCGCCCACCGGCGATTACATGACGCTGATCTGCTTCAAGAACGGGTCGCTGGCCCGCGAGAAAGTCCGCGACACCTACGGCATCAAGGACTGGAAAAAATTTGGTGAAGCGCTCAAGGCGACGCCGCCGGGGGGCAAGGGTGGAATTTTATTGCCGTGGTTCGACGCCGAGATTGTCCCGCGCGTGAACCGGCCGGGTCTCCACCGGTTTGACCTCGACGAAACGGACGCCGCCCTGAACTGCCGGGCCGTCGTGGAGGCGCAGATGATGTCCATGCGCCTGCACTCGCAGTGGATGCGGGTATCGCCCGGCTGCATTTATGCCACCGGCGGCGCCTCCAACGACCGGCCGCTGCTGCAGGTGATGGCGGACGTGATGAACTGCCGGGTCGAGCGGATTGAGATTTCCAAGAGCGCCGCCCTGGGCGCCGCGCTGCGGGCCGCGCACGGCTGGCTGGTCCACGCCGGCGAAAGACCGAAATGGGATCAGGTTGTGGCTGGCTTCACCGACCCGGTGCCCAACAGCGAAGTCCGGCCCAATCCGAGGGTGGTTAAAGTTTACGACCAGCTCGTCAAGAAATACGCCAAGTGCGAACAAGAGGCGCTGGAAATGATCGGTTGACCCTTTTTCGGCTTCTGAAAGGCGGCGGCAAACCGCACGTCGTCCAAACACCTCGCGAAAACTGATGGTGTCCCGGCTTTCGCGCCCGCGGCTGGACTGCGGCGGCTGCAGCGCCGCTTGCGACAGCGCCGGCAAAGCGCGGCTCCAACCTATTTCACCGCCCGCCCATCCCACTCGAACGATTTGCCCTGTTCGATTTTTACGTCACGGCTGACATCGCCATAGCGCAGGCGGCAGGGATTTCCCAGCAGCGAACGTACGGTGGCCGAAACCAGCATCCCGTCCTGCCAGGTGATGTCCACCTCGAACCCGCCGCGGGCACGCAGGCCCTTCACGCTGCCCCTCGGCCAGGCCTGCGGCAGCGCCGGCAGCAGGTTGATCTCGTCTTCATGGGATTGAACCAGCATCTCGCACAAGGCGGCCGTGACGCCAAAGTTGCCGTCAATCTGCATGGGCGGATGCAGGCCGAACAGATTGGGGCAGGTGTTCCGCGCCGAGAACAATTGCTGGAACATGGCGTGCGCATTCTCGCCGTCGTGCAGCCGCGCGAACAGCGCCGTGCGCCAGGCCAACGACCACTCGCGCACGTCGCTCGCCGGGTCGATGCCGCGGGCATTGATGGAGACCTTGGCGGCGGCCGCCAGTTGCGGCGTCTTCCCCACGCTGATCTGCCGGCCGGGATAGACGGCGTACAGGTGTGACGTGTGGCGATGGTGGTCGTTGGGCGTGTCGAGCTCCGGGGACTTCGGGTCGTGCAATTCGGTCATCCACTCGAGCAATTGGCCCCAACTGCCGATGCCGGGCGTGACCAGCTTGTCCCGCAGCGCGGCGATCTGGTCGCGGAACTCCTTATCTTGGCCGAGAGCGTCCGCCGCGGCCACGCTGTTGTTGAACAGGTCCCACACAATCTCCTGGTTGTAACTCACGCCGTCCAGGACCGGGCCGTGTTCGGGTGACCAGCCATTGGCCACCACCAGCCGGCCGTCGGGCCGGGCCTTCAGGTGGTCCATCCAGAACTCGCAGGTCTCCTTCATGACGGGCCAGGCCGTGTTTTTCAGAAACGCTTTGTCTCCGGTGAACGCGTAATGTTCCCAGAATCCCCGGCAATACCAGGCGTTCGCCGTCTTGTCCCATTTCCAGCCCATGCCGCCGTAGATGTTGTGCGAGGTGCGGATGGCCCAGCCGCGCTTGGTCAGCTCGCCGGCCGACCTCTTAAGCTCCGGCGAATTGGCGGTGGCCTGGCGCCAGACCGGAAGCTGGCTCAAGACCAGTTCAAAGAACGGCAGGTGGCATTCGGTCAGATTGGCCGGTTCGGCGGGCCAGTAATTCATCTCCACGTTGATGTTGGCGTGGTAATCGGAATGCCACGGCGGATTGTTGCTGTCATTCCACAACCCCTGCAAATTCGCGGGCAGGCCGCCGGGCCGTGAACAGGAAATCAGCAGGTAGCGGCCGTATTGAAACAGCAGTTCCTCCATCCCGGGATCGGTCGTGTCGACCGCCGCCAGCTTGCGCTGGCTGGTGGGCACATTGGTCAATGTGTCCGGGGAAGGGCCCAGGTCCAGGCTCACGCGGTCGAACAGGGCATGATAGTCCCTTTCGTGGCCGGATTTGAGGTCGTCGTACTTTTTTGCGGCGGCCTGATTCACCTGCCGCGTCACCTGCGGATGCGGATCCGCGCCGCGATATTTTTTCGGGTAATCCATGGCGTAGTCCGTGCCGGCTGCGACCAGGAGCGTGAGGGCGCTGCAATCGGTGAATTCGAGGACCGACCCGTTCGTCCGGAGAGAACCGCCCTCCGGCACCACGACCAGTTGCGCCTCGTATTTCAGTCCATTCGTGAGGGCGCCGGCAAATTGCATCCGGTTTGAAGTGACCACGGTGGGCGCGCCGTGGGCATCCTCCAGTTCGACGCTGCCGCTGTAGCGGCCCGGCCGGTCGGCGGTCAGCCGCACCACGAGAACGTCGTCCGGGTGGCTGCAAAAGAACTCGCGCCGGTAATGCGCGCCGCCCGCTTGATAGGTGACGTGCGCCAAGGCGCTTCCGAGGTCGAGGTCGCGCCGGTAATCCGTGACGCTGTCGTGGCCCGGCAGATGAATGAACAGGTTGCCCAGGCATTGGTAGGCACCCATCGTGCCGTCCTCGCCGGAGGGGTTTTCATCGCCGGTCCAGAGACTGTCCTCGTTGAGCACAACCCGTTCGCGGGCCGTGCCGCCGGCAATCAGGCCGCCCAGCCGGCCGTTGCCGATGGGCAACGCCTCGTTCACGAAGTGCGACGCCTGGCCGCCGGCCAGACGCAAGCGAGGCTGGCCCGGGCTGGCTGGCGGAGCCGCCGGCGCTGCGGCAACCGGCTGGTTGTACCACAGCACCAGGTCGCCGCCGAAGGCCGTCACCGAAAATCCGACGAGCATGACGGCGCTGCCGGCGATGGCGGATTTCATTTTCAAGGAGGCAACGTTCATGCGCTCATGTTCCCCATTTCGCCTCCGCTGGCGAGGATTTTTGGTGGTACCGAATCGAAATTGAAGCGCGAATTGTCCTCATGAACCCAAGGTGGGGCGCGCAGTCTCCTGCGCGCCGCGCAACAAAAAGGTAAGGCTTCTGTTTCATGGCGGTGCGCACGGAGTGACGCGCCCTGCCGTCTGTCCCCGGCGTTTTCCGTGGCATGCAACGTCCGTTACTTCGCCGTCACGATTTTTAGCGGCACCCGCAGGCGGATGTCATCGGAAGCCGCGCCGACGAGCAGCTCGTAGTTGCCGGGCTCGACGACGTATTGTTTTTTCGCCGGATCCCAGCTGCGGAACCGTTCCGCCGGGATGTCCAGGGTGAGCCGGGCGCCCTGGTGGGCCTGCAAATGGAGGCGGGCAAAGCCGCACAGCGCCAGGCGCGGCTGAGGCGAGGAGGAATTCCGGTGCCGGAAATAGACCTGAGCCACTTCGTCGCCGTCCCAATTGCCGGCGTTGAGCAGTTGAAACCTCAGCTTGAGGGTATCCCCGGCCGTGAAATTCGTCCCGTTGAGGGCGGGCGTGTTATAGTCAAAACTGGTATAGCTCAGGCCATGGCCGAAGGCGAAGTCCGGCCGGCCTTTGAAATAACGATACGTGCGGTTGGCCATCGAGTAATCGTCAAACGCCGGCAGGTCGGTCGTGGCGTGGTAGAATGTGACCGGCAGGCGTCCGGCGGGATTGACGTCGCCGAAGAGCACCTCTGCGACCGCCCGGCCGCCCTGTTCGCCCGGATACCAGGCCTGCAAAATGGCCGGCACGTTGGTGACCACCCAGGGCATGGCCATGGCGCTGCCGCTGCAATTGACGAACACGACCGGTTTGCCCGCGCCCAGCAGCGCTTCGAGCAATGCGCTTTGCACGGCTGGCAGCTCGATCTGCGTCCGGTCGCCGCCGCTGAAGCCTTCGTAGTCCACGCTCATCTCCTCGCCTTCAAGCCGCGGGCTGATGCCGCCGACGTAAACAATCACGTCCGACATCCAGGCGGAGGAGATGGTCCGGGTCCAGGCTTGAGCATCGGGCCGGCCCGAGCCGTCCCGGCCCAGTGCGAGCGGACAGCCCGGTTCGTAAATCACCTGGATGTTCGTGCCGGCCGCGCGCTGGATGCCTTCCAGCAGGGTGACCGGCCGCGCCGGCGTGCCGTTGTAATTGCCGAGCAGCACGGGCACAAACGCGGCGTTGGTGCCGATGACGGCGATGCGCTTGATTTTGGCGCGGTCGAGCGGCAGCAGACCGTCATTCTTCAGCAGCACGATGGATTCGCGCGCCGCTTGCAACGCCAGCGCTTCGTGGGCCGGGGTGTCATTTTCCGTGACGGGGATCTGCGCATACGGGACCTGGTCCGGCGGATCGAACAGCCCGAGCCGGAACCGCGCTTCCAGCACCCGCCTGACCGCGGTGTCAATCTCCGGGTCCCCAATCAATCCCTTCCGGACCGCGCGCACCAGCGCGTTGTAATCCTTGCCGCAGCAAAGGTCGTCCCCGGCCTGGATGGCGGCGGCGGCGGCCGCTTCCGGCGAGTCGGCGAATTTGTGGTTGGCCCAGATGTCGTAAATCGCGCCGCAATCGGAGACCACGTGGCCGTCAAAGCCCCACTGCCTGCGCAACAGGTCCGTGAGCAGCAGCGGACTGGCGCAGGCGGGTTTGCCATAAACGGAATTGTAGGCGCCCATCACGGCGCCGACATGGCCTTCGCGGACGGCGGCTTCGAAGTGCGGCAGGTAGGTTTCGTAAAAATCGCGTTCGGGCGGCGACACGTCGAACCGGTGCCGCTCGGATTCCGGTCCGCTGTGGACGGCAAAATGTTTGGCGCAGGCCATGGCCTTCAGATATTTCGGGTCATCACCCTGCAACCCGCGGATGAACGCGACCCCCAGCCGGGCGGTGAGGAAGGGATCCTCGCCGTAGGTTTCCTGGCCGCGGCCCCAGCGCGGGTCGCGGAAAAGGTTGATGTTCGGGGTCCAGAAGGTGAGCCCGAAATAGCGTCCGCTGTTGCCGTCGTGCGCGGCGACGTAGTCATTGTGCTTGGCGCGGGCCTCGGTGGCGATGACGCCGGCCGTTTCACGCAGGAGCGGCACGTCCCACGTGGCGGCCAGGCCGATGGCCTGGGGAAAAACCGTGGCCCGGCCGGCGCGGGCAACGCCATGCAGGCATTCGCTCCAATAATTATAGGCGGGAATGCCCAGGCGCGGGATGGCCGGGGCGTTGTTGCGCAGTTGCTGGACTTTTTCGGCGAGGGACAGCCGGCGCACCAGATCGTTGACGCGGGCGGCAACGGGCGCCGCCGGGTCCTTCCAGATTTCCGGTCCGGTGACCACGGGCGGCTGCAGGGCTTTGGTGTCTCCGGCGTCAATCAGATCCGCCGCTTCAAAGGAAATGAGCGACATACCGGAGGCGTCCTTGAGTTCGAAGGTGTTTAATTTGGCGGTGCCGGTGCGCCCGGTGAAGGCGAGGGTGAGCGGCCCGCCCGCCGCGTCGCCGGGAAAATCGATCCGGTTGGTCAGCAGCAGGACCCGGCCCGCGCCGCCGGCGGCGGTGAAGACATCGAGATGGCGCGCGAGCGTCTGGCTGCCGCAGGTGATGTCAAACGCGCGCTGGCCGGCGTTGGTGTAAACCACTTCCGCCAGCCCGATCACGACGGTGTATTTGTCCCGCGGCAGGTTCGGGACGGACAGGGAGAAATTGGTTCCGGTGATTTCCTCGCGGAACGCTTCCTCGCCGCGCCGGGGCGCGCCGGTGATGGCCAGGCTCTCGCGTCCCCGGTTGTGCTCGAACTCGCCCTGGACCAGGACTTGGCGGTCGCAGGCCACGCAGGTTTCCACGTCGGCCAGCGCGGCGGGAGCGGCAAGCCAGACGGCAAACCCCATCCCGGCGCAGAGAATCGTCCGTCGCATGGGCCGAGCTTACAGGGCGCCGCACCGGCCAGCCAAATTCTTTTTGGGCCGGCTCGCGGCCACGGCTCGTTTTACGGCAGGGCCGGCGGCGGCGCGCACGGCTGCGATGGAAGCGAAACCGTCGCCGGCGCCAAACCGTCCGCGCGCGCCGTCAGCCGGAGGTCGCCGGGCTTTCTCGAGGATTGCACCAGGACCTGGGCGAGTCCGTTGAACACGCGGCGCTGCCAGGCCGGCTCGATGGGCTGGTTCTGAAATTCCAGTGTCACGCCCTTGTTGAGTCCGCCGGCGCCGTTCCAGTTGGCCACCGCGACGGCGAGGGTATTTGCTCCCGGATGCAGAAACGGTCTCAGGTTGAAGACGGCGGGCGTTTGCCAGTCGTGCGACTCGCCGACGAGCTGGCCGTTCACGTAGAGCCAGCCCTCCTCGTCAATCATGCCGCAGCGCAATTCCATCACCGGCTGGGCGAGGTCCGCCTCGGTCACCTGAAGTTTGCGGCGGAAGACGGCCTGCTCCTGCGCGCCCAGCGGGCCGCTGTCCGAACCGGGATCGGCCGCCGCCCAGGTCGAATCGTCAAAATCCGTTTTCAACTCCGCCTGGTTCGGAACGTTAACCTCCGGCAGCTTTTTCCAGCGCCAGCCGTCGTTCAACGGGGTGGAATGTCCGGAGCAACGAGGCAGGAACACGTCCGGTTCGTGGCAGCTCGGGTCGCCGTTGCCGACGCCGATGATTTTTCCGGGGCCGTCCAGTTCAAAATGAATCGGGTGGTTCGCGCCGGGCACGATCCGCCCCTGGGCGTCGGTCACCGCCACGGTGACGGCGCTCACGTCCGCGCCGTCGGCGTTGAGGGCGGCGCGGTCGGGAGTGAGTTTGACGGCGGCGGGCGCGCCGGTCGTCTCCACCTTCGTTTCACTGACCAGCTGGCCGTCGGTGTATCCCTTGGCGGAGAGGATGCCGGGCGCGTATTTTACCGGCCATTCGAGGTGCGAATTCGGTTCCATTTTTTTCCGGCCGAGGCTCTGGCGGTTGAGGAACAATTCCACCTCCTGGCAATTGGCGTAGCACCAGACATCAATGTCCTGGCCCTCGCGGCCGGGCCAGTTCCAGTGCGGCAGCAGATGCAGGACCGGCTTGTCCGTCCACCAGGCCTGATAATACCAGTAATTGTCCTTGGGGAAGCCGCAGGTGTCGAGGATGCCGAAGTGCGAATTGATGCACGGCCAGGAATAAGGCGTCGGCTCGCCGCGGTAATCGAAGCCGGTCCAGACGAATCCGCCGGAGAGCCAGGGGCGCGCGGCGAAGAATCGCCACCAGTCCTCGGCGGTGTTGGACCATTTGGTGGCGCCGACGTCATAGGCGCTCACGTAACCGCGGGCCGGGTCGTTGGTGTAAATGCCGCGCGTGCTGACGGTGCTGCCCTGCTCGCTGCCGACGTTCGGCTGCTGGGGGTGTGCCGCGTGATAGGCGTCCATGCTGTTCGTGCCGATGTGGTAACTCCAGCCGCGCACCTCGATGACTTGGTTGACGCCGGTGAATTCGTTGCCCATGTCGGCGTTGCAGGTGACCGGCCGGGTCGGGTCGAGCTGATGCGCGAGATTTTGCATCGTTTCGGCGACCCGGCCGCCGGTGGGCGTTCGCTGCACGCTGAATTCCTCGTTGCAGAGGGACCAGATGGCGACACTCGGATGATTCCGGTCGCGGCGGAGCTGGCTTTCCCAGCGACGCAGGTTTTGCAGGTCGCTGCCGAGCAGGCGGTTTTCGTCCATGACCAGCATCCCGAGGCGGTCGCAGGCGTCGAGCAATTCCGGCGTGGGCGGATTGTGCGAGGTGCGGATGGCGTTGCCGCCCATCTCCTTCAGCTTCGCGACGCGGAAATACTGGAGCGCGTCGGGCAGGGCCGCGCCGACGCCGGCGTGGTCCTGGTGATTGCAGGTGCCCTTGAGCACGTACGGTTTGCCGTTCAGCAGAAAACCCTTGTCCTTGTCGAAGGCGACCGTGCGGATGCCGAAGGCGGTTTCCTTCCGGTCCACCACCTGGCCGTCCACTTCGACGGTCGTGACCAGCTTGTAGAGTTTGGGTGATTCGGGAGACCAAAGCTCGGGTGGGTCAATCATCCTCAACTCAGAGTTGCCTTTCGCGACTGAATGACCAGCGGGGTCAAAGATTTCATTGTTTACCTGGGGAGGCGCGGTCGCAGCCTCGGCGGTCGTTTTGTCCAGGACGATCAAAGGGCATTCGACCTTTATCATCACCGGGCCTTCCGGCTTGCCGTTCAGGAATTGGCAGTAAACAAAAATCCCGTCCGGCGCGATGGCCACGGGCGCGGTCTTCTCGAGCCACACGTGGCGGTAGATGCCGGCGCCTTCGTAAAACCAGCCCTCGAATTGCGACGCGTCCACCTTCACCGCGACCACATTTTTCTCGCCGGGCCGGACGACGTCGGTGATGTCGTAGCGGAAGCTGTTGTAGCCGCCTTCGTGGTGGCCGACGAACCAGCCGTTGACGAACACGGTCGCGTCGCGGAACACGCCGTCGAATTCGAGCCACAGGCGTCCGCCGGCGTCGGCCGCCGGCACGTCAAAGGTGCGGCGGTACCAGGCAACGCTGTTGGACGGGAACCCGGGACCGAGGGCTTTGAATCCGTGCCCGCCGTCGGCCGCCGGGTCGAACGGCAGTTCCACCGCCCAGTCGTGGGGCAGGTTCACGGTGCGCCAGCTCGCGTCACTGAATGACTTACTGGCCGGGCCGCTGCCGGTGCCCGCTTTGGCCAGGTTTTGGGCCATGCCCCAGTCGTTGCCGAGGTGAAATTTCCAATTGGCGTCGAGCGACAACCGTTCACGCGGGGAATTGGTGCCGGCGGCGGAAGCATTCAACGCGAGGGCGAGCAGCGCCGCGAGCCAGCGGGAGCGGGCGGGGGTAAACGGGATCATGCGGTGGCAAGTTAGGCGGCCTCCGCCCAAACGCAACGCGAAAGTGTGTCGTCCAAAAAGACGAGGTGCGCCGGAACCCCATCGGGGCGCTTCCCGCCGGCATCACTCCTCGGACTTGGTTTTTGCCGCTTCTCCCCCGGTCAGCGTGGCCGCGGTCCGGGGAATCCAGACGGTCATTTCGCCGGGACCGCGATTGGCCCAGGCATAGTAGGGAATGGCCTTGAATTCCTGGAGCGTCTTGGTGAAGTGCTTGTACTGGTTGGTGGAGACGGTGAATCCCTTGCCTTCAATCACCTGGACGCCATTGAGCAGGGCCGGATCGAACCGGCTGGTGATCGGCTGTTCGTCCGGCAGATACAGCCGGCGCACCGTGCCCTTGCGATTGTCGGGCCACTCCAGGCAGAACACTATCGGGCCGCGCTGCAGCGCCAGCCGGCCCCGGTCGTCGATGACGTTCTCATCGGCCACCACCCGCCGCATGGGCATGGGCAATTGCAGTTCAATCCGGCTGCTGGCGTCCCAGTCGCGGGTGACGGTGGCATAGCCGTGATCGAGTTCGACCGGTTCCTCCTTCCCGTTGACGATGAGGATCACCGATTCGATCGCGCTGTCGGCGAATTGATACAGGCCGCCCGGGACCGCCTCGTTGCGCGCCCAGCCGGGAATGCGGAGCTTGAGGGTGAGATGGACGCTTCTCACTCCGTCGGGTGCGAACTTGATTTTCACATTGCCGTCCCAGGGATACAGGGTTTGCTGGGTGATTTTGACGGTGCGCCCGTCCGGCAGGGTGAGGTCGGCCGTGCCCGCCGCGTAGAGGTTGAAGTAAACCGTCGAGTTGGATTGCGCGTACATGTAGCCGGGGACGGAGGGCAGGAAGCGGGCGAGGTTGCCCGGGCAGCAGGCGCAGCCGAACCACGGGCTGCGCTGGTGTGTGCCGTCGGATTCAAGCGGGTTCGGATAAAAGAACTTGGTGCCATCCAGCGAAACGCCGGAGAGGAGCCCGTTGTAAAGGGTCCGCTCGAGCACGTCCACGTACTTGGCGTCGCCGTGCAGCAGGAACAGGCGCTGGTTCCAATAGACATTCGCCACCGCCGCGCACGTTTCGTTGTAGGCGGTCAGGTTGGGCAGCTCGTAGTTGTCGCCAAAGGCCTCGCCTTTCGGCCGGGCGCCGATGCCGCCGGTGATGTACAATTTTTTGCCCGTGGCGTTTTCCCAGATGGCGTCAATCGCCCGGCGGTACGGCGCATCGCCGGTCAAGGCCGCGACGTCGGCCATGCCGCTGTACAGGTAGCCGGCCCGGACGGCGTGGCCAATCGCCTCCGTCTGGTTCACCGGCGGAATGCGCGACTGGTGATAATCGTCGCCGCCGGCATGGGTGCCGCGGACGTCGATGAAATATTTGGCGAGCCTGAGATAGCGCGGGTCGCCGGTGACGCGGTACAGTTTGGCGAGGCCCATTTCCACGATTTCGTGTCCGGGCCAGAGATGCAGCTGGTTGGTGCCGGGGCCGAAGGTTTTGCAGAGCAGGTTGGCTTCCTTGAGCGCGACGTTGAGCAGGTTGGTTTTGCCGGTGGCCTGGTAATGGGCGGCCGCGGCTTCAAACAGGTGTCCCGCGTTGTACAACTCATGGCTGAGTTCCGGGTCGTTCACCCAGCGGTTCGTCCCCGCCCACTTGTGCGGGTGCTGCGGATCGATGGTCCGGGTGGTGTAGAGATAGCCGTCGGGCTCCTGCGCGGCGGCAAACAGGGTGATTAGCGAGTCGAGGTAAGTCGCCATCTCCGGGTCGGGGTGAACCGCCAGCGCGTAGGCCGCGCCTTCCAGGACCTTGTACGGGTCGGTGTCGTCAAAGGGGAACCCGGGCGGCTTGCGGTTTTGGATGTTTTCGCCCCGCAACACCGCCGCGGCGCGCGCAAAATTGTCCATGCGCCCGGAATCCTTGCACTGTCCAAAGGCATAGGGAATGGTGACCAGGCGGTTGGTTTCGATCCGGGGCGCCCAGAAGACATCGTCCAGATGCACGTCGGTGAAGGGGACGGGCTGGATGGGATAATCATGCAGCGGGGCGCCGGCCCCAAACGCGGGCGAGCCGAAGCTGACGGCGCAGGCGCCGGTGAAGAGCAGGCGGCGAAACAATGTAACATCCATAATCAGACACATAACCAACGGGACAAACCCCGGCAACGGCAAACTAAGCAAATGGTGTGCCTCAAAAAACGGCTGTTAAAGTTCAAGAAAGTGTGCGGAGTCGGCATTGACAGGAGCGGCCCCGGCTGAATAACTTCTACGCGCATCCCGCGGGACTCTGTGTTACCGTGGGGAGCGAAGGCATTTTTGTGGCAGAGCAAGACGATTATCTGGTGGATTTGCTGGTGGACCTCGGTTTCACCAGCGCCGAACAGGTGGCCAAGACCCGCGCCGAGGCCCAGGCCTCGGGCGTGGGCGTGGTGGACTTGCTGCTCGCCAACAAACTGATCCGGCCGGAGGACGTGACCCAGGCCAAGGCCGCCCAATTCGGGGCCGAGGTCGTGAACCTGGGTGGCTTGAAAATCCCCGACGAGGTCATCGCCATCATCCCCCGCAATATCGCCAAAAAATACCGCGTCGTTCCCGTCATCAAAACCGACGGCAAAATCGCCGTTGCCATCGCCGACCCGTCCGACCTCAACACCATCGACACGCTGTCCCACCTGCTGAACGCCGAGATCGAGCTGCGGGTGGCCTCCGAGCAGGACATCGAGTCCGCGCTCAATCGCTATTACGGCGGCACCGAGAAGAAGAGCATGGAGCAGGACGCCCGGTTCACCGACGTGATGAAGGAGCTCACCGAGGAGCATGTCGAGGCCCTCATGCCCGGGGATGACGACGGCGCGGCGGTGGATGCGGACGCGCCGCTGATCCGGCTGGTGAACCAGATCATCGTGGACGCCTTCAAGATGCGGGCGTCGGACATTCACCTGGAACCGCTGGCGAAGCGGTTTCGCCTGCGCTACCGCATTGACGGCATGCTGCATGAAATGAAGGCCCCGCCGAAGCGGCTGCAGGCCTCCATCATCGCCCGCCTCAAAATCCAGTCGAACATGACCCTGTCCGAACACCGCATCCCGCAGGACGGGCGCATCCAGTCGAAAGTGGGCAACAAGCTGATCGACCTGCGCGTCTCCTGCCTGCCGACCTATCACGGCGAAAGCATCGTGATGCGTATTCTGGACAAGGAAGGCCTGCGGCTGGGCCTGGCGGAGCTGGGCTTTTTCACGGACGACCAACAGACCTTCGAGCGGATCATCGGGCTGCCGGACGGCATCCTGCTGGTGACCGGGCCCACCGGGTCGGGCAAGACCACCACCCTGTATTCCTGCCTGCACTTCATCAACCGGCCCGACCGCAAGATCATCACCGTCGAGGACCCCGTGGAATACATCCTGGCGGGCATCAACCAGGTGCAGGTGAACGAGGCGGTGGGGCTGACGTTCGCCGCCGCCCTGCGCTCCATCCTGCGCCAGGCGCCCAACGTGGTGATGATCGGGGAAATTCGCGACCTCGAGACGGCGGCCATTGCCATCAACGCCTCGCTGACCGGTCACCTGGTGTTCTCCACGCTGCACACGAACGACGCGCCCGGCGCGATCACGCGGTTGATTGACATGGGCATCGAACCGTTTCTGGTGAGTTCTTCGGTTGAAGCGCTGATTGCCCAGCGCCTGATCCGCACGAATTGCAAGGCGTGCAAGGAGGAGTACAAACCCGGGCTCGAGTTTCTTCGCGAAGTCGGGTTTCCCGCCCAGGACATCGACAAGGTGAAGTTCTACCGCGGACGCGGCTGTGAAGAATGCCGGTTTACCGGATTCAAAGGGCGCTCAGCCATTTACGAGATTCTCGTGATGTCGGAGGCGCTGCGGCCACTGATCATCGAACGGGCCTCGTCCAGCGCCATCAAGCAAATGGCGATCAGCCACGGGATGAAGACCCTGCGGGATGACGGCTGGGACAAGGTCCGTCGAGGCATGACGACGGTGGAAGAAATCGCGCGGGTC
>DATJOW010000041.1:0-3334 GCA_035506715.1 Candidatus Acidiferrum sp. | reverse complement strand
GCTCCGGCTCGCGTATTGAGAAATTATGCATTATCGTTTGCTGCTTGCACTTACCCGCAACGCAATTGGCGGGGAGGCCGGCCAGCGAAGGTTGAGCTTGTTACACGTACTTCTTTATAATGTCAAGAAATTGTTGCGATTTTTGTGGCATCTCTGTCGCAGGCAATTGCATCTGGAGAGTTGCATTCACGCGTGCCGGTAGCTCAGACCGGTCCATGTGGTCTTGCCGGAAATGCCTGTCCGTCGTCAGATAATTTCAGGCATTTTGTGATGTGAGTTACCGGAGACTTTGGCTCATCTGGTGGTGTGAGGTTTAAGTGGCTTTCTGTTGGTGGAGCAAGCGCTTGGCCTGTGTGCTCTTTTTTTGATGCATTGCCGCTACTGCAGGATATTTTGTTCCCGGCGAGAGACTTCGTCGGGCGAGGCGTGCAGTTCAGGGTGGGGCCGCGCTGTTCGCATCCTACGCCGCCAACTTACTCGCGATCATTTTCAAATCTTAACCCACTTAGTGGATCCCGATATGCAGCGGTTGCCCTCCTTTCCTGCCCCTGAGGAAGGCAAAAAGGAGTTGAGTTGGACCCCCGAGCAGCCGCCGCCCGGCAGGTACGAATTCGCGCTGGTTTTGCGCGGAACGGTCTCGGCCGGCGCCTACACCGCCGGCGCCATCGACTTCCTGATCGAGGCGCTGGACTGCTTCGAGGCCGAATAGACAAAGCCGGAGTCCACATACCTCGACATTACGCTCAAGGTGGCCACCGGCACATCGGGCGGCGCCGTTATCGCCGCCATCATGGCGCGTGCCCTGGCCTACGATTTTCCGTCGCGCTTTCTGGGCGCCTCGCCGGTCCCCACCGGTCATGCCGGCAACCCGCTTTACGATGTCTGGGGGAAGGATCTGGATCTCGCGGCGATGCTCGACACCAGCGACATCGGCAAGGACCGCCCCTTGACCTCACCAATGCCCCCGCTGCGGGAGGCGGAGGCAGGTGCGGCACCTTGCCGCGCAAGATGCCGGCTGCTGCACAGTGGGATGGCCGATTCTCGGAGCGGAGTATCTGCGGAATGGGGTTGAAGCAGGTCGAATATGAGAGTATATCCTTTCCGGATATACCCTGGGGTTTGGCCATGTTGGCACGTACGTCCCCATCGCCTTGACCAGATCATCGACTGAACGCGTTGAAATGCCTTGGATATAGGCTTCCTAGATGACGGCCGTCAGCGCCTTCTCGGCCATCCGGCGCGGCTCCAGGAAGGCCGGGAAGTAGCTACCGCGGCGCAGTTTGGGAATGCGCAGCTCGACCGTGCCGGCCCGGTTCGGCGGGAAAACGATCCCCTGGATCGTTTTCTGATCCGCCTCACCCCAGTCGCGGTCGCGGTAGCCGTTGCGCTGGTTGCGGCGATCAGGCGCACGCTCGCCAGGTGCTGCATTGCAGAGCGTCTCGGTCTCCAGCTGCATCAGCCGCTCGGCGGCAAAGCCGACATCCCGCGCAGAAAACTGGCGTCGGAGGACTTCTCCAGAAGCGTGGAAAGCGCAATCTTGTCATCGGTCATCGGGGTGGTTCCTTGGGTTTGCGTTGAGACTCGCAACCCAATGCTACCCAAAAACCGCCCCGGTGGCCGCCAATCGGCCCGCCTCCGCCAGACGTTGTGGCGGTCGCTACGGCAGGCCGATTACCGGCCACCTACACCACCGCCTGGGGCACTACTATAAAAAATGCTGCGGATTCAATTAAGCACAGTCATCAGTCGACGCTTACGCTATATCCGCAGTTTCGAAACCTGTTGCGTTTACAAACGGGGACACGACCCATGCCTAGCGTAGCGCGGGTTCCACATTGTAGTTCCGTTGCATCGTACGGTCGCTGAAGCCCCTATCTGACGGCGGTTTCTGCCGCTGGCTGGTTCCGCACGCATCAGAACTCTACGATGTGATTCCGGATAGCAAAGCGGACGACATCCACAATGGAGTTCCCACCGATTTTGCGCATGATAGCACTTCGGTGTGTTTCCACGGTCTTCACCCCAACTGCAAGACAACGAGCAATCTCCTTATTCGACCGGCCTTCAGCAAGTAGCTGCAGAATCTCCCGTTCACGCCCAGTCAGTAGGTCGCCGGGGCGTTTTCGCGTCGAATGCACATCTTTCGCCATTGAATTTAGGTAACCAGCGAGAATGGTTTCACTCACACCCATATTAAAATAAGGCCGGTGGACGGCGAGCGAGGCGACTGCCTCAATGATATTCTGTGCTGGATCTGACTTCAGCACATAGCCGCGGGCACCGGCGGCAAGTATATTTTGCACCAGTTGCTCCGATTCATGCATAGTAAATACAAGGATTTCCGTTTCGGGACTGACTTTGAGAATTTGTTTGGACGCGTCAACCCCATTCAGTTCTGGCATGCTAATATCCAGAACGGCAATATTTGGTTTCAACTCTTGGCACATGCTTACGGCTTGGCGACCGTTCAACGCTTCGCCACAGACTACCCAGTGCGGTTGCCCTTCAAGCAATTTACGGAGCCCCTCGCGAACAACATCGTGGTCATCGGCGAGGAGGATACGGACCCGCCTTTGCGTATCTTGACCGCGATTGGGCTGTCTTTCGTTCATCAAGTTACTCTATCACACATTCGCTGTGACTAAGATCGAGTAAAACCACTGGGCAGATTAATATTGTTACTGACAGCGTAACCTATCCGCTTAGCAAGCAGGTCAACCCTCACGGCAAACGACGACGGCGCGCCAGTTCTACCCCTTTATAGAAGCTTTTCATGGTTGAGACCGAGGCCGATGGTGGTATTTCGCCATTGTTCGCCGATGTCCTATCCAGTGCCAAGCTATCCCCGAGGCATTGCCATCTTCTGATAAATCCTGGTTACCGACCGTTCTTGTGCGGTGTTCGACCTATCCCTCGACAATGGCAGTTTCTCAGAATGGACAATAGGACAACCGGTGTCTTCGCTGACCAGGGCGTAACACGTTGAAATAGGCTATCAAGAACCTCAGAGTAGGGCGCGCATCACGACCAACAATTCCGAACATTGGCCTAAATCCATCTAAACCGCACCGCTTATCAAATTGTTACTATTCCATTATTAACAAACTCCTTCTCAAGACAGAGCGATTTCCGCTGCTCTTGTCAGATACACAGATGGAAAGACTACACGCAACGTTGTGCCAGATTCATTAGATTGAATTGCCAGGGCGCCGTGATATTGATTTGCCTGCGCCCGCATGCTTGCAATGCCAACGCCTGCCCCCGTTGAGAGATTGCCTTCGATAAGCCATGTCGGGAACCCTCGTCCGTAATCCGCAACCTCTAGAACAAGCTT
>DATJOW010000040.1:0-3430 GCA_035506715.1 Candidatus Acidiferrum sp. | reverse complement strand
CGCACTTCGGATCGCCCGGCTTTCCATTCTTGGTGCCGGTGATTATCATTATCGGCAAATCATGGATGCTGTGCGATCATGGCCGCGGCTGGCGTCCCAAGGCTGGCTGGGATTGCTCCTGCTGACGGTGTGCTGGCCGCTGAACTGGACCTTGCCGGGCCTGCGGACGGCTTACCTCTTTTTCCCCCTCTGGCTGGGCTACATCCTGGTCGTGGACGCCTTGGTCAAAGGGCGCGCCGGGACGTCGCTGTGGACGCGTTCGCGCCGGGGCTTCGCCCTGCTCTTTGTTCTGTCCGTGCCGGCCTGGTGGCTGTTTGAAATCATCAACTGGCGGACCGGCAACTGGGAATACCTCGGGGCCGGGAACTTCACCCCGCTCGAATATTATGCCCTCTGCACGCTGTCGTTTTCCACCGTCATGCCCGCTGTGTTTGAGACCGCCGAACTGGTCCGGTCTTTCCGTTGGGTGCAGTCGCTTCCGCGGGGGGCACAGATTCCTGATACGCCCCGGGTCAACCGGGGATTGCTGTTCACCGGGTTGGTCATGCTCGCGTTCACGCTGCTCTGGCCCCAATGGTTTTATCCACTGGTCTGGATTTCGCTGGTGTTCATCTGCGAGCCGACCAACCGCCGGCTGGGGCGCCGGCATTTTCTGGAATGGCTGCAACACGGTGACTGGCGGCCCGTGATTTCGCTTTCGCTCGGCGCGCTGATTTGCGGGTTTTTCTGGGAGATGTGGAATTACTGGTCGTGGCCGCGCTGGATTTATCACACGCCGGGCGCGCAGTTTCTGCATGTTTTCGAAATGCCGTTGCTGGGCTACGGCGGTTACCTCCCGTTCGCGCTGGAATTGTTTGCCTTGAAGAACCTGCTCTGGTCCCGCGGGCCGGAACTGCGAATCTAGCCGCGCCCGTGTCCCTTCGGCGCGAGTCGCATCATGGCGACGGCAGGGTTGGGAGGGGAAAGAGGCAAAAGACGGCCTTCACCAGAAAAACCACCAGCGGGAAGGTCAATAGGCCAATCAACGCCAGGTAACTGGTCCAATGCCGGCCTCTGGGCGGTGCCGGCCTGGGAAAGTCAGGCGTGACCCCGGCGGCCAGCATACGGTCGTATAAATCCGGATGGATTTTGTTGGCGCGGCGGGGCATCACCGCGGGCATTTGGCCGGTTTGGTAAAGGCGCTCCAGCGCCCGGGCATAAACCGCCGGCTCGGATACCGTGCTTTCCACGGCAATCTGGTCGGCGCGTTTTTCCATGCGCCGTCCCAGCCGAATGCCAATCAGGAACAACAGCAACACCAGGATCAACAGGCCCAGGAGAATCCGGCCTCCGCTGTCTCCCATGGCCAGCAGGGGTTGGCTGAAGACGAGCGGAAAGCACGCCAGCGCGACCAGCAGGCGGAGAAAAATCACCCGGCGCGGCTCATTGAGATGCCCCAGTTCATGAGCGCAAATCGCCTTGATTTCATCGTCCGGATGGGTGGCGAGCAGCTTGTCGGTGAAGATCAACTGGCGGGTCAGCGGCAAGGCCACGGCGTTGCTGAGGTGGGTGGACAAGACCCAGGTCGCGCGGACGGGAACCCCCATTTTCTGCGACATTTCCCGGACGAGCGCCTGCAATGGTGGCGGGGCCGGCTTGAGCACGCGCAACCACCCCAGCAGGCGGACGCCCAGGCCAAACAGGAAGGCCAGCCATGTCAACAGGACCCCGCCGGCAATGGCCCAGGTCAACGGTCCAAAATGATCCGGCATTCCCACCACGCCGAAGAACAGCACCGTCCAGAAGGCAAAGAACAACAGCAGACTTGCACTCACCAGGTGCAGCCAGGATTTAAACCGGAGTTCGGGATGAAGCTCGCGGCTCATCGGATAGCTGCCGAGTAATGCGCCGACAAGAGCGGGACCGGCCACCAATAGAAAGTTGCTCTCCGGGATGAGAATCATCGCCGCCGCCGCAAAGTTGGCAGCAATGAGCCAGAGATTCAGGCGGGCGGATTTGCGGGCCGGCCAAAGCCACCGGGCGCGTTCGGTCCAATGCTGACCGGCGCTGCGGCGCCAGGGGATGAGCGCCAGACAGTTCAAGCCCCACGCCAACCAGAACGCGGCACAAAAACTCCCAACCATCAGGAGCAGAATCATTTCCCACGGCATAACAGCGCGTCCGGCCAAAGTCCAGCACCTGGACCACCCTGCCGGTTGCATTTTTTTGTCGTCGAGTCCGCCGCCAGGCCGTAGCATGAACGGATTACTCCGATATGTTCTCGAATGCGGACAAAAGGGCCGAGCAAGCCCGGGAGCTGTGTGAAAAAGGAATGTGGTCCCAACTGATCGACTTCGCCCAGAAATGGCGCGAGCAGGATCCATCCGATCACCGCGCGCTTTTCTACATCGGTCTGGGTTTATGCGGCTTGGGACAATTCGCGCAAGCCGAAGCGGCTTACCGCCATGCGCTCACCATCAACCCGACCGATGCCCGGGTGTGGAACAACCTGGCGGGGCTGCTTTACGAGAAATTGCAGCGACCGGCCGAAGGCGTCCGTTGTCTGGAACGGGCTCTGAAGATCAATCCCGACCACAAACAGAGCTGGTCGAACCTGGCCACCATGGCCGGCCGGCTGGGCCGGCATCAGCAGGCGCTGGCCTGCGCCAATCGCGCCCTGGCGCTGGATCCCAAGCTGGTGGAGGCCCATTTGCACAAGGCCATGGCGGCCAAAGCCCTCGGGAAAATGGACGTCGTCCGGGAAGTTTGCCAGGCCTTGGCTTCGCTCGATCCGGAACACTTCCGGCGCACCCGCTGAATCGGCTTTTTGTGGCCACGAACAGTTTGCGTCCCAAACCGACTCGCGTTTAACCCTCGCTCCCGTGAACCGCGCGTTTGCCCTGGCCACCAACCTGTTCCCGGTCTGGGTGTTGGTCGGCGGGACGCTGGCGCTGTTCCAACCCCGCTCGTTCACTTGGTTCAGCGGCGAAGACATCACGTGGGGGCTCGCCATCATCATGCTCGGCATGGGCCTCACGCTGAGCGTGGACGATTTCAAGGCGGTGTTGAAGATGCCGCGCGCGGTCGGCATCGGGTTTGTCGCGCATTATGCCATCATGCCGTTCCTCGGCTGGAGCATTGCCCATCTGTTTCGGCTGGAAACGCCCTTCGCCGTTGGATTGATCCTGGTGTCGTGTTGCCCATGCGGCACAGCCTCGAATGTCGTCAATTACATTGCCCGCTCGAACGTGGCGCTCTCCGTGCTGATGACCCTGTGCTCGACGCTGGGGGCCATCGTGATGACCCCGTTGCTGACCAAATGGCTCGCGGGCGAATACGTGCCGGTGGATGCCCAGGGCCTGTTCCTGAGCACGGTGAAGATCGTGCTGGCGCCGGTGATCGGGGGCGTGATGCTCAACCGTTTTGCGCCGCGGTTTGTAAAACTCGTTCT
>DATJOW010000039.1:0-22547 GCA_035506715.1 Candidatus Acidiferrum sp. | reverse complement strand
AGGGTTGGCATAGAGGTTTTGCTCGTGGCGCGGCTCGAACAGCGACCCCAAGTTGGTCGCGCCACCCTTCTGAGCGCCTTGGTGAAGGCGTATAAACCTCGTCACTGCGGGGGCCGGACGCAAGTCCGGCCTTTCGCCTTTATGCGTATGGAATACGCATTGATTGCCACGTGAAAATCGGCTAGCCTGATCACGCATGAAACACCAGCTGGATTTCGAGAAACCGATCATCGAACTGCAAAACAAGCTGGACGAACTCCGCGAACATCCCGAAAAGCATTCACTGGATGTCAGTTTTGAAGAGGAAATCCAGCTCATCGAAAAAAAACTCGAGGAAACCCGGCGGCAGATTTTCTCGAACCTGACCGCCTGGCAGCGCGTGCAATTGGCGCGGCACCCCAAGCGGCCCTACACGCTCGACTACCTGCGGAAGGCCTTCACGGATTTCCAGGAACTGCACGGCGACCGGTTGTTCGCCGAAGACCGCGCCATGGTCGGCGGGTTCGCCAAACTGGGCGAACATCGCGTGCTGGTCATCGGCACGCAAAAAGGCCGCGACACCAAGGAAAATATTCTGCGGAACTTCGGCTCGGCGCATCCGGAAGGCTATCGCAAGGCGCTGCGCTTGATGCGGCTCGCCAACAAATTCGGACTGCCGATCATCACGCTCATTGACACCGCCGGCGCTTATCCCGGCGTGGGCGCCGAGGAACGCCACATCGCCGAAGCCATCGCCGTCAATCTCCGCGAAATGACCCTCTTCGAGGTGCCGATCATTGCCGCCGTCATCGGCGAGGGCGGCTCCGGCGGCGCGCTGGGCATCGGGGTGGCCGACCGGGTGTTGATTTTGGAAAACGCCTATTATTCGGTCATCAGCCCCGAAGGCTGCGCGGCCATTCTTTGGGAGGACCGCGCGGCGGCGCCCAAAGCCGCCGAGGCGCTCAAGATCACCGCCAAGGACCTGCTGGAGCTCGGGCTGGTGGACGAGATTGTTCCCGAGCCGCTCGGGGGCGCGCACAACGACCACGCCATTGCCGCCGCCAACTTGAAGACACACCTGCTCAAGCACCTGGAAGAACTTGCGGCAATGCCGCCGGTCGACCGGTTGAAAAAGCGTTACGAAAAATTCCGCGCCCACGGGCATTTCGCCGAGAATACCGAGCCAGGCGTCGATGGCGCGGTACCCATGGCCGCCCCTGCCTGATTGCCAGTGCTCTATCCGCTCATCTTTCACCCGATTTTCAAGGAGCGCGTCTGGGGCGGACGCGAGCTGGCGCGGCTTTACGGAAAACCTCTGCCGCCGGACCGGCCCATCGGCGAGTCCTGGGAGATTAGCGACCGGCCCGGAGACGTCAGCGTCATCGCCAACGGCCCGCTGGCCGGGAAGGATTTGCGCTGGCTGATGGAAAATCACCGGCCGGCACTGCTCGGCGAGGCGAAGCCGGCGGCCGCAAATCGTTTTCCCCTGCTCTGCAAAATTCTGGATGCGCGCGAAAAGCTCTCGCTCCAGGTCCACCCTCCGGCCGACAAAGCCGCGGCGCTCGGGGGCGAGCCGAAAACCGAAATGTGGTTTGTCGCCGACGCCGCGCCCGGCGCGGAATTGTTTGTGGGGCTCAAACGCGGCGTCACCCGTGCGCGTTTCGCGGATAAGATTTCCGACGGCAGTGTTGCCGAATGTTTTCAACGCGTGCCGGTGCGGGCCGACGACGCGATGTTTCTGCCCAGCGGCCGCGTCCATGCCATTGGCGCCGGGCTGGTGATTTTTGAAATCCAGCAGAACTCAGATACGACGTATCGGGTGTTCGACTGGAACCGCGTTGGGCTTGACGGGAAACCGCGCGAGCTGCACGTCGCGCAGTCACTGGCCAGCATCGATTTCGAGGATTTCGAGCCGAAGCCCGTTCAGGGCCGACCCGTGTGCGACAGTCGCATCCAAAAACGGCCGCTCGTCAACGACCCGCTCTTCGAGGTGGAAGCCTGGGAATTGGATTCAAACGCGAACGGTTCCTTGAAGCCGAAGACGCTGCAAATCGTCGCCGTGACGAAAGGCCGGATTGAGGTTCAAAGCCGAGCCACAGGATTGAAATTATCCGCCGGCCAATTTTGTGTCGTGCCGGCGTGCCTGGAGGAGACGGCGGTGCTGGCAAAATCGGATGCGGCGCTGTTGCGAGCCGAGGCGGGTTAAGTCTCTACCAGAGGGTGCCGGGCGATGGCTGGTGCCCTTCGTTCCTCCGCCGGCGAAATTCGCGCCACATTCGATATTTAACGCGGAGCCTTTGGAAGGATGACGATGAAGCAAGTTCGGCTGCGTATTTTTTCTGGATCTCCTGGCGCAAGGATGCTTCCCGCGCGGCGACATACCGGAGGAGGCCATCTTGGACAAATTCATTATGCATGCGCCAGCGGTCAGTTCAGCGACAAATCCTCGGGCATCTGGGAGAGGAGCTTGTTTTTCCAGCCGCCCTTGCTTTTCAGAATTTTGGTCCAGAGCTGCTCGGACGGGGTGTCGAAGACCAGTTCGAGCGAGGCCGGGTAGGTGAGCCAGGCCTTGCGCTTCATTTCGTTCTCGAGCTGGCCCGGCGACCAGCCCGCGTAACCGGCAAACAGCTTGATCTTTTTCCCCGGCGAAAACGATTCGCCGATTTCCACCAGATCGTCGAGCGAATGGCCGAGGCTGAGGTTCGTGAAGACGTTCGCGTCGGGCAGGAAACTGTCCGCGTGCAGATAACTCAGCGCCGTCGGCTGGACCGGCCCGCCGAGATAAAGCGGCGATTCCCGGAGCACTTCCGGCAGATTGGCCACGAGCACCTCGCCGACCTTGTTGTCGGCGACGCGATTGAGCACCAGGCCGAACGCCCCCTCCGCGTTGTGTTCGCAAATCAACAAAACCGTTCGATGGAAGAACGAACCCTGCAACGCCCCGCCATCCAGCAGCAGCTTGCCTTTGAGGAATTTCCCCGTGTCACTCATAGCCGATGACCAAGGCAATGTGCCTCACAAACCCCCTTCTGGCAATGGGAGGGGTTCGGAAAAAACGCCGGATCAAAGAGGATGGGCCAGCGCATAAAAATGGTTTCAGTTGGCCGAAAGGTGCAGTTCCTGTTCCTTGCCCGAGTCCACGTTCTCAATGCGGACCGATGTTTTCTGGATATCCAGGCAGCGGATTCGCACCCGGTGGCCGCCCACTTTTACCGGGTTCAGATCATTGGCCAGAAAGGATTGCCCGTTGATAATCGCCACCGGACGGCTACCCCAGAGGACGCCGTCGAGCCGGAGGCTGGCCGGTACCGGTGCCGGCGGCGGCTTGGCAGGCTGGCTGTTGATGGCCGGGCTGCCAGCCCCGGTTTTGGCTGCGGGCATTTTCACGTCCCGCAATTTATCCACGTGGCCGGCCTCCAATTGGGCGTCCACGCCGTATTTCATCCAATCCAGGACCTGGTCGAAGCCATAATTTTTGTCGGCTTCGATGAACAGGTTGATCTGTCCGCGGGTGTAACGGTTTTGCCGGATGAATTTCTTTTGGGCTTCTTCCCCCTGCGAATCCATCAGCAGGTACGCCACCAATTCGCAAAAGCCTTCCTCGGCATCGCGCCCCAAGCCGGCACGCCGTTCCTTGGGCACATTCTCGCCCACCCAGGCATGCGTGAATTCGTGGGCGCAGGTCGCCTTCAATTCCGCCAGCGGCAGACCGGTCATCAGCCGCATCTTGTACCGGGTCTGCTGGTTGACGGTTTCCGGGCGGACACAACCGAGCAAATTGGGGCTTTCAAAATCGTTGCCGTCCGGACTGAACATCGAGTCCACGTCGATGCGGTCAATCACCGACACGTCCACGTTGGCGGGGAAGGCGGTGAAGCGGGAAAACAAGCGGTCCAGGTCGTCTTTCACCTGGCCGCAAACCCGCTCGGCATCGGCGGCCTGCACGACCGCGGTCCGGGCATCGCGGGCGCACAGGTAGCGCCCGTCGGGCAAGCGCAGGTCATCTTCCTTGACCGGCAAGCCGCAAACCGCGCAACGGGGCCGGCGGATGCATTCGGCGCAGAGCAGCTTCTTTTCGTCGGTGACCTTGTCCGTCGTGATGTAAATTGTGCCTTGAATGGGCCGGCCGCAAACCGCGCACAAATCCTCTGCTCCCTTTGCCGGTGCCGTGCCGAGAAAAAGGCCGGCCAGCAGGATCAGGCGCGCGAACAAGCATGTTCGGTTTTGCATGGTCTGTTTTTGACAAAAAATTACCGGCAACCGAACGTCTCCGTTCCGTTGCCGGCTGGAAAAACAGCACCTCCCGCGCCAGAATCAGCCCAGGGATTTGACCTTTTTGGCGATGCCCGCGGCGTCAATCCCGAAGTGCGCCAGCAGCTCGCCCGCCTTGCCGGAGCGCGGCAGCGAGCCGACAGCCAGCTTGTGGACCTTGATTCCTTCCGCGCTGAGCTCGCCCGCGACCGCGTCGCCCAGGCCGCCTTCGCTGTAGTGTTCCTCGACGGTGATGACGGTGTTGCCCGTCTTCTTGGCCGCCGCCAGAATCACATCCTTGCCCAGCGGCTTGATGCTGTAAGCGTCGATGACGGTAATGCCGATGCCCTCGGCTTTCAGCGCGTCAGCGGCCTTGAGCGCCTCGTGCAGGGTCACGCCGGCGGCGACGACGGTGGCCTTGTCGCCGGCGCCCTGGCGCAGCACCTTGGCGCCGCCGACGGGGAAGGCTTCGTCGTTGCCGTAAATCACGGGCGTCTTGGGGCGGGACGTGCGCAGGAAGCAAATGCCCTTGGCTTGCGCCATCTGCTCCAGCAACTTTTCCGTGCTCACCGCGTCACACGGGTACAACACCGTGCTGCCGGCGATCGCGCGCATCATGGCAATGTCTTCCAGCGCCATCTGCGACGGGCCGTCCTCGCCGATGCTCACGCCCACGTGCGAGCCGACGAGCTTGAGGTTCGCCTGGGAAATGCCGGCCACGCGGATCTGGTCGTACGCCCGCGTGAAAAAAGTGGCGAAGGTGGATGCGAACGGCACCTTGCCGCGCGCGCCGAAGCCGGTGGCCACGCCGACCATGTTCTGCTCGGCGATGAAACATTCGGTGAACCGGTCGGGGAACTTCTTGAAAAACTTCTCCGAGAATGTGGAATTCTTCGTGTCGCCGTCCATGGCAACGATGCGCGGGTCCGCGTCGCCGAGGCGGGCGAGCGCGATGCCGTAGGCTTCCCGCGTGGCCACCTGGTCGCCGGGCTTGTAGCTGATCGGCGGGTAGGCTGCCGGGGCGGTGTTGTTCGGCGCGGGCGACGCTGCGGGGGCGGGGATGGCCACCCCGATGCCCGACTTGGCGCTGGGCTGAAGTTCGGCGACGGCCCGGGCGGCTTCCTCCTGATTCAACGGCTTGCCGTGCCAGCCGTCCTTGTCCTGCAAAAAGGAGACGCCGGCGCCCTTGTAGGTCTTGGCGATGATGCAGAGCGGCTGGTCGTTCAGCCCGACGCCGCTGAGCACTTCCAGAATTTCCTCGATGTCATGGCCGTCCAGGTCCTCGACGCGCCAGCCAAAGGCTTCAAACCGTTTGCGGTAAACCCCGACGTCGTGGCCGAATGCCGTCGCCTGGCTTTGGCCGAGGCGGTTGTCGTCCACGACGGCGATCAAATTGTTGAGCTTGTAAATGCCCGCCAGCGAGGCCGCCTCCCAGACGGCGCCTTCGGCGATTTCGCCGTCGCCGAGCAGGACGTAGGTGTTGTAATCCAGCTTGTCCAGGCGCGCGGCCAGGGCCATGCCGGCGCCGACGCTCAAGCCTTGGCCGAGCGACCCGGTGGCCACGTCCACGAATGGCAGGCGCGGGGTCGGATGCCCTTCGAGGTCGCAGTTAAACTGGCGCAGCTTCAGCAAATCCGCGGCGGGGAACAAACCGGTTTCCGCCCAGGCGGCGTACAACAGCGGCGCCGCATGGCCCTTGGACAGGATAAAACGGTCGTTGTTGTGATAGTGCGGGTTCTTCGCGTCGTAACGCATGTGGCCGAAAAACAACGTGGCCACCACGTCCGCTGCCGAACAGCATGACGTCGGGTGCCCGCTGCCGGCCGCGGTGGTGGAGGTGATGGAGTGAATCCGCAACTGGTTTGCGATGCCCTTGAGCAATTCAATGTCCGTGTCAATCATGGAACGGAAAAGGTAGCCGAGCGCGGGCAAAAGCCAAGAATGAAAATGAAAAATCAAACCCGCTTGCTGGGGCCCGCAGGTGCATTTCGATGCTTTCCTGGGAACTGGCGGCCGGAAGCCGCCAAAACCCGCCGCCGGGATGGCCGCGCTGTGCGGCTCAGGCTTTCCCGCCTGCGGGTCGCGGCATCTTCCCGATGCCTACATCGAATCGGGGGGGGCTCGGCCCAGGATTGTGTCAGGATGCGCCCGCGCTTACTGGGGCAGCGCGTGGCCGGGGACCGAGCAGGTCGGAGGCACGCCCACGGCATTGATGGCGTAAATGCCGCCGGCCGGACAAACAGGGAACAGGCCGTCCGGCAGATACGGTAACAGGGCCTGGGCGGTCGGCACGGCGTTGGCCGGGCGGTTGTTCTCCAGCGCCCATTGCTGCTTGGCCGCGTCAATCTCCCGGAGATTGTTGATGCAGGCGTTGAGCTGGGCGGCCGCGGACGCCGTTGTATCGCCCCCCGTTTCAGGCGTGGAGCCGGCCTGTTGCGTTTCCTCCTGCATTTGCTGCAACTGCTGCTGTTGCTGTTGCAGGGTGTTGTGGGAAGTCTCCAACTGCTGGGTCAACTTCTGGACTTGTTGCTGCGACTGCCGGCTCTCGCCCTGCAACTTGGATAATTTTTGGGTTAACGCCTGGTTCTCGGTGCGGAGGCGGGCGTTCTCCGTGCTCAAGGTGGCGACGCTCGAATTTTTAAGCTGGTCCAGTTGCGCCTGGGCCTGGTCCAATTGCGTTTGGACGTCGCGCAATTGCACCCGGGCCGCGTCCTTTTGCCGGTTGGCGGAAAAGAGAAAACCCTCGGTGACCAGCAGCGCCACCACGCACAGCCACAAAACCCAGTCTTTAAGTTTCATGCGCACGCTTCTTTTCACCCTTTCCCGCCCGGCCGTCAAACACGAAATCGCAACGGGACATTGCGAACGGTGACCGAGGATGGTCGTGCGCCCTTTCCATTTCGAGCCGCCGGCTCGATGTTACACCGCAGCCGCCGGCGTCAGGAGGCGGGAGTCAACTCCGGGTTGAACCGCCCGGACGCCGGGCGCGCCGGGTCCAGAAAGGAAGTTGCCGGGCCCTTGGCGTCCTTTGCGCCTTGGCGGTTAACCCGTCAAGTGCGTTGCCGGGTTGCTGAGGCAAAGGCGGGTGCCCGTGGGAAACCTGCCCGGCGATACGATTTTCACAAATTAGCCCGAATTCAATTCGCGCGAATTCGTGGAATTGATGTCAAACCTCTCTCTCGCCAGCGGCTTACAGGCTCAGTTGGACTTTTCCGACTTGGACCAGTCGCGATATTCGCGCGAGGTTTCCAGCCATGAACCGACATCCTTGAAACCCTCCTGGCTGAGCTTGGCCATCAGCTCATCCGCCTCGGACTCGGGATATTTGCTGCGCAAGAAGGCGCCAAATCGCTTTTCGGAATCGGCGTCCGATTCGCCTTTTACGACCGTGCGCAAAAACGTCTCGAACGTCGGCAGCGAAGTCTTCGGCGGCGGCGGTGCGGCACTTTCCGCGGGCTTGCCGGCCGGCGGCACGGGGCTTTCGGCGGGCTGGCTCACCAAGGGCGACTCCCGGGACGCCCACCAGTCACGATATTCGAGGGCGGTTACCTGCCATGATTTGGCGTCCTTGAAACCTTCGCCGGCAAGATTTGCCAGGCGTTTATCGGCCTCGGCTTCCGAAGCCGAGTTGCTCCGCAAGAAATCACGAAATCGCTTGGTTGAATCCGCGAGCGTTTTGCCGTTTACGACCAGGCGCAAAAACGCGTCGAAGGTTGCAGGGAAGGTCGGCAGCGGGCTGCCCCCGTCGCTCTTCCGAATCGTCGCGTCAGCCTTGGGAACCGGAGCAGTTGCTTTGGGAACCGGCGCCGGCGCATCGGACACAAGCGCGGGTTCCTTGATTTCGCCGCCGAGTTTTTCCTGGGCGCTTTTCCACAGCTTCAACGCGTACTCCACGGCCAGGCGCGGCTCGAGATCGATGCCCTTCGCCACGTTCGCCGCAATCAACGCCAGCGTGTCGGCGGTGGGCAAGGGAATGGCCGCACCCGGTTTCGGGGACGGCTCGGGGGCCGGTTCGGCAACGGCTCTGCTTTTGGTCCGTTTGGGGCGGGCCTCTTTCTTTTTGGTGACCATAACCATTTCCAGGCCAAATCTGGCAACGGCATCACCCTTTGACAAGCTTTGACGGGGACAAGACCGGATTGAACCGCCAAGACGCCAAGCGCGCCGGGGCCTGAAAAGAAACATCCGAACCTTTGGCGTCCTCCGCGCCTTGGCGGTTAACTCGTCAACTGCGTCACCAGATTGTTGATATGAATCCGGATGCGCGTCGGGTGAAACTTTTTTACGCGTGCCAATGACGGCGCCCAACAAAAAATGCAACCGCACCAACGGCCAGCAACCCCACAGCCGAAGGTTCGGGGACGGCGGCAATAATGATCTCGCCATTGGGTGAGCCGTTGGGGCTGGCGATGCCAGAAACTTGAGCGAGAACCAGCATTGCAGATGAGTCAATGATCGAACCGCCTCCTCCGCCGCCGCCAACGACACTGCCGCCGCCACCACTGTAGCCCCCGCCGCCCCCGCCGCCTTGGGAGAAACCGCCGCCCCCGCCGCCGCCGAAGCCGCCCCCGCCAGCGCCGTATTGATAGCCGCCCCCGCCGCCGGCTCCACCGGCCAAAAAGCTGTTGCCGCCGCCGCCGCCGTACAGTCCGCCAAATCCGCTGCTGCCCCCGCCGCTGTAGCCCCCGCCGCCTCCCCCGCCGCCGGTCCCGTAGCTGCTACCGTTGCCGCCCCCGCCGCCGGAACCGTCGGAACCACCCAGGCCGACATTGTTGCCGTTTCGGCCGTTGCCACCGGCGCTGCCGATGTTGCCGTTGTCTCCGTACACGTCGCCGAGGGCGCCGGCGCTGTTGGCCCCACCGCCCCCGCCAGCGACGACCAGTGGCGTGCTGCCATAGACAACAAAACTGCCGCCTCCTCCCCCGCCGCCGTTAATGACGCCGTTGGCGCCGCTGCCGCCCACCAAGAGAGTGAGTGTCCTCGGCCCTGAAAAGGAAAATTCAGCACTCATTTCGGCCCCGAGTCCGCCGGGGGCGCCGTAGGTGCCCTGGCCGCCTTGCGCACCGTAGGCAGTGATGATGTAAATGCCGGGGTTCAAGGTGATGGTCGTTGCAGTTCCGGTGTAGTTGAAGATGATCGTTTGGGCTTGGACCTTGGGAAACACGGCCAAGAGGAGAAACGCTCCTGCACAAACCACACCGCCAAAGGAACGACACACAGTTGGAACTTTCGTTTTCATAGGTTTGTCGAAGTTAAAATTCCTGAGACAATCTGATTGGTCGCTATGATTTACTCTTTCTCCGCTTCCGTCGAGACAGAGTTATTCACCGCTGCCGCAGTCACTTCAATTTGTTGCCGGGAGAGCTGCACGCCTCTCATGCTTCTGCTGCCAGTGCTTCGAAATTTCCCTGTTTGACTCGTGCAGCCAGTCTCGGTCGGTGGCCAGCCGGATCATTTCAACCGCGCAAAAACGCCTTGGCGCATTCGGTGCTGGATCGCCTGCCTCGCCCAGGCGCCTCACCCCGTTCAACACCTCCAAGGTCCAGCCCCGGGAGCTTTCGGGGCTTCCCGCGCTTGACCCGGGCGCGGACTTCCTCCGGCGGAAAGAGGACCACCCTCCCGCCCCGCGTCTGAGCGGCGACCACGATTCGCGAAGCGATTTCGCGACTTGGGGCATCCATCTTGTCGCGGGCTTGGGAAGCCATTGAGCCGGAGGCCCGACGCGCCAACTCCTTTAACGGGTGAGAAAGGCTTCGCGATTGCGGCAACGCGTGCAAAACAGCACAAGCAATAGTCTGCCGGATTCCTCGTCAAACTCGGACACCAGCCGCAGCCGATACGACGAGCATCTCAGACATCTTACATCAAATTGGCGGAAGGGACTGTCGGGAGGGGTCTGGGGCGGCTGATAATCTTCACGGCGCTGGAACCAGCGGGCGGCATTCATGCGCCCATTACAACGGACCGGGTTGGCCAAAGACCGTCCAACCCCTCAAAACAAATCCGGCTGTTTCTCGAATTTCTCCAGCGGCGCGCGATCCGGCTCCGACAGCACCCGCTGCCAATCGCCGCCCAGCCACGCGTCGTAATCTGCCGGCTTTACGATGAAGGGCATGCGATTGTGATGTTTGGCCACGGACTCATTCGGTGCGGTGGTGAGCATGGTGTATTTTTTCCCGTCGGCTTCCTCGCGCCAGAGACCGGCCAGACAGAACACCGGCTCACCCGGCTGAAAGAACCGCACCCCGGCTTCGTAAAACCCATCCGCCAACAGCAAGCAACGGTGGTCGAGATGCGGACCAAACAGGGGCAACTGGGCGATGGTCTCGCTCTTGGCGTTGATGACGGGCTTCTTCTCCCACGGCACGGACCAGCCCCAGCGCATTTCGCGGCAGGCCAGACCTTCAAATTCGGGGACGACGACCGGGCCAAGATCGGTGGGACGGATGCTGGCGCGGGGCACGGCACCGAACACCTCGATCTTTTGGCGCAACTTCAATTTCGCCCCATTTTTCTTGTAGGTGTAATGCGCGCACATGCCGGCAGGATAGCACCAATCCAAGTCAGCGGCGAGATTTCGAGCCATGCCTCTAAGCCGCTATTAAATCCCACACGCGACTTGCGCCTCGACCCGGTGTTTACACGAACATGAGGATTAAGCTCTTTTCATGGGTTCTCGCCGGCGCGTTTCTCTTTTGTGGCGTGATGTTTTTCCATGTCATCCCACGATTCGAGACAATTTTCTCAGGATTTGCTGTGACGCTGCCTTCGGCGACACGATGCGTGCTGGCGGTCGGGCGTTTTGGCTGGTTGACCGTGGCGGTGATCGGTGGCGCATTGGTGGTTCTCAAAGACTTGAAATTTCGTTCACGTCTGTTGGACTGGATGTTCTTAATGTGGTTCGCCCTCTGGGCGGTTTACATCACGGTTGCTTTGCTGCATCCCCTTGTGAATACCTGCGTGATCTCCATATCTGCCGCGTAACATCCGACGCCACGCCGGAAGCATTACGGCAGCGCCCACCCGCCTCGCCCGATGGGAAGGACAAGGCCGGATTGAACCGCCAAGACGCGGAGGACACAAAGGTTTAAGAGCCCTCCTCTCAGAACTTGGCGGGCTTGGCGGCTGGGCGGTGAACCACCGCAAGCACCCGACACCGCTGCTGATTTCAGGCGTGACGACAGGCGGTTGGCTTTGTCAGATGGAAAACGAAAGGCAAATTATATGAGAACAAAAAATATCCTCATGTTACTCTCCCTGGCGGCATTGCTCGGGACGGCGGGATGCGCCTCGTTGCGCCATTCAGATTCAACCGGCCTCCAGGGGACATGGAAGGGGCAGGAAATCGGCAGCAACGCGGGAGATTCGCGTTACTTCATCTTCTCTGGCAACCGGATCGAGTTTCAAGGAGCCAATAATGATGATTGGTGCCGGGGAACCTTCACCCTTCGGCCCGAGACGAATCCGCCACAGATTGTGGGCACGATCACGGAATGTCACGATGCTCAGTACATCGGTAAAACCGCCCGGGCGATTTACCGGCTGGACGGGGACACGCTTACCGTCACGGGATATGAACCTGGTAATCCCGACGTGCCTTCTGCTTTCGATGCGCCGGGCGCCCGACACTTTGTCCTCAAACGGGACTAGCCCCAGCCGGCCCAACTCATTTCAGTGCCATTACCTGGGACAGAACTGTGATGACGCCCTGCAGTTTCAAGACGCACGCCAAACACCGCGTTCGACATGAAGGACAATACTGGATTAAACCGCCAAGACGCGGAGGACACAATGAACTCAGATTCCTCCTTTCAGAACTTGGCGGTGGATTATCCCCGCGGGCCGATGGAGATTCATTGCAGGGCCAAAATGTGTACTAGAATGTCCCGACATGGGGTAGAAATCATTCTTCGGCTGATGGAGAATGGCCCATGGGCGAACCGGGTGGGCGAGGCATCAGCCGGTTCGTGCGCGAGATGGATTTGCGGTCTGGTTGCCGGTCCGGAACCAGTTTTCGGCGCGGCAGCAAACTAAAAAAGCTATGAAGACAATCGTAATCGCCTTGGCCATTGCCGGTCTGGGCGCTGGATTCGCCAGAGCCAGTCTCACTCCCGGGGCGCTCCTGAATGGAGAACCCGGAGTCAATACCACGTTCACCTTGTATGACGACCACCAACCCCCGGCGGGTGACTTGGGAAGCTTCGGTGAATTTGGTGACTATTCCATTTACCAGTTGGATCTGAACGTGCCGGTCGTTACCGGGTATGTCGTCGTGTTGGAGAATGGTCCGAGCCAGGACCGCTCCAATTGGAGCGACTTGGTGAGGTTCTTCAATCCGGATAGCCAGGCCCTGCTCACCTCTTACGATGGGCCGGATGCCGCGACGTTTTGGGCTGACTACACGTTCGCGCCGGATGACAATGTTGTTTATATTCAGGAAACCGGTGGACCGTACACCCTCTTCACCGCAACCAACAATGACGGGGTTACCTACACCTACCAGATCGACAGCACCGCGGTGCCGGAGCCCACGACGATGATTGCCGGCGCGTTGCTGGTGCTGCCGTTCGGGGGGGGCGCTCTGCGGAGATTGCGCCTGAACCGCGCCAGCTGACTCTCGCCCCGTCGGCACTTTGTCTGCCTGGTCCCGGCCGCTCATTCAGGCAATTGCCCCACGCCGCGCTTTTATCGCGTCGAAGCAGCGCGGAGACGGACGATGTGCCGCAGCCAACCGGCCTCGCGCCTTGTCGCGCCGAAACCTCGTTCCACGACGACCCATCTTGTCCGGGAAGTCAGGGGCTCGCCGAGCTCGCCCCTCCGAGACTCGACGACGAATGCCGCTAAGCACATCCGACGCCGACGTCACTTTCGGGCAATGCTTCTCCTCCCCCAGTGAGGTGGGTAACCGGTAAAGTCGTCAGAATTCGCCTAAATCGGCGATTTATTTATATTGACAATATTCGTCATTTATGGCGAACTAAATGCTGTAAACGATTTAATTCGTCATAAATGGCGTATTATGAATATATCAAAACAGGCCACGGATGAGGCAATTCTCGCGGAGCTCGGTGGACGTCTGGCCAAAATTCGGCTGAACCGCAACCTGACCCAGGCCCAGTTAGCCGGGCAGGCCGGGGTGTCAAAACGCACGGTGGAGCGGCTTGAATCCGGTGCGGTGGCAACGCAATTATCCGGGTTTATCCGGGTGTGCCGCATATTGGGTGTGATCGACCGTTTGGATGCGCTCATCCCCGTACCGCTTTCCAGCCCGATAGCCCAATTAAAACGGCAAGGCAAAGAACGTCGGCGCGCCTCGCGAACCCAAACCGCCAAACCGCCCGCCCGGAAATGGCAGTGGGGAGATGAATCATGACTGTCGCCGAGGTCAGGCTTTGGGGTCGAACCATTGGGGCCGTTTCGCTGGCGGACGGAAGCCGCTTCGCCACCTTCCAATACGATCCGGCCTTCGCGCAAAGCGGCATCCAGATATCGCCGATTACCATGCCGCTCTCCGACCGGGTACACACCTTCCCGGAATTGCCGCCGCCAACCTTCCACGGCCTGCCCGGTCTGCTGGCGGATTCATTGCCGGACCGGTTTGGCCACACCTTGATTGATGCCTGGCTGGCCATGCAAGGACGAACACCCGACAGTTTTAATGCGGTGGAACGGCTCTGCTACGTTGGGGCGCGCGGCATGGGGGCGCTGGAGTTTGTGCCGGCCTTGGGACCAAAGGCCAGGACCGCCAAAAAGATTGAGGTTGATGCCCTGGTCAAACTGGCGTCGGAAGTACTGAGTCATCGCAAAAAACTTCAGGCGACTTTTGGCCGCGCGGATCGAAGGAATGCTCTGAACGACATCTTGCGCGTTGGCACCTCGGCGGGTGGCGCGCGAGCCAAAGCCGTCATCGCCTGGAATCGAGCGACCAATGAAATCCGGTCCGGGCAGCTCTCCGCCGGAAAGGGATTCGAATACTGGCTGTTGAAATTTGATGGGGTGACGGGCAACCAGGACAAGGAGTTGGAAGATCCGAAAGGCTATGGCGCGATTGAATATGCCTATTCCCTGATGGCCAAAGCAGCCGGAATCACCATGAACGAGTGCCGGCTGCTGGAGGAAAATGGACGGCGCCATTTCATGACCCGGCGCTTTGACCGCTTGGAAGGCGGGGAGAAATTGCATATGCAATCATTATGCGCGCTGGCGCATTTTGACTACAACCACGCGGGTGCCTACGCCTACGAGCAGGCGCTGCTGGTGATTCGACAATTGGATTTGCCGATGGAAGCGGTGGAGGAACAATTCCGGCGGATGGCCTTCAACGTCATGGCCCGCAACCAGGACGATCACGTCAAAAACATCGCCTTCCTGATGGACAAAACCGGGCGCTGGTCACTGGCCCCTGCCTTTGACCTGACCTACAGCTACAACCCTGCCGGCATTTGGACGGCGACCCACCAAATGACGATGAACGGCAAACGGGATGACTTTACGCTGGCGGATTTCCGCGCCTGCGCCAAAAGCGCTTTGATGAAGCGCGGCCGCGCGGAGAGGATCCTGCAGGTGGTTCGCCAGGCGGTGGCGCAATGGCCGGAGTTTGCCGATCAAGCGCAAGTGCCAAACCCCTGGCGGAAACAAATACAACAGAATCTGCGCCTGGACTTGCCGCGTGAGTAAACCGCGTGGGCAAAACCATTTTGCCCGACCCAAAACCAGCGGATTTGCTGGGAAAACGAGGGATTTAGCGAACAATGGGGGATTTCGACGCCGAACCACCGTAGCCGCCGATGGGGGGAAATGGGGAGCACAGGCGCCCCCGCCTGTCGTTCGCGACGCCCTCGTCGCGAACATCAGGGCAAAAATATTCGACGCGGGGGCGCGTCGAATGGCACGCGAGGCGCGTGCGCTCCCCCAAATCATTCCAGCCGCCAGACGCCGCGCTCGACGTGGCGCAGCAATCCGGCGTCGCGCCTTGTCGCGCCGAAACAGCGTGAAGGCGGAAGGACTTGAAGTTGCTGGCGAATGTGGACTCGCTCGCGCCCGCTCGCTCGGCCCTCGCGGGCCTTTGCTTTCAGCCAAATTCCTTTCGCCGGTGGGCTTCATCGCTCCCGCTCAGTCGGCCTCACGGCCTTTGCCGTTGGCAAATCCTTTTCGCCATTTCCCAATGGCTCAAATCCCAAGCGGCTCAAGTTTCTTTCACGTGGCGATTGTCGGGATGAAGCGCTTCCGGCTCGTTCGCGAATGCATAAACGTCCGAGGTCGTGAAGGCATTGGTAGGGACATCGCGCTGCGAAGTCCGGACGCCGCAGCGCGGCGTCCCTACCTCACAAAGCCGCCGCACCACATTCAACACATCCAGCGCCCAGCCGCGCTGATGGATGGGAATGTCCTTGAGCGGGTTTGATTCGCTTTAGGACCATGTATTCACGGATTGCGGAAACGATTTTCCATGAAATTTGTTGCACAATGGTTTATGTCAGTTTCAAATGATTGTGTGCAAAAGATTGCTTCCATCGCTTTGGCCATTGCCGGGCTCGCCGGTTTTCAGATAAACGCTTTCGCCTGGGGCAGCGGCGGGCATTTCCTCATCGCGGCGGAAGGTTATCGCCAGCTCTCGCCCGAGTTGAAGGCGCAGGTGTATGAGGTTTTGAAGGCGCATCCGGATTACGCGCGATGGACCAATGCGTATCATCCGAATCCGGTCCTTGATGTTGCCGCCTATTGCTTCATGCGCAGCAGCGCCTGGCCGGACGAAATCAGGCGTAGCGAAAGCCGGTATGACCACCCCGGCTGGCATTTCATTGATTATCCGCTGCGGCCGCCGTCCTTTCCGATGGAACCCGGCCCGGAGCCGACGAATGACATTTTATTCGGCATCAAACAATTTGAAACAAACTTGAGCGACACCAACGCCAATCCCGAATCAAGGGCGGCCAGTTTGTCCTGGCTCATTCATCTGGTCGGCGACATTCATCAACCGCTCCATTGCGCTTCGCTTTTTACCGACGCGTATCCGACCGGCGATCGCGGCGGCAATGAATTTTACGTCAAGCCGGCGGACCAGGCGGTCCGGCTGCACGGGATTTGGGATGGCTTGTTGGGGCCTTCGCCCAACACGCAAATGCAGTGGCGATATGCCATCGCGCTGGGCGTTAAATTTCCGAGAACGTCGCTGCCGGAATTGGCGACGCATCCGGCGCCAAAAGACTGGAGCCTGGAAAGCCGCGCGCTGGCCATTGAGAAAGGATATTTGCGCGGCGAATTAAAGGGCGGCACCAATGGGGATACGGCCGTGGCTCTGCCCCCTGGTTACACCCAGGCGGCGAAGGCGGTTGCGGAGCGGCAATGCGCGCTGGCCGGATATCGTCTGGCCGATGAAATTCAGAAATATTTGAATCTGGGGAGAATGGTTCCCTTGCTGCCGGAAAACACCAACGTCGTCACGCAAGCCGCCACCCACAAAATCGGGACCGCCGAAGCCAGCCAATATTACGACCAGACGATGATTGTCACGGGCAGGGTGGTTCAAGTTTCTGTCCGGCCGAACATCAAAATCCTGAGTCTGGACACCCCTTCCGTGGCGGCCCCGTTTACCGCCGTTGTCTTTGCGGAAAACGCGGGCGCGTTCAAGAACCTGGAAAACCTCACGAATCAGAATGTGGAGATCACCGGCGGCATCACGGAATATCGCAACCGGCCTGAAATCATCCTGGAATCGCCTGACCAGATTAAAGTCGTTGGCGGGAAATAAAGGCGGATCAGGGCCGCCGCCAGCGGCCGCAAAGCGGTTGCGGGTTGAAAGTCGAGCGTTGAGAGTTAAGGCCATTTCCATTCACCCCGACCAAGCTGAATCAGCAGACCGGCGTCGCGCAAACGCAGTGTCGGCGCTGTGCGCCGATTTCGAGCCGGAAGCGCGACGCTGCAACGCAGCCGACGGCGCCAGGAAGCAAGTTGCTTAGCCACAGAAACGCAGAGACGCAAATTTCACGAATTATCACGAATTCAATTGGCGTCAATTCGCGTAATTAGCGTCAACCTTTGGACGGCAGGCGCCACACGCCGCGCTCGACGTGGCGCAGCAATCCGGCGTCGCGCCTTGTCGCGCCGAAACAGCGTGAAGGCGGAAGGACTTGAAGCTGTTGCCGGATTTTATCCTTCACGTGCCGATTATCGGGATGAAGTGTTTCCAGATCTCGGGCGAAGGCATAAACATCCGATGTCGTGAAGGTATTGGTAGGGACATCGCGCTGCGGTGTCCGGACGCCGCAGCGCGGCGTCCCTACCTCGCGAAGCCGCCGCACCATATTCAAAACATCCAACGTCCAGCCGCGTTCTTTGATGCCGATATCTTTCAACGGCTTCACGCGCTTGTAGCGGGCGCGGACTTCGCTGGCGGGCAGGATGGCGCTTTCGGTTACCACCGGAATGCGCGCATCGGCCGGGAAGCGGGCCAGCGCGAAGTTGCACCCGGCTTCAGCCAGGTCAGTTCAAAAATTAAGGTTTCGAGCGGAAAACCTCAGATGCAAAGTGAGATTTGACCGAGATGCCCGTTGTATATCAGAGTGCAATGTTGCAACACGTCACGGCCGATTAATGCGATCAATCCTTGAACTGCCAACGGCGCCCCGATACACATGGGAGCGTTGAAGTTCATTGGCAAACCCGTAATTTGAAACTTGGCCGGATATACATTCGCTTTTGCCGAAGCATGAGAAGCCGAAGCCATATTCACCACGTTCACCACGGGCAACTGAAGTTTTTGGGCGGCCTCTTCATCAATACAAGTGGAACCCGCTCCGGTGTCGATCAAAGCCAAACCTTGAACCGGTGCCGGAATGGCTTTTCCCTGTTTCACCAATTCAGAGGCGATTTGATCGGCCAAAGAAACTGTGACCTGAACCACCGGGCCTCGTGTGGCCAGTCCGACTTGAGCGGGCAACTGGATGGTATTCCCGTCGGGCGTTTTGGCGGCGGCCGGATATTGGCTATGCAGGATGGGCATGGAGCAGTCCCAAAGCGAGAGCCGGGATGTAAATGTCCTTTTCCTCGGTCAACTGCCTGACCAAAAACGACTCGGTGCCAAACCTTTTTGCTCCTTCGGCGATGGCCGTTTCCGCATTGTCAAAAACGCCGATCAGTTCGCTGCCCTTGACCAGGACGAATTTGCCAAAATTAGCTTTGGTCCAGTCCGTCTTGTTTTCAGCGAAGAACTGCAATTCTTGTTCGAGTGCCATATCCACTCATATTTTACCCCCGGTCAAAACTCCGTCAACCACCATCATTTCATGCCGATGTCGGGCTGGAACGAAACCCTTGGGCAAAATCATTTTGCCCGACCAAAAACCAGCGGATTTGCTAGGAAAACCGGGGTTTTAGCCAAAAATGAGGGATTTTGACGCCGAACCACCGCAGCCGCCGACGGGAGGTGGCGGGTTTTAGCCACAGAGACGCAGAGGCACGGAGGCATTATGAGTATGGGCACGGTGATTGACGCGTGATCTGCCGTTTGATCTAATCGCCGGATCAATCTACACGCCTATGGCACGTATCAATCAGGAACTTTTGTTGGGCGAATTCCTCGACTTATTGCGCGAACGAGCAGAGACAAAATACAATGGACGCATTCATGAGGCTTTCGTGGACTGGTTTATCGACGCCGAGTTTGGTCGAGTTGCATGGAAATTCACGGACAATGTGAATGATGGCGGCATTGACGCCATTGTTTGGTTACCAGACGAAAATCCACCGGTTGCAATTATTCAGTCGAAATTTTCCGAGAATATCGGGCGCACGATGCTTGCCGCCAACGCTTACCGGGAATTTAATAGTGTTGTCGATGCTTTCTATTTCAAAGGTGAAACATTCGACAAGTTTTTGACCAATGTTCGTTCTGATGCCAAGCCCATTTATCGGAAAGCGCTTCGTCGACTTGAAGAAGTGGGCCATTGGAGTGTGGAAAAGAAGGCATTTCGGCTCATTACGACGTCTAGGCGCCGACCGGGAAAGCGGATAGAACGGATACCGCTCGAAAACTCAAACTACGCCGAGGATATTCTCCGACTCTACGCTCAATATAGGCGTGGAGGTACACCGAGAGCCCGTCCACTGGAGCTCAAGATCGAAGACAAACTACAATATAAAGATTCACGTCGCAGCGTAATTTCGTATTTGTTCAATGCCCAGCTTGGTGACTTCAGGCGATATCTTGAAACCAACGACGTTGCCCGGCTTGTTGCACGAAATATCAGGTATAATTTGGCAGGGAAGATTGGCCGGACGATTCGTAATACGTTTGAGAAATCACCTCTGGATTTTTGGTATTACCACAACGGGATAACGATTATTTGTGACCGGATGGATGAAACCAGTGGTGTAGTGACGCTGCAAAATCCAAGCGTGATTAATGGGGCACAAACGCTTTATGCTGTTTGCGAATCATCAAGGAAGACATCTCCAGCATTGGTTACAACACGTATAATTGTACGCGGGACTGATGGCGACGAAGCTCCCGAAGATGACGCGTGGCTACAGAATGTCATCCGTGGGGTAAACACGCAAAACCGAGTCAAGCCGGCAGACTTTTGGTCAAATGAACCTGAACAATTCGAACTTCAGCATCGCTTTCGCGAAATGAATGTTTTCTACGAAAGGAAGCGTGGTGAGTGGAAAGAGTTCCGAAACGAACCAAGATACCGAAATTTTTCGGCTATTTCACTGCCCGAGTTAGGTAAAATCCTGACCATCATTTCTGACAATACTGGCGAAGGAGTACTGACTGTGAAACTGGGCGAAGAAGATGTGTTTTCAGAAAAGAACTATCGGCGACTATTCCCATCCCGCGCAAAAGTGGCTCGCAAGTTTGAGAAGATCTATTTGGGCTACTGCATTTATGTGTTCCTATTCAAAAATGGCTATAAGACTGCCAAAATCGCCAACAAACAGGGCCATGCTTTCTGGAACTGCCTTTGGTTGCTCCACCGCGGCATCACATCCATCGAGCATTTCCATACGCGGGCTACCCTCCACTCACTCCGCGCTGCATTCGAAAGGTTCGATACTAACGGGCGCGACGCGCAACAGGCGAAGAGAGCTGTGCGCAACCTTACTCGGCACGTGTGGTCTGCCTGGCGTAGTGCACGGAAGATCGACCCTGAGAAATGGACGCCAAACAACTTTTTCAAATCACGGTTCGGTAACCAAACTATTCTTAAAAAAGCATTCCCAGCAGTTATGCCTGCACTTAAAGCCGTCGGGCACGAACTCATCGAAAGCCGGTAACCACCTCGCCTTATGAATTGGAAACAAGGCGTCATGGACGCGATAATCCGCCAGACTCGGCGAAATGGCAGCCGCATATTTAGCCGTCAACAAATTATCGAAGCAGAGCTCAGTCGCATCAAAAGGGAAGTTGGCTCGAAAGGAAAAACGCCCGTTCAAACCCTCAGCCGCGTATTGCAGGAATTGCGAAACGAAAAGAAGATTGTCTTTAAGTCGCAGGGGACTTACCGCCTATTACATTAACCTGAACTCTTAACCCTTAGGATTTCCGTCTCACACCGAACGATGTGGGTGGTTTCCCGTTTCTTGCCGGTCGGGGTTTTGGCCCAGGCTTCCTGCAAGCTCACGTCCACGGTCGTGTGCACCACCGCGCCGCGCTGCACCTGAGCAGCGGAAAGAAACACGAACTTGCATTCGTGAAAGATGCGTTCGGTCTGGATTTCGGGCACGTCGGCCATGGCGCGTGATCCATTGATCGAATCGGGAAAGATCGCAAGATCAATTTGTGTTTCGGTAGGGCCGCGCTGCTGCGCGGCCTGGCGGAGCGGCAGCTCCGCCCTACCAATAACAGAAACATCAATCCGGATGCGGAAGTGGCGGAGCCAGATTTCGATGATTTCACGGTCAACCCGCTTTGCCGCGAGTCGCAGATGCGCGATGTCCAATTCAATGCCGACGCACTGGCGGTTGAGTCTGAGGGCGGCGACGGCGGTGGTGCCGCCGCCCAGAAACGGGTCCAGCACGAGGTCGCCGGGATGGGTCGAGGCCAACAGGCAGCGTTCGACCAGCGCCACGGGCTTTTGCGTGGGATGTTTCCCGTGTTCCTTTTCATCCGCCCCGGGCGCGCTCATCGTCCAAATGGGATTTAACCGCCAAGACGCAGAGGACGCCAAGGTTTCGGATTCATTTTTATCTTCTGGTTCAGAACTTGGCGCGCTTGGCGCCTTGGCGGTGAATTCTTCTTTTCTCCAAACCGTCTTCATCTGCTTCCCCGTCACCTTGCGCATTTCCTGGTAGTTGAAGAGGTGCTTGCTGCGGTCGTTTTTGGCGGCCCAGAGAATGGTCTCGGTGGAGTGGGTGAAGTAACGGCAACTGAGATTGGGCGGCGGATTGGGCTTTTCCCACGCGATGTCGTTCAAAATCTTGTACCCGAGCTGTTGCAGGGCGTACCCGATGGAGAAGATGACGTGGTGCGTGCCGCTCACCCAGAGGGTGCCGTTGGGCTTGAGCACGCGCTGACAGCGCCGCAGCCATTCCACGTTGAATTCGTGCATTAATTCATAGGCCGCGGAGCTGACTCGCTCGCGCCCGCTCGCTCGGCCCTCTCGGGCCTCAGCCTTCGGCTGATTCCTCTCGCCGCTTCCCAAGCTGGCGAGAGTGTCCCAATCGCCCTTGTCCACGCGGACCATGCGGCCGGCGTGACAGGTGATGCCGCCGTTGGAGAGGAAATAGGGCGGGTCGGCAAAGATGGCGTCGAAGCGGCCGGCGTCGCCGTATTTCGCATAAATGGCGTCCAGCAGCTCAAAGCAATTGCCGTGGTAAAGGCGGATGAAGGGGGAATCAGATTGATAAACCAGTTTTGGCAGGCTTGAGGGTTGACCCGGCAGGGTGGAAGTTTCATCCCGACTGGCGATGGCTGCCTGCGGTTCAATCGCGCCATCCTCACGGAGCGTGAAATGGGCCGGCGCCAGCAAGTGCGCGTGGGGAATGTCGGTGGTAGGGCCGAGCTGCCGCTCGGCCTGGCGGCGCAGCAGCGCCGCCCTACCTTTTGGCTCTCGACTCTCGTCCCGCGTCTCTCGGCCGGGTTTCGGCGGTTTCCGACGATACAGCGGCTTTGCCTTCCCCCTTCTGGCTTCTGGCTCCTGACTTCTGAATTCTGCTTTTGGCGCTTTTTTCGGCACGCCCAGATCAATTGATCAGATCGGCGGACCGGATCAAGCGAAATTGAACCACGAAGGCGCCAAGGAATGCCGGGAACCTCAGCCGCAAATGAACACGGATTCTTCCCTCAACCCGCAACCATTAATTAACCACGGATG
>DATJOW010000038.1:0-24156 GCA_035506715.1 Candidatus Acidiferrum sp. | reverse complement strand
TGTGTGGCGAAGTTCTCATTGCCGACAACGGCAGCACCGACGGGTCGCAGGCGATCGCCGAAAGGTTGGGCGCGCGTGTGGTGCCGGTGAAGGCAAAGGGCTACGGCAATGCATTACGCGGCGGTATTCGGGCGGCCGCCGGCCATTGGATTATCATGGGGGACGCCGATGACAGTTATGATTTTTCCGAAGCACCGCGGTACGTGGAAAAATTCCGGGAAGGCTATGAGCTGGTAATGGGTTGTCGCCTGCCCTCCGGCGGCGGGGTCATCCAGCCCGGCGCGATGCCCTGGAAGAACCGCTGGATCGGCAATCCGACGTTGTCGTTCATCGGCCGGCTTTTCTTTAAATGTCCAGCCCGCGATTTTCACTGCGGCCTGCGAGGCTTCACCCGGGCGGCGTTTGAGAAAATGGACTTGCAGACCACCGGGATGGAATTTGCCTCGGAAATGGTCATCAAAGCTACGCTCAAGCAACTAAGAATCGCCGAAGTTCCCGCCACGCTGCGCAAGGATGGACGTTCCCGTCCGCCCCATCTGAAGCCGTGGCGGGACGGCTGGCGGCATCTACGGTTTATGTTGCTCTACTCACCACGCTGGTTGTTTCTGATGCCAGGCCTGTTGCTGTCGGTTTTGGGCATGGTCGCTTCGGTGACCCTTGCCATCACGAACATTCACCTGGGCGCAGTGGAGTTAAACGTCGGCACGTTGGCGGTGGCCTGTATGACGGTCATTGTGGGCTTTCAGCTCGTGGCCTTTGCGTTCTACACCAAAGTCTTTGCCATTGCGGAAGGGCTGTTACCAGATGACCCCCGGTTCGCGCATCTCTTCAGAATTTTCACCTTGGAAAGGGGCATCCTCGCCGGCTTGGTCATCCTGCTCGCCGGGATGGCTTTGCTGGTTCGCGCCTTGTGGATCTGGAAACAGGCGAGCTACGGCCTTTTGTCACCCGAGGATAATTTGCGGCGGCTGCTTCCGGCAACCGCCTTGACCATCATTGGGGTTGAAACAATTTTCTCCAGCTTTTTCATGAGTGCCTTGGGGCTGAGAACTGCCTCGCGCCAACCGCCCGCACTGCCCGAGGATCGTTGATTGCGATTCCTGTTCTTCGACTCAGACCATGTTTGCCTGCCTTGCGCCCCGCATCAAGGCGGGGACGGTGATTGTCTTGGATGAATGCTTCAATTATCCCGCCGGCGGGAGGGCGAATACAAGGCGTTCCAGGAATTTATCGCCCGGGAAGGTTTGAAATTTGAATATCTAAATTACTGCCGCAAGGCCGAGCAAGTATCCGTTAAGATCACCGGCCGACATGAATTATCAGGCTGTGAGGTGGAGAGGCGGCTGGCTGTGCCGGAGTGGTTGGTTGACATCCCATCAACTTGGACTGGACTAAAAATCCATATTCCAGCCGCGGGGGCATGCGCGTCGCTCAACTTACAACCGTCTGGCATCCGCCTTTGAACATCGGTCTCCCGAATCGGTCAGACACTCGGTAACCACGTCATGAGCCCAAGCCGTGCCCGACCAAAAATTGAGTCATCAAAACGGCTTGGGGCTCGCACCGGCAATCCAAGTTTGACGTTTACAGTCTTGTGAGCGTCAAAGAGTATGTCCGCCGCGCGACCCACATGAAAACAGACCCGCCAGAATGTTCGGCCGCAAATGCCGCGGCCGGCGGTACAGTGGGCCAACATTTTCCCGAAAACTAAAATGTCCCGGCTCAAACGCGCCATTCACGGTGTGGCTTCCAGTTACGTAGCGCTGGTGGCGACGGCACTTTACTCGCTGGCCTCGATCCCTGTGGCCCTGCATTACCTGGACAAGGAGCGGTTCGGCCTGTGGGCGTTGATGACCACGCTGGTGGGTTATCTGAGCCTGGTGGATGCGAGCATGTCCGGCTCCGCCGGACGCTTGCTCATTGATCACAAAGACCACCGCGACAGCGGGCGTTACGGCAGCTTTGTCCAGACGGTTTCACTGGTCACGGTCGTTCAAGGGCTGATTGTTCTGGTCGTGGGACTGGTTCTGGCCGGTCTGTTTGCACAACTGCTGGCGATTCCAGCAGGCCTGCACGCGGAATTCATTCGTCTGGTCCACCTGCAATGCGCGGCTGTGGCCTTGGGTTTTGCCACGCGGATTTTTTACCTGATTCTGACGGCGCATCAGCGGATGGACATGGTAAATTACATCGCAACTCTGGGTCTGGCGGTGAATTTCGCCACCCAGTGGCTGTTCTTCCATTTCGGTTTTGGTGTACTCAGCTTGGCATGGGGCGCGCTGGCCGCTGCTTTGACCCTGGTGATTTGCCAATGGCTGGCGTGTGAAGTCCAAGGACTCTTCCCTGAGCGGGGTGCTTGGGGCAAAGCGTCCTGGGCGCATTTCAAGGAGATTTTCGACTTCGGCAAGGACCTCTTCCTGGTGGCCGTCGGCACACAACTCATCATGGCCAGCCAGACTATCGTGATTACGCGAGTGTTGGGACTGCCGGTAGCCGCCGTGTGGTCGGTCGGCTTGCGCGTGTTCACCATGGTGACACAGGTCATCGGGCGCATCTCGGACATGTCCATGTCCGCCTTTGCGGAAATGATGGTCCGTGGCGAACTGGCCCGGTTGCGTGAGCGCTACCAGACGATGGTCACGTTGACCGCTTCGCTGGGTGGCTTCGCCGCGGTTTCCTTCGCGCTCTGCAACAGTCTGTTCATCCCGCTCTGGACGCACGGCAAAATCTCATGGCCAGCCGCCAACGATGTGCTGTTGGGCGCCTGGCTGATGGTGCTGGCCATCTCGCGCTGTCACATTTCCCTTGTCCTCTTGACCAAGGAAATTCGCTTCATGCGTTACGTGTACTTTTTGGAAGGGTTGGTGTTTGTGACCCTGTCCTTGTTGCTGGCACGCCTCGGTGGTTTGCCGGCCATCATCGGCTGCTCGGTCGTCTGTGGCACGGTCTTCAGCGGCGCCTATTGCACATGGCGGGTCAGCCGTTATTTCAATCTGCCACTGCGCGAAGTCGCCTGGGGCTGGCTCCAGCCCATGCCCAAGATGCTGGCGCTTTACTTGCCCGTGGCGATTCTCCTTTGGTGGACATTGACGCCACTGCCGGGAATGGTCAGGCTGGCCACCCATATTGTTCTGGCCGGCTCAATTGGCTTGGGCTTGTTCCTGCGTTACGGAGTTCCCCCTGCTCTGCAAAAGGAGATTCTGAGGCGGATTCCCCAAAGAGTTTATCCCGTGCTCAGGCATGTGTTCGCGGAGCCAGCAAGCTGATTTTCAGCCTACGCCTGCTTTGGTCACGGCTGGACGAGGCTCACGCCAAAGCCTGACCTAAAACTGGTTCACAAGCCCAGCCCATTGCACAACCGGTGGATTGGAAGGAATATTCAGACTGTGCGGCTGCCAAAGCGGGCGCGCAGTTTGAGAATCGGCCGCTCCAAGCCGTAGTATGAAATGGACGAAACGACAAAGACGGGAACCAGCCAAACCGGAAACGATAACCACCATACCTGTCCTAAGCCATATTCCTGCGGTGCGGTCCAAAACAGTTGTTGCCAGATATAGATTGAATACGACAAAATTCCAATCTGGGAGACCCAGCGCCAGTTCAGAATCCGATAAATTCCCCAGCCGGGCAGGAAAACGCTCTGCAGCATCAACAGGGCAAAGCCCAAGGCTTCAGAACTGGGAAAGATCGTTACGGTCAAAATTCTCAGGACCAGGTGAGCAGCGCGAAACTTGTCCAGCACCTGTGGAATGATTACCAGTGCCATCCCCATAAACAGGATTGTGCGCCGGTGCGTGTGAAAGACGTTCTTCAGAAAGCCAGTCTTCCGTTCCTCTGCCAGGCAGAAGGCGCACGCGCAGCCCACGGCCAGAAGGTCGAAATAGCCGAAAAATGATCGCCCCGCCAGGAAGGGCAGCCACCGCGCGGTGGCAGGATGGTAACCCAGTGCCCGGCAGACCGGCGCCACCAATACGGGAAAGGTCAGGAAGGTCAAGATCCGCCGGTTGCTCGCGCCGTGCTTGAGCAAGTAAACCAAGGTCACCGGCCAAAGCAGGTAGAACTGCTCCTCCACGGATAACGACCAGAGGTGTCCGGTTGGGTCCCGGCTATCGATAAAATTCTGGGTAAAGGTTAGGCACCCAAGCCAATCCATCCAGTTCTGAGCCCAAGGTGTGAAATACTGCAGCACTGCAACGGTCAGCAGAAACGTGTAAAATACCGGAAAGATGCGCAAGACCCGCCGGATGTAGAAATTCTTGAGGCTGATCCGCCCGCTGCGGTCGCTCTCAACGAGCATCAACCAAGTGATCAAGAAGCCGCTGATGACAAAGAAGCAAAGCACACCCAGCGAACCTTCCGACCAGCGGAACAGAGGGCTCCAGAGAGGATTCCCGTGATAGGTCATTCCGCTGTGCCCACCGAGCACAAGCAAGATGCTCAAAGCTCTCCAACCGTCTAAGGACGGAAGGCGCGGATTGGACGACCAAGAGGATTTTGGCTCTGATTGATTTCCCTGCATGGGTCGCTGCAACGTTGCGGATAGGATTCCAAACTCACGTGGAAGTTAAGTCCACCAACCCTTCACGACCGGTGTGATTCATAAATGCAATCCATTGCCAATGGTTCATTTACCAGTCACCTCTCCGGGTCGCAAGCCAAATGCTCTGCCTACCCGCCTTAACACTGTGCGCAACTCCTTGATTTTAACGCCAAAGCTTGGCAGGATATCCGCGGTTCACCGTAGCCACAAGCCGGCCCGAGTAAATCCTGTGATGTTAAATCTGCAACCCCCCAAGCTCCGCTTGTTTGAAACCGGACCCCGGTTGCCAGCCAAGGGTGTCGTGGATTACATCGTGCACATTCGAAAGGGAATTCGATGACGTCCTCGCCTCAACACGTTGCCATGGCCTGTTTTTTGCGCTCCGGCGACGATAATTTCGCGCGGGCGCTGGAAAATCATGGCTTGCTGGACTTTTATGCCCTCGGCACCCGGCGAGGAGCGAAAGGAGTTTCCCCTGAACATACTCGGTTACAACCGGCTTTTGGACTGCTCAACTACCTTTTCGCCGTGGCCTTGCCTGACTACCAAGCCGAATCGTTCCGCTACCGGTTGTTCGGGCTGTTTGATCGCTGGGCGCAGTCGCTGTTGCGTCCCGGCCAGCATTTCTTCACCGGCCCCGCCTTTGCCAATGGCGCCATGCGCCGCGCCAAACGGGATGGCGGCCTGGCATTTTTGGACTCCTGGACCTCCCACCCGGAAGAGCACTGGAACTTGATTGCCGCAGAACAACAGCGCTGGGGATCGCGTTATCCGCCGGCATCGCGTTACTACCAAGACCGTACGGTTGAATCCGTGGCAGCGGCTGATTATATCTTCACCTCGAGCACATTTGTCCGGCAGTCATTCCTGAAGCGGGGTTTTGATCCCCAGCGGCTCCTGCTTTGCCCGTATCCGGTGGACCTGGAAATGTATCGTCCGGCGCCCGAGGCACGACCGGCGAATCGGCCGTTCACCCTCCTGCACACTGGCGGCCTGAGTCTGCGCAAGGGGGCGCCCTATCTGCTGGAAGCGTTTCGACTGATACGCAAGGAGGTGCCCAACGCCGTGCTGCGGGTGAAACGCCACATCCGCAATGACGTAACGCACCTCCTGCCGCGTTATGCCGATTTGCCGGTGGAGTGGTCGGAAAATCTCGATTTAGCCGGTCATGTTCGACGTTACCAGACTTCGGATTTGTTCCTGTTCCCGTCGGTGGAGGACGGCTTTGCGCTGGTGGTGGCTGAGGCGCTGGCCTGCGGCCTGCCGGTCATCACCACTCCCAACACCGGCGCGTCCGACCTGATCCGGCCGGGCGAAAACGGCGAAATCGTGCCTGTCTGCGACGCCAACGCTTTGGCGGCAGCCGCGCTCAAGTGGTGGGAACGCATCCGCGCCGGGGAACGCATTGGCCATTTGGACGAGTTGAAACAGCGTCTGAGCTTTCAGAAATTTGAGGAGACCTTCATTGGACGCCTAGCCGGAATCGGCATCTCCTCCCAACGCGATCCCAAACCATCCTCTTCAACGATTGTCCCGTGAGCCCGATTAGAACCAGAAATCTCGCGGCCCCCGCACTGTTTGGTCGATGGCTGCTTCCCTTTTTTGAAACGGTTCTGCCGATTCGCCCGCCAGTGCGGTTGCCAGCGCCAAAATCCAGATTTAGCCTCTGGCCATCCGGCCAGACACAACCTACAAATTGAAAATGAACTCCATGCTGAAACTGATTAAACCGGTGATCCCCCGCTCCCTCAGACAACGCTTCAAGCGGGAACTGATTGACCATTTCAAGATTCCTGACATGGAATGGAGTTTGCGAAATATGCGGCGTCTCGGATTCAACCCCCGCGCCGCCGTTGACGTAGGCGCTTACCAGGGCGAATGGGCCGTGCTGGCACGGAAAATCTTCCCCGAAATATCCGTTCTCATGGTGGAGGCTCAAGCGGGCAGACGACCCGATTTGGAAGCCGTCAAAGGCCGGCTGGGGGTCGGGGTTGATTACCGCATTGCCGTGCTCGGACCCAGGAATGGTGAGACCGTTTTTTTTAACGAATATCCGGACGCACCGACGGCCTCTTCGGTGCTGGCCTGGAACAGCAGCACTGCGCGAAGAATCAGTTGCACCACGCAAACTTTGGACACCGTACTGGCCCAGGCCGGCATGCCGCAGCCGGACCTGGTGAAATTGGATGTCCAGGGATTCGAACTCGAGGTGTTGAAAGGCGCCCCGAATGTTTTGCAACAGGCGCAGGCATTTCTCATGGAGGTTTCGCTGATTGACTTGTATCAAAAGAATCCATTGCTGCTCGATGTGGTCACGTTTATGCACCAAAACAACTTCGTCGCTTACGACATTTGCACGCTCATGCGCCGCCCCCTGGACCAGGCACTGGCGCAAGTTGACATGATTTTTGTCCCCCAAAATTCGCCTTTGCTGAAAAGCAAATTGGACAGTTGACCTGGCGAACCAGCCGCGACCAACTGGTTAGAATTCCGCCGCCATTCGCGGGCGTTGCCCCTCGCCAGTTGGTGGATTTCATTGCGCGTTGATTCCCCGTTTGACAGAATATGCTGAAATGAAAATTGCCCTCCTGCACATGGATCTCCGCGAAAATTATCGCAGTTACGCGGAAACCATGCCCCGTTTCCCCGGCGGTTCCGCTTCCCTGCTCGATGGTTTTGCGCAATTGCCCGATGTGGAGGTGCACGTCATCTCCTGCCTGCAGCGACCGGTGCAGTCGCCGGAAAAACTGGCGGGCAACATCTGGTTCCACCCATTGCTGGTGCCCAAAATCGGCTGGTTGCGCACCGGGTATCAGGGCTGCATCCGCGCCGTCCGCCGGAAACTGCGCGAATTGAAACCGGACATCGTGCAAGGCGATGGCACGGAGCGGGAATGCGCCATCTGCGCCGTGTTTTCGGGTTTTCCCAACCTGGTGGCCATGCAGGGAAACCTGGCCGAGCAGGCGCGCCTGAACCGGCCCCGCATCGGCACGTATGCCTGGCTGGCGGCGCGACTCGAGAATTTCACCCTGCCCCGCACGCGGGGCGTGTTCTGCAATTCGTCCTATACCGAGAAACTCGTCCGGCCCCGCGCCCGGAAAACCTGGCTGATGCCGCATCCGCTCCGGCAGACGTTCCTGGAGCCCGCGCCGGACCCCGCTCCGCGCCCCTGCGTGCTGTTGAACGTGGGGACCATCTCACCCCGAAAGCGCCAGTTGGAATTGTTGGACGTGGCGGAGTCGCTCCATCGCCAGGGACTGAAGTTCGAGTTTCGGTTCATTGGCTTCACGCATCCGGACGGCGCGGCCTACACCGATGCGTTCCAGAAGCGCATCCAACCGATGGCGGAAGCGGGCTATGCAAGCTACGGCGGCGCCCCGGGAGAAAACGAATTGATTCAATGGTACGACGGCGCGTCGGCCATGGTCCATTTCCCCACCGAAGATGCGGCTCCCATGGTGGTGCTGGAGGGGCTGGGCCGCGAGTTGAAGTTCTTCGGCGCCCGGCTGGGCGGGATTGTGGACAGCGCGGGGACCATGCCGGAGTCGGAATTGTTCGCGCCGGACGATTGGCCGGGCCTGACCGCCGCCATCGCCCGCTGGATTAGCCAGGGACATCCCCGGCCCATTGGCAACGCCGCCATCATCCGGGACCGTTATCATCCCATCGTCCTGGCGAAACGGCATGTGGAGATTTACCGGGAAGTCATTGCCGAAGGCGCGAAAAAGAAAGTCTGAAGGCCAAAAAGCTAATGGCTGAAGCAAAATACAATGCCAGCGCTGCGCCTTCCCCTGAGACTGCCGGTGTCCTTGCCGGCGGATGGATGCGAAACAGGGTTCGCGATCCCGCATCGGGGGTTTTCTGTTAAAAACAGATGGCAACGAAGGGAACAAAGGTTTTTTGCCTCCGGCTTTTCTCGGTTATCTTCGTTTCCTCCTGTTCAAAATCCGTGTCCAGCCTCTTTATTTGGGCTTTGCCCTGTCGCAACCGATAAGGTACTTAAGCGCCCATGTCAAAACGCAGCTGGTCGGAAAATGCGGGCTTGCTCGTGAACCAATGGCGGCTCGTCTGGTCGAGCTGGTGGGCTCTCGAAGCCCGGTTGAAGGGCGTTCAAGTGGGCCACGGAGTCGTTTTTCTCGGCCGGCCGCTCATCAGTGTGACCCGGGGCTCCCAATTGCAATTGGGAAACGAGGTGAGGATCCACAGCACCCTGCGGGCCAATCCCTTGGGCTGCTTCCAGCCCTGCGTGCTCCGGACATTGTGCCCGGACGCCGAACTGATTATGGAAGCTCATTCTGGGATCAGCGGGTGCGTCCTGTGCGCCGCCAAATCCATCCGCATCGGCGAAGGCACCATCATCGGCTCCGGGGCGGTGTTGATTGACACGGATTTTCACCAGCCAACCGGCCCGTGGGAGTGGGGCGGCGAGCCCGGCCGCGGCGCCCGGCCGATCCAGGTTGGGCGCGGCGCGTTCATTGGCGCCCGGGCGATGGTGCTGAAAGGAGTGGTGATTGGCGACCGGGCGGTGGTGGGGGCCGGCGCGGTGGTCACCAAACCGGTTCCGCCCAGACACTTTGCCGTGGGCAATCCCGCCCGGATGATTCCCATCCCGGATGATTATTTCGCGACACGAACGACCGCCTGATGGAAGCGGGCTCCCCAGGAGAAGGCGTAATGAGTTTCCGAGTTTGGAGTGCGCAGACACGTCTGCGTCCCGCATTGCGGGACGGCGTCAAGCCGCCGCAGTCCAAAGTTTTCGCGTTTCACGTAGAAGGCCCGTGTCCATCCCCGCAATCCGTGACTCTCCCGCCACAGTGCTAGAGCAAATTAATTTAAACTGTAACCACAAAAAGGCACAGAAATCGCAAAAATAATTAGAGTTTTCGCGCCTTTTGAGCTTTTTTGCGGCTATGAAGCGGGTTAAAACATTCTATCTCCCGACTTCATCATGTCCGGCAAAGATTTTGGAGTGCGGCTTGGCCGCGCTGCATCTTGGCGTCTTGGCGGTTCAACCAACAAACGGGTTGCCGATACCTGCCGGGTCAGAGTAGAATGTTGGGAGTCGCATAATGGCTATTACCAGTTATCATCGTCGGGCAAATGAATAATTCCTCGAACTCTCCGGCCATCCTGAGGCTGCTTATCACGTATGCCCTGATCGTGCCGGTGGCGATTTTCCTGGGGTACCTGCTGACCAATCCGCTGGATTATTCAACGTTTGGCTTTGTGGGGGTCATGCTGGTGGTGGTGGTCTTCCCGCTACTGCTGCGCTGGCACTTCTGGCTGTTGCTCTTCAGCGTGAACGCGAGCATCGTGATCTTCTTCCTCAAAGGGAGTCCCAATTTATGGATTGTCACGGTGGTGTTAAGCCTGGGCATTTCGATTTTGGACCGGGCCTTGAGCCCGGAAAAGCGCTTCATCAGCGTGCCCCAGATAACGTGGCCGTTGACGTGCCTGATTGCGGTGATTGTGTTTACCGCCAAACTGAACGGCGGCTTCGGCTTGCGGGTGCTGGGCAGTGAGGTCATGGGTGGAAAGAAATATGTTTTTGTGGTCTGCGCCATCCTGAGTTTCTTCGCGTTCACCGCGCGGCGACTGACACCCCGCCAAGCCAAATGGGCGGTGATGGTCTTCTTTTTGAGTGGACTGACCTGGTACATCGGCGACCTTTACGGCCGGGCGCCTTCAGGATTTAACTACATTTTTTGGATATTTGCCCCCACTGCGAATAATCTGTCTCTGGGGGAAGTGTACCGGTTGGGCGGTGTGGCGATGGCGTCCTCAGCCGTCGTGTATTTCCTGCTGGCCCGGTATGGCATCCGGGGGATTTTCCTGTCCCGCCGGTTGTGGCGTCCGGTTGCTTTCATCCTGTTTTTTGCGCTCAGTCTTTATGGCGGTTATCGCGGGCGGTTGGTGGGCTTGGGGTTGACTTTTTGGCTTGTGTTCTTTCTGGAGGGCATGCACCGAACCAAACTGCTGCCGATCTTTGGCGTCCTGGGCCTGTTGGCAATGGTGGCTTTGATTCCTTTGACCCCGAAACTTCCTGTGACAATCCAGCGGACCTTGTCGTTTCTGCCTCTGCCGGTGAGTGAAGCGGTACGATTCGATGCTGAATCCAGTTCGGAATGGCATTATGATATGTGGCAGTCGGTCTGGCGGGAGCAAGTGCCCAAACATCTCCTGCTGGGCAAAGGCTATGCCATCACGGCGGAGGACTTTCTTTTGATGGGCGTGGATACGGCCTTCAGGACGTTTGACGCCAGCCAGCAGGGGCTGGCGCTTTCCGCCGATTTCCACAACGGCTGGCTTTCCGTGCTTATTCCCTTTGGCATTTGGGGGCTGATGGCCTTTGTCTGGTTTTTAGCCGCAGGCATCTGGGTCTTGTACAATAACTACCGGCATGGCGACCCGGCATTGAAATTGGTCAACACTTTTCTGCTGGCCTTGTTCCTGAGCACGGTGGTCATGTTCTTCGGCGAGTCCCTGAGTTCGGACATGGTGCTTTTTGCATCGCTGGTCGGATTCAGCGTCAGTTTGAACGGAGGAGTCAGCCGCCCCATACCAGGACCGGTTCCACGGCCGGATCCCTTCCGGCTGCCCCGGGGCTTGATGCGGCCAGGCCCGGCTTTTCAAAGATGAGCCTCTGTCCACGCCGAACCGGTTAAGCCGCCCCATCGTGCCATGAAACCCAAACTGTTGATCGTGGAGCTGTGGGGGCTGGGGGACCTGGTGATTGCCACGCCGTTTTTGCGCGCGGTGGCGGAGCGATTCGAGGTCACGCTGCTGGCCAAGCCGTTCGCCCTCGAACTTCGACCGCGGCTCTGGCCCGGCGTGCGGGTTGAGGCTTTCATCGCGCCCTGGACCGCCTTCCAGCGCAAATACCGGTTCTGGCGCTGGCCGTGGCTGGAACTTTATAATTTGAAACGGCGCTTGTCGGCGGAATTTTTTGACTTCGGCCTCTCGGCGCGCTGGGACCCGCGCGACCATTTGCTATTGAAAATCATGAACGCCAAAAACCGGCTGGGGTTTCCCCGCCTCCAAAGCCAGGTTTTTCTGACCCTGCCGCTCGAGCGCCCCGACCCCGTGTCGCACCGCTATGAATCCTGGCGGGCCATCGCCCGCGCCATGAATGTCCCATTGCCGCCCCGCGAGGAGATCCAGCCCCCGGCGGTACCCGGTGGAAATGCGGTGCTGATCCACACCGGGGCCGGACAACCCGTCCGCGTGTGGCCGCTGGACCGTTACCAGCAGTTGGCGGCGCGCTTGCGCCACGAGGGGATTCCGGTGCAGATTGCTTGCGACCCGGACCAGCGAGCCTGGTGGTTAAGCGCCGGCGAAACCAGGGTGGCGACGCCGTCCACGGTGACCGGCCTAATTGCTTTAATTGACCAGGCCGGAGCCTTCATCGGCAATGACTCCGGACCCGGGCATCTGGCGGCCTTTTGCGGCGTGCCGACGTTCACCCTGTTCGGACCGCAACTGCCGGAATGGTTTGCCCCTCTCCATCCGGCGGCCGAATGGATGGAAGGCAAGGTCTGTCCTTATATGCCCTGTTCCGATTATTGCCGCTTTCCCAAACCTCATTGTTTGTGGAGCATCGAGGAAAAAGACGTCTGGTCGCGGGTGGAAAATTTCATCGGCAAACATCTGTCCGCATCGGTTCACTGAACCCAGTGCGCGGACCCGCTTTCCCATCTGCGGCCGCCGCGCGAGTCCAAGCACCAGGATTCACTTCGCCAGCCGCTGCTGCCATGCTTCGGCGATTTCCCGGAAGATCTGCCGCAGGTTGCGCGTCAGCTTCCACTGGGGATAGTGCGCCTGCATCTTGGACAGGTCGCTGTAATAGCAGATGTGGTCGCCGCTCCGCGCCTGCTCCACATACGTGTAAATTTGTTTTTTGCCGCTGCACGCTTCCGCCAGGGCAAACGCCTCCAAGATGGAACAGGAATTGTCCTTGCCCCCGCCCAGATTGTAAACCTCGCCCCGACGCGGGGCCTGGGCGAACTCGAACATGAAACCCGCCACGTCCGCCGAATGAATGTTGTCGCGGACCTGCTTGCCCTTGTACCCGTAAATCCGGTACTCGCGGCCCTCCAGGTTGCACTTCACCAGATAGCTCAGAAAGCCGTGCAGCTCGACCCCGGAGTGATTCGGACCCGTGAGGCAGCCGCCGCGCAGACAGCAGGTGGGCATGTCGAAGTACCGGCCGTACTCCTGGACCAGGATGTCGCCCGCCACCTTCGAGGCCCCGAACAACGAGTGCTTGGACTGATCAATCGAAAACGTCTCGGGGATGCCCCGCGCGAATTTTTCATCGGCGTAATCCCAGCGCGTCTCCAGCTCCTTCAGCCGGATGGTGTTCGGCAAATCCCCGTACACCTTGTTGGTCGACATGTGAATGAACGGCGACTCGGGACATTGGCGGCGCGCCGCCTCGAGCAAATTGAGCGTGCCGCCCGCGTTCACGTCAAAATCGTCAAAGGGAATTTTTGCCGCCAGATCGTGGGACGGCTGGGCCGCGGTATGGATGATGACCGAAGGCTTGAGCGCCTTGACGAGCTCCAGCACGCCGGGGCGGTCGCGGATGTCCAGCTCGTGATGGGTGAACCGGGGGAGCGACTGTTGCAGGCGTTGCTCATTCCAGCGGGTGCTGCCCTGGGGGCCGAAAAAGACTTCCCGCTGGTTGTTGTCCACGCCGTGCACGGCAAAACCGCGCTCATGGAAATACACACAGACTTCGGAGCCGATGAGGCCGGAGGAACCGGTGACCAGACAGGTTTGCATCAGGCTTGGATAAAAATGTTAAATTGAGATTGGCAGTATGGGGGAGGGATACTGGCTGACCGGCCCCTTGCCAAGTTTAAACTAGCAAATTCAAAAAGGGATTCTGGTGCGGGGCGCACAATCATTGGCTTGAACCATTCCCAAATGAGACGCGCCGCAACCGAGTCCTTGCCGTCTTCGGAAGCGGGCGCACAAGCGTGCTTGACAGCGTGCAGCGGGCCAACCAGTTTTTTTCGGTGTTCGTCAGAATTTGGATTCTGCTTTCCGCCCTGCTGACCGCTTCCGGTTGGCTCTTGTCGGCCTTTCAGCTGGCGAACGGGGCCGGCTACACAATCATGCTGGTGCTAACTGCCGGCGCAATCCTGTTTTGGCAACGAAAAAGCCGGGGGCGACCCGATAAAAGCCCGGGGCGATGGGTGGTTATCCACCGCCAGCGTTTCAAACGCCTGGCGCCAATGCTTTTTCTCGTTCTGGCCCTGCTGATTTTATTGGGGGGCCTTTTGTACCCGCCGGTCAACGGCAGTTCGACAGCCTATCGGATCCCCCGCGTGATGCACTGGCTGGCGGCGGGACGGTGGCATTGGATTCATACCCTGGATGTCCGGATGAACATCGCCGGTTGCGGTTATGAGTGGTTTTGCGCCCCGCTGATTTTGCTGACGCGCAGCGACCGGCTGTTGTTCTTGCCCAACTGGCTTTCCTTCCTGCTGTTGCCGGGATTGATTTACAGCCTCTTCACGCGCCTGGGCGTCCGGCCCCGTGTCGCCTGGTGGTGGATGTGGCTCTTGCCGTCGGGTTGGTGTTTTATCTTCCAAGCCGGGTCCACCATCAATGACGCCTTTGCCACGGCTTACGCGCTGGCCTCGGTGGATTTTGCCTTGCGCGCGAGATTGAACAAGAAGACCGGCGATCTCTGGCTCGCCCTGCTGGCGGCAGCCTTGGCCACCGGGGTCAAACAAACCGGCATCCTGCTGGCCGTGCCAGCCTTGCTCGCGGTCTGGCCGAGCCGGAATTTGTTGTTCAACCGGCCGCTGGCGTCATTGGCGGTTGCGACCGCGTGCTTGCTCGTTTCCGCCTTGCCAACGATGATTCACAATACGCAACATACCGGAAACTGGTCGGGCGTCACGCCCGAGTCGTGGGGGAAGGAAGTGATAGAATCGCCGTTCTGGGGTCTGATCGGAAACACGTTTTGCCTGGCCACCCAAAATCTCAAGCCCCCGCTGTTCCCCTTCGCCGACGCGTGGAACGCGGCAAGAATGAAATTTCTGCATACCCCGTTCGGCGCGCATTTCCTCGCATTCGAAAACTTCGGTTACATGAGCTTTGGCATCTCGGAAACCACCGCCGGAATCGGTTCGGGAATCACTATCCTGATGCTGATTTCACTCGGGGCGGCCCGGTGTTGCCGGCGGATGTCCGGAGCCGCGCCCGCAGCAAACAGCAGGGATCCGTTCCTGCGGTTGTTGCGATGGGTGCCGTGGGGCCTGGTGCTCGTCTTCATGGCAAGAGTAAGCACGTTTGAAAACCAAAGGCTGCTGGCTCCGTACTACATCTTGCTTTTCCCTGCGCTGCTGGCCTCACCCGGTCAATCCGTCCTGGTTCACCGCCCATGGTGGCAATCACTCGCCAGGTTGGTCCTGGTGCTCGCAGCCGGATTGCTGGTTATATCGCGCGATCGTCCATTGTTTCCTTCGCAAACGGTCGTTGGTTGGCTCGCCGCGAGGCATCCAAATGCCAAGCTGGTCTCAAACATGTCCCGCACTTACGCTGAGACACCGGCTGCGGAGAAGCAACGATTGCGTTTATGGAAAAATATTCCTCCGGGGGAGGCAATTCTCGGTTATGCCGCGGCAGATTTGGGCGGGCTGGCCGAAACCCCTTTGTGGCTTCCTTTCGGCCGACGACAGATTCAACGAGTCTTGCCGGAGGATACGCCCGAACAATTGCGCTCAGCTGGTATTCATTATGTTCTGGTTCAGAGGGACTATTTGCTCATGACCCATGATACAATCGAACAATGGCTGGCGCGATACGGCGGAGTCTTGCTCACCCAATGGGAGTCGCTCCAAGATCCGTACGCGCCACCGGAGGGCTTTTACCTCGTCCGCCTGCAGTGAGTCGCGGTTCGCTTGACTCGCCCGCCTGACCGCTGCTATAAACCCACCATGCGCGAACTGCCAAAAATCTCGGTCGTCACCCCGAGTTTCAACAGCATTCATACCATCCGGGACACGATCGAGAGCGTGCGGTCGCAGGATTACCCTCATTGCGAACACCTCGTCATTGACGGCGGCTCAACCGACGGCACGGTCCAACTGCTCAAGGAATATCCTCAGTTGATCTGGGTGTCGGAGAAGGACGAAGGGCACTATCATGCCATGAACAAGGGCATCCTCCGCGCCACCGGCGAGATCGTCAATATCCTGAACGCCGACGACTGCTTCCGGCCGGGAACATTACACGCCGTGGGCGAGGCGTTCCGACAGCATCCGGACTGGGACGCGCTCTTCGGCGACATCCGATATGTGGACGGGCAGGGGCGTGAGATCTATCAGCGCAAGGAGGCTGGTTACGATTATGACGTGCTCCGATATGGATTGTGTTATGTGATTCACCAGACGCTTTTCGTTCGCAAATCCGTCCACGACCGCCTGGGGCTGTACCGACACAAGGAATTCATGAACAGCTGTGACTTTGAATTCATCTTGCGCCTGGGCAAGCACGGCTGCCATGTGGGGCACCTGCCGCGCCTGTTGATTGACTACCGCTATCACGAACACGGGCAATCCGCGGATTTGCGGGTTACGCGCAATATGCAGCGCGAATCGGTCATCATCTGCCGGGAACATGGCCGGCCCGAAGGATGGCGGCGCCAGGTCTATCGCGCGGTGTTTCGCTTGAAACGACAGTGGCAAAAACTGATCCATCGCGGGCGCATCGACCTCATCCCCGGCCACTGGATTCTACATCTGCGCGGACAAATGAAGAGCCAAACCAGCTTCACTTCAAACATCGACATGGACCGGCTGCAGGAGAAGCAGTAAGGGGTTGCGTTCATGGTTGTTGGCATCACTGCGCGGCGGCAAGTTGGTTGGGGCCCCGAATTCCAAATCCGCCTAAGGGCCGGATTGGCCAGGCGAAGGTGACTCTGCCGCCAGGTTGGTCGCGGCGCCTTCGTGTTCGGTGGCCAGACGCTCCAAACGTTTCCGGGTGTCGGCATAGTACGGATTGGTCACCAGGTTCAGGTGCGCCCGGCCCTCGTCCAAGCGGCCGACGACGATTTTGATCCGGGCCAGGTGGATGTTGACGCCCTGGCGCTCGTTGTCGTCGCGGGCAATCCGCAGCGCGTTGGTCCAGGCGGCCAGCGCCTCATTGGTGCGCAACGGCCGGATGCCGTAATAAGTCTCCGCGTAATCGGTCGCCAGCAGGAAATTATCCGGGGCGAGCTGCATCGCCTTGCGATACAACGCGAGCGCCTTGTCGAACACCTCCGGTTCGGTGAGGCCATAAAAGGCCGTGGCGTCCCGGCGGAACAGGTAAACCGTGGTGGCCAGGTTTTGATAATAGACCGGCTCGAGGGGATTCAACTCGATGGCCCTGGCATAGCTGATAAAGGCGTTGGTAATGGGCCCGTGTTCGCCGCAATAATTGGCAATCTGATTCCACGCCGCCGGATTTTTCGGGTCCAGCCGAACGGCAATTTCATATTGGGCGTACCCGGCCGTTTCGTCCCCCAGGTCGGTTAAAAAGCTGCCATAGGCCAGGTGGCCGCGCGCAAAATCCGGGTACCGCCGGAGCAAATCCTCGTAACCTTTGCGCACGGCATCCACTCGCTCGCGGATGCGCCGGTTCAAATCCGCCCTGGTCTCGCCGGCGCCCTGGGCGGCAAAGGTGTTGTTGTCGCGAATCCAGCGGTCCACTTCATCGAGCGCGGCCTCGTCCTCGGCCATCAACTTCTGCAACTCTTGCTCGGCCGGGTCATCGGGATTCACCATCGCCACCGAGACGCCGGTGTGCTGCTGGATGAGATTGCTGACCGCCAGCGGTTGATTGGTGGCGATCAAGGCCCCGACCAGGCCGATAAAAAGCTCGTGCATGTCGTCAACGTACCAACGCGGCCGCCGGAGTCGAGGCGCAAGGAGAATCATCCACCGAAGCCCGACACACCAAACCCCCTCCGCTCCCGCTGAAGGTTTTCCCGGCAGCGGGTCATCGACATTAACCCAAACGCCCGGCGTCCGCCGGCGGCGCCCCGTTTACGCCACCTGCCGCAGCATGTTCTCGCCGCCGTAGGGATTGGGCGTGCGCAGGGCGCATTCCGGATCGTCGCGCCATTCCCCATCCACGAGGAATCGGTAGTGGTGAGTACCCGGCTCCAATTCCACCGTAGTCCGCCAAATGCCATCCGCCCCTTTGTGCAGACTGATGGGATGTTCCTGCCAATGGGTAAAATCCCCCACCAACTGCACGCTCACCGCCCCGGGTGCGGAAAACGCGAATGCCTGTTTCTGGCCACGGCCGCCGTTTCGTGAGTTTACTTTCTTAGCCATAACGTTTCCTTTCGCGGGCCGCAAACTCCAAGCCCACCGCACACTAAGCCTGCGGCGGCGGCAATGCAACCCCCTTCACACCGGGATAGTCGGTCACTGCACAGGGGCAGGCACCGACCTCGGCGCCCGGATCGGCTGGGACAGCCGACGCTACAACTCGAAAGCAGCCCATCACCCGCGCCGCTATTCATTGATGCCCCAATGACGCGGGGACTGTGGCGGGTCGGCCGTCCAAGAAAGCGCCGGATTCACCTGGCCGCGGTCGGGCCACCACCGATGCACTAGATCTAGGGTATCCTGCCCGTCCGCGCGGCGGCGGTCGTCCAAAAAGGATAATCCCCGCCAAGCCGCAAACGCCTTCAAGCGTTCCCAGGATGACTTCGGGCCGGCCGCCGCCTCCGGGCACAATACCAGCAAAGCAGCCTCCCGGACGCGCCGGCCATCCGCCCAGCGATCCAGCCAGCCCAGCAGCGCGTCCGGCACCAGGGGGGTCCGGCTGAGGGCAATCACGATGAGATCGGCGTCGGCGGCTTCCGCCAGCGCCGCCTCCGCCAAGGACGATGATTTCAGAAGATCGAGCCGCCATGGCCTGATGTCCCACCGCATGGCTTCGTCCGAGCGGACCGCCGCCTGTTCCAACTGCAAGGCGGTTCGCGCGGCAAACTCGAAGTCATCGTAAATGATCGCGGCTTTGAGCGTCGGTTTCAACAGCTGTTCTTCGCGCGCGCTAATGGCATTCATACAGTTTGACTCCTTTCCCATTCCGACAACCATGCGCGCGGCCGGTTCAATCATGAAAAATTTTTTTGCGAAAGTGTCCGGGCCCGGCCCGGGCCGCCCGACTGGCCCAAAACGGGACAAATTCCGGTCCGGAGATGACTAGCGAGACGCAGGCTTCGCGAGATCGTGCGGGTAAATTTTAAGGACGTAGTAAACGGCCGGATTGGGGCCCGGATTCCGCAGGCCGTGCGTTTCAGTCGAACCTTCGAAGATGAGGCCGCCCGCTTCCACGCGGTTGGTCCGGCCGTTCTGCACCGCTTCGAGCACGCCTTCTTTGACAAGGATCACCTCCTCCTCCGGGTGTTGGTGCGCAGCGTGCGGCGCTTCGCCGGGATTGAGCGTGGTGACGTGACATTCCAGCCGCTCGAGGGTGGCGGTGGGAGCATCAAAACATTCCCGCCGTGAGCCGGTCTTGGTCGGCTCGGCTTTGAAATCGGCCCAAGGGAAGACGGCCGAGCGCATAATTGGCTGGGCGGATGATTGCGCCCAGGAAATCGCCGCTACTGAGGCGAGAATGGTTGCAGCAGCCCAAACGAGACTTTTGCGGGTAATCATGGGGGCATTTCCGCCGCAAAACAGCGGCAAGTCAAGCGTGCAAATGCGCGGAGGCCACGATAAATCGTGCCGGTCAAACCTCCTTCACCACACCCCAGTAAACGTCGAGCCGCTTGCCCAGGTAAAGTTTCACGGCTTTGACCAGCACGCCGGCTTCGAGCCGCTGGCCGCGCTCGACAATGTCCTTGAGCGCCATGCCGGGGCGGATTTCGAAGGAGCCCTGCGCGATGATCGGGCCCTCGTCCAGCCGCATGGAAACGAAGTGCGCGGTGACGCCGGCGATTTTCACGCCCTGCTCGTACGCCTGGCGGTAGGCCTGCGGGCCGGGAAAACTCGGCAGCAGCGACGGATGGATGTTGATGATCTTGTTTTTGTAACGCCAGACGAAGTTCGGCGAGAGGATTTTCATGAACCGGGCCAGCACCACAAAATCAATCTGGTGCTCCTCCAGCAGGCGCAAGGCGCGGGCCTCGGCCTGGGCGCGGTCGTTCCAGGGAATGTGCGCAAAAGGCAACCCGGCCTTCCGGGCGCGGGCGGCAAAATCGGCATGATTGCCGATGACCAGCGCGGGATCGGCCTTCAATTTCGCCGCCAGCAGCGCGTCGAAGCAGTGCGTTTCCTTGGTGACCAAAATGGCAAACCGCTGGCGCCGGTTGGGTTCGGTGAACCGGATTTTGATCTCCATGCCGAGCCGCCGGGCCAGCGCGTCGAAGCCCGCCCGGAGCCGGGCCGGATGACAGTCCGCCGGCCGCCACGAGGCCTGGAGCGTCATGCTGAACTGGCCGCGGGTGACCTGTTCCTCCAAGGCTTCAATGTTGGCCTTTTGCTCGAAAAGGAAGGCCGTAACCCGCGCGATGACGCCGGTTTTGTCCCGGCCGATGACGGTAACGGTGGCGAACTGTTTCATAATGAGCCAGAAATAGCCAATTTTAAGCCGAATTGCACGAATTAAGGGGCCACCCGGACGACAGCTTGTTTGCTTGAATTTCTCGCGCAAAACCGCAACTTTCCCGCCTTTTCGCTGTTAAAAGTAAGGTGCCTGAACTGAAGGAATCGCATGGGTTTTAGTCCGATACGAAATCTGGTGGCCTCGGTTGCCGACGCCGCGCCCGGCCAGTTTGACAACTGGCGCGAGTCCTGGCGCGCCGCCGCGGCCAGTGGTTCCGTCGAGCCGTTCCTGGGCTTCGTCGCCCGCGAACGCGGCCTGACCGAAGAAGCCTTTCTGCAAAAGCTGGCGCAGGTGCTGGAGTGGCCGTTTCTCGATCTGCCCAAGCATACCGTGCCCCAGGAGGCCCGGAACAAAATTTCCACGAAAATCGCCTTTCAATATTCCGTCCTGGCCACGGATGTAAAGGATGACGCGCTCCAGGTCGTCGTCAGCGACCCGTTCGATGCGGCCATGATGAACGCCGTGCGGTTCAGCGCGCGGATGCCGGTGCAGTTCGCCCTGGCCCCGAAGGCGGAAATCGAGAAGGCCCTCAAAAAATACTTCGGTGTCGGGGCCGAAACGCTCGACGAACTCGGCGAGGGCGAGGCGATGGACCTGGAATTGCCCGCCGACAAGGAAATCACCGAGGACGACCAGGAGGCCAGCGTCATCAAATTCGTCAACCAGGTCATCTGGGAAGCCTACAAGGACCGCTCGACCGACATTCACTTTGAGCCGGCGGAGGACGAGCTGCGCATCCGCTACCGGATTGACGGCATACTCCACCAGACCCCGATGCCGCCGCAGCTCAAGCGCTTCCAATCGGCCCTCATCTCGCGCATCAAGGTCATGAGCGGCATGAACATTTCCGAAAAGCGCCTGCCGCAGGACGGCCGCATCAACGTGCGCATCAAGGGCGAGGAAATCGACATCCGCGTTTCGACGGTGCCGACGGTGTACGGTGAAAGCGTTTCCCTGCGCTTGCTGACGCGCGGGAAGATTTTCCTGAGCCTGGACAAGCTCGGGTTCGCGCCGAAGGACGAGGCCATGATCCGCGAAATCATCGTCAAACCCCACGGCATCTTCCTCGTCACCGGGCCCACCGGCTCGGGCAAATCCACCTCGCTCTACGCGTTTCTGAGCGCCATCAATTCGGTCCACAAGCGGATCATCACCATCGAGGAACCGGTCGAATACGAACTCAAGGGCATCAACCAGATTGCCGTGCGCCCGGAAATCGGCCTGACCTTTGCCATGGGCCTGCGCCATATTCTGCGCCAGGACCCCAACGTGGTGATGGTCGGGGAAATCCGCGACCAGGAGACGGCCGAAATCGCCATTCGCGCCTCGCTGACCGGCCACCTGGTGTTCAGCACGCTGCACACCAACGACGCGCCCAGCGCCTTCACCCGGCTGATTGACATGGGCATCGAGCCGTTCCTGGTGGCCTCCTCGGTCGAGGCCGTCATGGCCCAGCGCCTCGTCCGCACCATCTGCACGCACTGCAAGACCGAGCAGAAGGTGGATGCCGATTACCTGCGCCGGATCGGCTTCCCCGAGAACGAAATCGGCACCGCGAAATTCTGGCACGGCGCCGGATGTGAAGACTGCCGCCAACTCGGATACCAGGGCCGCAAAGGCATTTATGAATTGCTGATTGTCACCGAAGCCGTCCGGCCGCTCATCATGAACCGCGCCAATGCCACGGCAATCGCCCAGCGCGCGATGGACGCGGGCATGCGCACGCTCCGCACCGACGGCTGGAACAAGGTCCGAAACGGGGAAACCACCATCGAGGAGGTATTGCGCGTCACCCAAATGGAAGAGCATTTGGACGCCTTAAATGACGCCGAGCGCGCCCGGCCCGCCTCCCGCCCATGAAGGATTTATGATTTACGATTTGCGATTTGCGATTGTTGTCGCCACCAGGTTTACGGTCACTCGTCACTCGTCTCTCATCACTTTTTAATATGGGCCGCTGGCATTCCTGCAACATCCTGCAACTGGCGCCTGACGCGAGCCGGCTCTGGCAGTTTGACGCCAAGGGCAAAGGCGGCGGGTTCGCTCCCGGGCGCGAGCACCGCGCCGCGATTGACCAGCCCCTCCCGCCGCGGCTGGCCGCCAAATCCTGGAGTTCGTTGTGGCAGCCGCGTCTGAACGTCGCCTGGCTCCCGCCGGAAAATGTGTTCCTGCGGGTGATCGAACTGCCCCGGAGCAGTTTCGAGGAAACCCTCGCGATGGTGGAGCTCCAACTGGAGAAACTTTCGCCCCTGCCCGTGGCGCAAATCGTCTGGACCATCCACCTGCTCCCGCGCACCGGCCCCGCGCCGGCGCAGGCCGGAGCTGCGCCGGAACCCGACGCCGGGACGGAAGCGAAACCGGAGGATCTTCAGACGGTCATCGTGGTCATCGCCGAGCGCAGCGCCGTGGAGGAGTTCCTGGGCAAGCTTGAGGCCCGCGGTTATCTCGCCGACCGGCTGGAAGCCCCGCTGTTGGACCAGTTGGAGGCCGCCGCGCCCGGCCAGGATGGAACGTGGATTTATCCGGTGGCGCTGGCCGGGCAAAGCGCCGCGCTGGTGGCCTGGTGGTGCAACGGCACCCTGCGCCACCTCGGGCTGGTCGTTTTGCCGCCCACCGGCGACCGCGGCAAGGCGTTGAAAGCCCAACTGGCCCAATTGGCCTGGGCGGGCGAGCTCGAAGGCTGGCTGACCGCCCCGCCCAATCGCTGGCAGCTGGTGGCCGATCCGGTCAATGCCGCGGACTGGGAACGGGCCTTGCGCGACGGGTTGAGCGAACCGGTGGAAGTCCTACCGGCCTTGCCGCCGGCCGAACTGGCGGCGCTCACGGCGCGGCGGGCCGCGGCGGCGGGGACGCGGGCGCCGTTGCTGCCGGCGGAATTTCCCGCCCGTTACCACCAGCAATTCGTGGACCGGCTCTGGCTGCGGGGCCTGGCAACGACCGGGGTATTGTATGCCGTTGGCGTGGTCATTTATTTTTGTGCGACGGCCGTGCTGGGTTATCGCACCCAGGCGGTCGAACAGCAGGTCGCCGCCATCAGCGGCAGTTACACCAACACGCTGCAGTTGAAAGCCCGCCTGGATGTGCTTCGGGAACGGCAGGACCTGAAATACGCCGCGCTGGACTGCTGGAAGATTGTCGCCGAACAACTGCCCGCCAGCATTGCGCTGCAGCGGTTCAGCTTCGTGGACGGCCAGCGGCTGGCCCTGAACGGCACGGCCCCGCCGGACCAGATTAGCGCCCTGTTCGATTTCGACAACGGCATGCAGAAGGTCAAGCTCAACGGCCAGCCGATGTTCCGCACCGGCGCCGGCGAGCCGCTGGTGTACCGCCAGGTCAACAACAACGTGACGTGGAACTTCGGCCTGCAACTGCAACGGCAGGAGGCGTCGCGATGAAAAAATACTTCGCGCACCTGCGTCCGCTGGAACGCCGGCTGGCGGTCGGCGTGCTGGTCGTGGTGATTCTGGTGCTCAATGCCTGGCTGATCTGGCCGCACTTTTCCGACTGGGGCAACCTGCGGCGGCGGCTCGACGACGCGCGGCGCAAGCTGGCCCTGTACCAGAGCACCATTGCCCAACTGCCGAATTTCCAGGCCCAGATGAAAAATTTTGAGAGCCAGGGCCAATCCGTGGACCCCGAAGACCAGGCCATCAATTTCATGCGCACCATCCAGTCCCAGGCGGCGAAAAGCAATGTCGCCATCAACAGCACCTCGCGGCAATTGACCCATACCAACGAATTCTTTGTCGAGCAGGTCCAAAACATCCAGGTCACCGCCACCGACGAGCAACTGGTGGATTTCCTGTACCAGCTCGGTTCCGACGCGTCGATGATCCGCGTGTTCGACCTGGAATTGCAGCCCGACAACGCGCACCAAAAGCTCAATGCCAACATCCGGCTGGCCGCCAGCTATCAAAAGAAGCCCGCCGCCCCGGCCCCGGCCACCCCGCCGACCGCAGCCGCAAAACCCGCACCGGCCACGCCCGCACCTGCGG
>DATJOW010000037.1:0-11324 GCA_035506715.1 Candidatus Acidiferrum sp. | reverse complement strand
GCGAAATTCGCGGTCGATCTGAGGCTTGAGCTCGGTGATCAGGAACACCGAATAATTTTCAAAGGGCGTGTTGGCCGCGGTGTTGGTGTCGTGGTGCCGGCTGGAATATTCCTGCATGCGCCCGAAGCTGTTGTCCACGGCCACCATGATGATTTCCGGCATTTTCCCGGCGCGCGCCAGGGCGTCGGCGGTTTTGTCCAGCTCCCAACTGCCCCAGCCGAAGGCGCAATTGGTGCCGGCAGAGCTGAACACGTTCTGCCCGTCATGCAAATACAGAACCGGATACCGGCGATGAGGCTCGGTGTGGTAAGAAGGCGGGAGGTAAATGTGGACCCCGCGGTTCCAGTTGAAAAAATGCGAGGGCATGTTTGTGTCGAGCAACGAGCTGTTTTGGCCCCAAACGCCGGCGGAAGTCGCCAGCCACAACAGCGATACAATCAAACGGCTCATCTTGATCTCAACTGCTTAAAAGGAGGACGGCACAGGTGTTTCCCGGCAAAACGATATCAAGGAGCAAACAATTCTCCAAGCGTATCCAAAACAACCCCTGCCGTTTCAGAATCCAATTTCCCCAGCCGCTTGACGAGCCGCGATTTGTCCACCGCGCGGATTTGGTCCAGTGCGATTTCGCCGGTCTTGCCCTGAAAAACCACTTCAATCCGCGTGGGCCAGCCACGGCGAACCGTCGTCATGGGCGCGACAATGACCGTGGAAACCGCGCGATTCAATTCGTCGGGAGAAACCACTACACACGGGCGGGTCTTGGCGGTTTCCGCGCCGGTTGCCGGGTCAAGCCGTACGAGAAGTATCTGGAACCGTTCGATTACCATTGCCATTCATTCGCATCAAAGTCGTTGACCAATTGACGCGCAGCGGCAAGCTCATCAGAAACAGGACGCGGGCGGCGAAAGGATTTGCGCCAGTTCGCCCGGGCTTTGCGGCGCGGACGCAGCAACAACCCTTTGGCCGAAGGCTGCAATTCCAAACCATAGGGCCATCGGTGCAAAGGCAGTTCAATCACCGGTGTCTTCATGCCCTTATATTCCGTCAAACGCCCGGCTGAGTCAATTTCACTTCGGCTTCAACTGCGGGAACAGGATGACGTCGCGGATGCTTTCCTGGCCGAGCAGCATCATGCACAGGCGGTCGATGCCGATGCCCATGCCGCCCGCTGGCGGCATGCCGTGCTCGAGCGCCACCAGAAAATCCTCGTCCAGCTTCTGCTGCTCGCCGCCGGCCTGGTGCTCCAGCCGCTCGCGCTGTTCGAGGGGATCGTTCTGCTCGGTGTAAGCCGGCGCGATTTCCTGCCCGTTGATGCAGCACTCGAACACCTCGACCGTCGTCGGGTCGTCCGGCGAAAGCTTGGCCAGCGGCAGCAATTCCTTCGGCGCGTGGGTGACGAACGTCGGGTCAATCAGCGTCGGCTCGATGAGCTTCTCGAATACGGCCTGGGTGACTTCAAAGTCCTCGTATTCCTTGCCGATTTCCGCGCCCAGCTTCACGGCCCGTTCGCGGCGTTCGTTCGGTGAGATTTCAAACCAGTCCGCGCCGGCTTTTTCGCAGATGAGCTCCTTGTACTTCACGCGCCGCCAGGGCGGGGTGAGGTTGATGGTTTTGACGACTTTGCCTTCGGCGTTTTTGTGCTCGATGAACAGCGAATCCGCCACGTTTTCCGCCACGTGACAAATCATTCCTTCCAGCAGGTCCATCATGCTCTCGTAATCGCCGTAGGCCTCGTACAATTCGAGCATGGTGAACTCGGGATTGTGCTTGCGCGACAGGCCCTCGTTGCGGAAGACGCGGCCGATCTCGAACACCTTGTCCACGCCGCCGACGAGCAGGCGCTTGAGGTAAAGCTCCAGCGCGATGCGCAGGTAAAAATCGCAGCCGAGCGCGTTGTGATGGGTCTTGAACGGCTGGGCCGCCGCGCCGCCGGGAATCGCCTGCATCATTGGGGTCTCCACTTCCACGTAGCCGCGCGCATGCAGGAATTTCCGGATTTCATGGATGATCTCGCTGCGCGCGAGCATGACGTCCTTCACGTCCGGATTGGCGATGAGGTCGAGATAGCGCTGGCGGTAGCGGATTTCGGTGTCCTCGAGCCCGTAATACTTGGCCGGCGGTGGCCGGAGCGCCTTGGCGAGGATGGTGAAGCCGGTGACTTTGACCGAAATTTCGTTGGTCTTGGTGGTGAAGAGCGTGCCGCGCACGCCGATGAAATCCGCCAGGTCGAGGTGCGTGAACAGGCTCCATTGCTCGTCGCCCAGCACATTTTTCTGCGCGTAAATCTGAATGCGGCCGCTCTGGTCGCGGATATCCATGAACATGCTCTTGCCCATGTCGCGGTGCGCGGTAATGCGGCCGGCGAGCGCGACCTCGCGGCCTTCGGCGTAATGCTCGCGGGCATGCGCGCAGGTCTCGGCGGGCGCGAACTTGTTTTTGAACGGGTCAATGCCCTTGGCCCGCAAGGCGGCGAGCTTGGCTTTGCGCTGTTCGATCAATGAATTCGTGTCGTCCATACGGCCGTCAGTTCAGAGTGCCTTCAGTGAACCAAAAATTTCACCCGAGTGCACGCAAAAGGTTTGGCGGGTTTGCGGTAATTAGCGGGCAGGTAGGGCGCGCACGGAGTGCGCGCCGCAATAGGAGCAATGGGAGTTATGAGTGGGCGGCGGGCAGCGGACTGCCCCCCTTACCAGACCTTTACATGTGGAACCAGTTATAGGCGTTCGGGAACAGCCGCCAGTCGGTCGCGATTTCGGAAACGAGCATGAACAAAACCATGGCCGCCAGAACCACCGGCCGCAGCCAAGGTTTTTTCACGCGGCCCAGAATCCGGTCGAGGCCAAAAAGGGACAGCAGCAAAAATGGAATCAGCGCGCCAAGCATCAGCCGGCCGGAAGTAAAATAGGGATGTTCGCGCGAGGGATAAAAGCAGTCATGAAAATCGTAAATGATCGAAAGGAATCCCAGGAACACAACGGCCGCGGCCACACACCCGAGTGCCAGCCGGAGCGCCTGGCGCTGGGGCGCGGTTGTGCCGGAACGCAAGTGCAGGGCGATAACGGCCGCCCCGACCAAACCGGCCGAAGCAATCGTGTAAATCAAGTTCACAACCGGCAAGGTCAGCGGCTGGCGGTGCCACAGAATTTCGCCCTGCCAGAACGTTGCGAGTAGTCCCGACACAAAGGTCCACAGGCCGTGTGGCGAGAAAATCGGATGCGACCACCATTCGCCCAACGGTTTGCGCGTCCAGCCGAGGAACTGGATTTTGGCCGCCGTGCCGGTGAAATCGCCAAAGCTGTGCATGCACCACGCCAGCCAGGCCAGCATCGGAAGGCCCGCACACAACAGCAGCACCGCCGTCGCCGGGCCGGCCGCCCGTAATTTTCCGGTCTTCGCTAGATTCCAGATTTTGAGCAGCAGCGCTCCGGCGGACACGAGCAGCAGAGGCAGGTTGCTGATTTTAGTCAGGAAGGTCGCCGCCAACGCCAGGCCGGTCAGGGCGCCGAGTTGAACGCCCGGCACCTCGGCGCGCAACCATTTGACCAGCCCGATGAACGCGGCGCCAAAGCAGAGCGGCGACAGGACATCGTTTTGAATCGAATAAAGCGCCGTTTGCGGCAGAAAAGTCAGCAGGGCCGGCACCGCGAGGCGCAGCCATTCCCGATCCGGAAAAACCAGGCGCGCGGCCGCGTATCCCAACCAGACCAGCGCCACGGCGAAGAAGATGTTCAGAAAGCGCAGCCAGTAAAGCAATGGGCCGTCGTGAAACCCCAGCCATTTGCCCAGCCACCACCACGCCCCCGCGACAGCATAATACAACGGCGGCTGGGACGCCTCGTGGTTGACGACATTGTGCCAGGCTTCGGTTTTTGCGGCCAGCGTCTGACGGACCTCATCCACCGGCTGATGCCAGGGCGGCGGCGGGAACTGGCGGCCGGGCTGATTGGTCGGAATGCCCACAAATTCCGGCGAGCCGAACAGCACGGCATAGGGCACGGCCTCGGCGGATATGGAATCCAGCGAACGCGGGAGGTGCCCCTGCGAGTATTTCACCACGAGGTCAAAATGGATTTGTTCATCCACGTTGTTGAAGAAGGGAAAGGCGGCGGAAAAAACAACGACGTGAACCGCGGCCAGCAAACAAAACAGCCAGATGACCCGCCGCTCCCGGGTTTCAAGAGCAGGAGAGGGCAGCGGGGGATCAGTGGCGTTCGCACCGTTTTGCATGGCGCGGTCAAATTAGAGCACGCGCGACAAAGCACAAGTCCGGGTGGAGATGGCCAGTCACAAGGCCTGTTCGAGAATTTCGGTCAATTCGTCCGGCGTGAGCGCGATGGGATTTGCCTTCATGCTGCTGGCATTCGCCGCTTTGGCGACGAGGTCGGGGAAATGTTCGCGCCGGACGCCGAAACTGCCCAGGCGCGGCACTTTCAAATCGAGGACGAGCGCGCGGACCCATTTCAAGCCGTCGTCGGCCTTGGCTTTCATGTCGCCGGCCAGCCACCACGCCGCTTCTTCGTAACAGGCCAGGGCCGGGCCATTCGGATCGCGCTGGCGCAGGGCGCGGAGGTTCATCGCCATCACGTGCGGCAGCAGCGCCGCGCAGATTGCGCCGTGCGGCGCGGGAAATCTGCCGCCGATGGGGCCGGCGAAACCATGCACCGCGCCCAGCCCGGCATTGCTCAAAGCCAGTCCCCCAAACAGGCTCGCCACGGCCATGTCTGCCCGGGCGTCCTTGTCCTTCCCGTTGCTGTACGCAATACGCAGTGATCGCGCCGCGCGCCGCAATCCCTCGACGCACAACCCGTCGGTCATGGGGTTGGCGCGATTGCAGACGAACGGCTCGATGAGCTGCGTCAGCGCGTCCAGCCCGGTGCTGGCGGTGAGCGCGGGCGGCAGGTTGCAGGTCAATTCGGGGTCCACCACCGCCACGCGCGCCAGCATGAGCGGACTGCGCAGGCTGACTTTCACTTGATGTTCCGGCGAGGCGAGCACGGCATTGCGCGTGACTTCCGCGCCCGTGCCGGCGGTGGTGGGAATGGCAATGAACGGCGCGGACGGCTTGGTTAGCGGCTTGCCCCGTCCGATGATTTCCAGGTAGTCGAGCAATTCGCCGTCGTTGGTCAGCATCGCGGCAATGGCCTTGGCGGTGTCAATGGCGCTGCCGCCGCCGAAGCCAATGACCAAGTCGCATTTCTCTGCCTTGGCCAGCTCCATTCCCTGGGTCACTGTTGCCAAGTCCGGTTCTCCGGTGATAGGGAAAGTTACTGTGTCCACGCCGGCGGATTTCAAATTGGCCTGCAGCCGCTCCGCGCGTCTGGCGTCGCGTCCGGTCACCACGAGGGCGCGCCGGCCAAAATCAGCCGCAAGGGCGCCCGCCTGGCTAAGCGAGCCGGTGCCGAACACGATGCGCGTAGCCGTGGTGAATTCAAATTTCATGACGGTTTAATTGGTAGGGCGCGATGTCCCCATCGCGCCGCAGCACAAAGCGCATACCTCGGCGGCGGGCCGGGGACAGCCCGCCCTACCTGATTTACCACATGTTTTCGTCCGGAAACACATTGCCGAACTTCACGCTGAAGCGCGGTTCGGCCATCATCGGGGCGACGGTGTCCCGCCAGACGGGATAATGTTTTGTCTCCTTATGCGCGGCGGCAGCGGCGGCATCCCGGTAAACCTCCACCAGCACGAACCGGGTGGGGTCATCCTGCTGCTGCACGACATCGAATCGCGCGATGCCCGGCTCCTGCAGGCTTTCCCGGCCGTTGGCGAGCGTCGCCTGTTTGAACGCCTCCACGCACTCCGGTTTGACGTGAACATGAACGTGCACCACGAGCATGCGGCGACGAATACGCGAAAGCGCCGGAAAGCACAAGTGCCAATGGCCGGGCTCGGATTCATCATTCGTCCCGTGCAATTTGCATTGAACCGACCCGGCAATCGTTCCACACTGGCTGCTGTCATGGGCGCACAATGGAAACAGGCCGGACGCGAAATTAACGCGCAGAAGAAAGGCCAGATGACCGCCAAACTGGTCCGCGAAATCATGGTCGCGGCCAAGCTCGGCGGGCCCGAGCCGGATCTGAACCCGCGCCTCTTCGTCGCCGTCGAGAAGGCCAAGAAAGCCTCGGTTTACAAGGACACCATCGAGCGCGCCATCCGCAAGGGCGCCGGGCTTGACGCGGAAAAGGTCCACTACGAAACCGTCGTCTATGAAGGCTTCGCGCCGCACAAGGTGCCGGTGGTGGTGGAATGTCTCACCGACAACCGCAACCGCACGGCGCCGGAAATCCGCAATTTGTTCAAGGCCGGCTCGCTGGGCCAGCCCGGCAGCGTGGCTTTTTTCTTCAATCACCTCGGCGTGGTGGAGGCCACCCATCCCGACGCAGGCCGCGACGCGGAAGCTGACGCCATCGAGGCCGGCGCACAGGAAATCGAGCCGCTCGAAGCCGACGAAGTCCCCGCCGGCCAGAAGGGCGCGCGGTTTCTGACGGAAATCAAGGACCTCGATCATGTTTCCAAGGCGTTGAAGGCGGCGGGCTGGAACGTCACCGCCGCGGAAATCCGGTACGTGGCCAAGAACTTTGTCGAAGTGAGCGCCGCCGACCGCAAGGACGTGGAGAATTTCCTCAACGCGCTGGACGACCACGACGACGTGCATCGCGTTTATGCCGCGATTAAGTAGGCGTGGGCGAATGCCGGCGTTTCACAGGCTGAAGAATTTCAGGACCTGCAATTCGCCCCTGAAGTGGATCAGGATTTGGTTGCCCTCCGCCTCGATTTGCACGGGCAGGCGGGACTGCGAGTAGTCCCAGAGGGCGTGTCCATCGCTCGGGCTCAACCGGTACAAATCAAAATAAAGAATCGGCTCATCCCCCATGCCGGTCAGCGGATTTTCGGTGGCCCGCGAGATGTAAACATATTTTCCGGTGACGAAGCAGGTGTTGCCCAGACCCTCGTTGCGCCAGAGTATCTTGCCGGTGGCGGCATCCACCTTCAGAATCACCGGCGCGCCCTTGGCGGAGAAGTCAACCTGCTGGGAAAACTGGATGGAATCCGGGCTGGCGGTCGTGCTGGTTACGTACAGGTTTTTCTTTTCATCCAGTTGCACCTGGGAAATGCCGACGCTGGTGAGCCGCCAGTTCACTTCGCCCGTCGCCGCATCGAATTTCGTCAACATGCCCTGGTCAAACACGTACAGGGCGCCGCCGGCCTCCACGCAAGGCGGATCGGATTCGGTGGCAAAATCGAGCGAGTAGCGGGAGGCCACCGGATACGTCAGGTTGGCCCCCCAGAGCCGCCGGTTGCTCTTGTCAAACACCTGAATGATCTTGCCGGAGACCAGCACCCCCAGGGTTTTAAGCGGGTAAAACGAGGGCGGGCCGATCGCTTCGCCGGTCCAGTCGGGGGCGCTGCCCGCCGGCAACCGGCGCAGCGTCACCTGGTACCGGCTGACGTCCTCCTCTTCCACCCCGCCGGTCTGTTCCCGGCGCATTTCGTTCATCTCCCGCTCGACGGCGTCCATGCTCTGGCCGGCCGTGAGATTGTTGTCAATCAGGGACTTCTTCGGCTGTTTCATGGCCTGATGCGCGATCGTCTTGCGCTCGATCAAGCCCACTTTCATCTGCACGACCCCGGCGCCGTCCGCCATGAACTTGTCGCCCATGTTTTCCCGCACCACCGGTTTGGCCAGCGCCGGCACTGCGTTGGTCACCGCCGCAAGGATCTTGGCGGTGGTCGTGGGTGTCACGGCGGGCGACCGGGCGTGCTCCAGAGGCGGGGCGGCCGGCCCGTGGGCCACCGCGGCGATACTGGCGCTGTTGGTAGACGGCGGGCTGCCGGACGCCTTTGACCGGCTGCCCTTTGCCGCAGGCGCGGCCGCCGCCGGGTCAAGAATTTCGGTCTGCACCGTGCCGTCGGCGAGCCGGATGCGGGTGACCACCTCGTGATCCAATTCATCGGAGGAAATGGCGATAATGCTGCCGTCGGTTTCCGCCAGCCCGAAGAACGGCGGGTTCAACGGGATTTCCTGTTTGCTGTTGCCGCTGCGCCGGTCATACTGAATCAACCGGCCGGGGAACAACATCCACAAATCGTTCGTCGTGGCAATGACGCGCGGCGGGGGGTACAGTTCGACGTCCTCCTCGACATTGGGCACCGACGTGTCCGGCGGTGGCGGCGGCGAGAACCCCACATTCAACGGAACGGACCAAAGCCGCTTTTGCTGAGCCAGGTCGAACAGGCTCATCTGGTTCGCTTTCACCGAAAGCACCTGGCTGGAGGACAGAAGTTTGTAAAAACGCGCCCGGTCGCCGTGCGGCAGGGTTTCCGAGTAAACGACTTTCGGGCGTGACCCCCAAAATGTGTACCAGATCCAGGTGCCCAGCAGGGCCACCACCACCACAATGGCCGTCCGCCAGATGAGCCGGCCCGCGCGGGCCATCCGGGCCTCGATGACGGCCCGTTGCCTGGCGTAAACGGGCAGCTCGATCCCCGTCTCCTCCGCGCGCTTGCGGCAAAACGTCGAGCAGACGTAACCGTAGGTTTGCATGCAATCCTCGCAGATGGGCTTGCCGCAAACCCGGCAGGCATCCACGGCGGGATTCTTCAAATGCCGGGGACAATAAGTTATGGAAACCTCGGCCGCCACCGGGGCGGCGGTTGCGGGCGGCACCGCCACGCGCATGGGTTGCGGGGCCGGCGTTGGCGGTGGTTGCGCCGCCACGGGCGGAACCGCAAATGGGCCCGGCGCGATCGCCACCGGGGCGATGACCGGCGCCGCTGCGCCGAGTTTTTGGCGGATCAACTCGTTCGCAAAGTCCGTCCCGTCCGCACCGCACTCGGGGCACTTGACCCGCACCGGCATCCGGCCGTTGACCGGCTCGACTTCAAACGCGAAGCGCGTTCCACACCCGCATTGGACCTTCACTTCCATGGCTACGGTTTCGGGTTCAGTAGAATGACATTGGTCGCCAGCGGCAAGCCAAATGTCAGCACCGCCGGCGTGTACTGCACGTTGCCATCACCAAACAGGACGTTGCCGCCGAATTTGTTGTGATTGTTGCCCGGCTTTTTGCCGTTGAGGGAAAAGACCGTCTGCCCCGGCGTTTTCGCCGTCGTGTCCACCTGCGCATCGGACAGCAACGGCGCTCCGGAACCATCCGCCAGCGCCCGGCCCATGTAATAGGCATAGCTGATTTTCCGGTCGGCGAACGGCTGCGCCGCCGGCAGCGGCTTGTCCTTGCCTCCCGGGCAGATGAAAAATTCCGTGCCGGTCGTGTATTTGGGCACCAGCCGGCTCAGGGGGACCTCGGACGTTTGCGCGCCGGGAACGGCCGGGAGCGATCCCTGGTTATCCTGCGAATAGGTGTTCAGGGCCGCGTAGATGTTTTGGAGGTTCACCTGGCAATCCGCCAACCGCTTTTCCTGGCCGCGCTTCGAGCCGGCGCTGATGTACAGCGTGAACACGATGAAAATGATGACCATCACCAGAAACACTTCCAGGAGGGACATGCCCGCCACAGCGCCTCGGGCGGCCGGTTTCCGGAGTGGTTGAATCACCGTTGGGGTGTAACACCGGGCCTGAACGGTGGCAACAGTTTCTTTGCCGCCAAGGTGAGGTCGCCGGCAAACCGCCTGACGTTCAAACGCCGGCAGGTGGATTCGCTGCCGTCGCCGGGCGGGTCAGGCGGAACTTGCCCGACGCCGCCGGCACCAGGGTCGGCAGCAATTCGGTTTTGATTTCCCTCCGCGAGCCCAGCAGAACTTCCAGTTGTCGCGTCAACCGGCATAAGGCCGGTCCCGACGGTCCGGCACCGTCCGGTACGAACCGCAGGAGGCCATCCCCGGGCCGGTCCTGGCGCAATTCGTAGTGGGCAATGCCGTTGGTTTCCGTGAAGCACTGGTCCACTTCCCACGTGGTCACCCGCCGTCCCTCCGTGGCGCGGAGCGCGTCGCGGGCGCGGCCGTGGACGACAAAGCGGCTGCCATAGGGCTGGGTGTGTCGTTGCGCCAGATCGCCAATGCGATAGCGGAGCAGGGGCATGTAATCGTTGGTCAACGTCGTCACCACCAGGTCGCCGATGCCCGCTTCGTCCGGCTCGACGATTTCGAGAAAGGCCGTGTCGTAGCCGGATTTCATTTCTCCGCGCTCATTTTCCATGAGCAAATGCCCGGTTTCGGTCGAGCCGTACAAATTGAAGACCGGCACGCCGAACACGCGCTCGAGAATCCGGCGGTGCACCACGCTGACAAATTCATAACTGGCCAATACGAACCGCAGCGACGGGAACCGGATGCCGCGCTTTTCGCAATGGAGCGCAAACCAGGCGCCGTGCACCGGGTCCATGTCCAGAAATTGCGGCGACCACCCGGCAACCTCCGCCGCCATTCGCGACAGTTCGGATTCGTCCAGCAGGAACGGGATGCGCGCCAGATTCAGGAAGAGGGTGTTGCCCATCGTCCTTTGTTCGCGCGACGACCAAACGGTGGGACAGGTCAGTCCGTTGCAGGCCGGCGGCACGAGGGTGGCGCGGCGCGCGGCAGGATGCTCCTGCAACACGCGGGCGACAAAATCGTTCAACCGCAGCGCGTGCTCCTCCTGTTCATTCCACCAGCCGCGCCCGAGGATCACCGGCAGCCGCTCCTCCGACGTGCCCGAGGTGTGTTCCAGTTCCACCAGCTTTTGCTCCACCAAAACGTCAAGCGACCGGCCGGCGGGAAGGAAATTGTGCGGAAAATTCTCCCGCATCGCCTGTTTGCCCAGCAGCGGCAGCTTCTGGAAACAATTGAAATCGGATCGTTCGCAACCGGCCTGCGCCAGCGGCTCGCGATAGAGCGGCAGCTCCCGCCAACGCGGCAGAAGTTCCGCCAGTCGCGACCGCTGCGCCGCTTCGCGAATCAATTCCGGTGTCGCCAACATGGCCGCAATATGACATGCAATCGGCCGGATGCAACCCGGCGTGGACCTGATGGTGAATTCCCAATCCGGTTTACGGAAAGATGCCGGGAAAAGTGCTGGTATTCGAGAGGTCTGGCCGGCAAGCTGTCTTCCATGAAATCCACTCCGCTTAACCGATTCCTTGGTTCCATAAACCCGATTCATTTGGCAGCCCTGGCTTTCTGCCTCGCCGCCTGGCCCGGCTTTGGTCAGGCTCCCGCGCCGGCCGGCAGAGACGCCTTTGCCCAGAATAAACTGTTGGGCCGCGGCGTGAACGTCCTCGGCTACGACCCCATCTGGGATTCCTTTGCCCAGGGGCGGTTCAAACAGCGCTATTTCAAAATGATTAAGGACGGCGGCTTCGACACCTTGCGGGTGAATC
>DATJOW010000036.1:0-8220 GCA_035506715.1 Candidatus Acidiferrum sp. | reverse complement strand
GCGGTCTCATTTTTCCCTTCGATGGCTTCCATGGTGGCCATTTGCGGCAGAGCCACATAACCCCCGGCAGGGATGCAGCCCAGCGCGTATTCCACCCCGCCGATTTTTTTCTTCCAGAGGGGCTTGCCGAACCAGATGGCGAAGCGCTCGATCTTGAGCCCGCGCCATTTCGCCGCCAGAAAATGGCCGAGCTCATGAACCGCGATCAGCAGGTTGAAGAGCAACACCACTTCCAGCGCGATGAAAATATATCTTAAAATCGTCATTTAATATCCACCCCTTGCCGGGGACGCCCTGAATATATCAGGGATTTCCGGCTTCGCAATCACAGAGCAGATATCGTTATTGCCCTCCGGATCAACCTCGACAGGAAGCCCGGCGGTTACGAACTCGGGGACGGCGAGGAGCTTGCAATTGCCGCCTCCTGCCGGGCCCAGGCATCCGCGTCCAGAACCTGCTCCAGGGTCGGGTGGGCGACGACGCGATGGGCTTGCATGACCCGGCGGACGGTTTCAGTGATCTGGGGAAAACTGATCTTGCGGTTCACAAAGGCTTCGACGGCGACTTCGTTCGCTGCGTTCAATACCGACGGCAGTGTGCCGCCCGCCTCGCCGGCCCGGCGGGCCAGCGCCAGCGAGGGAAACCGCTCCTCGTCGGGGGCTTCAAACGTCAGGCGGCCGAGCTTGGCAAAATCAGTTTGCACGCGCCCGCTCGGCGCGCGGTCGGGGTAGGTCAGCGCATACTGAATCGGCAGGCACATGTCCGGGGTGGAAAGCTGGGCCAACAGCGAGCCGTCCACGAATTCAACCATCGAATGGACCACGCTCTGCGGATGCACCAGCACGCCGACGCGTTCGATGCCGATGTCGAACAGCCAACGGGCCTCGATCATTTCCAGGCCCTTGTTGAATAGCGTCGCCGAGTCAATGGTGATTTTACGGCCCATCACCCAGGACGGATGCTTGAGCGCCCGTTCGACCGTGATGTCCGGAAATTCCTCGCGCGGCGTGTTGCGGAACGGACCGCCGGAAGCCGTCAGCCAGAGCTTGCGGACCGATTCGGGCGGCTTTCCGTCCAGGCACTGGAAAATCGCCGAATGCTCGCTGTCCACCGCCAGCACGCGCACCCCCTGCTTGCGCGCCTCGGCCATCACGATTTCGCCCGCCATCACGAGGATTTCCTTGGACGCGATGGCGATGTCCTTGCCGGCCCGGATCGCCGCCAGCGCCGGTTTCAAGCCGGCCGTCCCGACGATGGCAATGAGCACGATGTCCGCCGCGGGCAGCGTGGCCAGCCTGACCAGTCCTTCCTCGCCCGAAAACACCGGTGTCAAGGCGCCGAAACATTTCCGCAATTCGGCGGCCCTGGCCGGGTCGTTGATGGAAACGGCTTCGGGCTGGTGTCGGCGCGCCTGTTCCATCAGCAGATCGGCGTTGTTGCCCGCGGCCAGACCGATCAGCCGGATGCGGTCCGGCAGATCCTCCGCCACCTTGACGGTGCTGGTGCCGATGGAACCGGTCGAACCGAGCAAAACAACATTCTTCATTTACGATTTACGATCTTGCGCCCTATGGGCCGCCTATGACGCGATTTCTTTATGGATGTGTCAAAATATGCCGCAGGTACAAATACATGATCGGCGCGTTGAACAAAAGGCTGTCCAGCAGGTCGAGGATGCCGCCGATGCCCGGAAACAGGCGTCCGGAATCCTTCACCCCCGCCTCGCGTTTGAACAGCGATTCAATCAGGTCGCCGATCACCGCCGTCGAACTCAACAAAACACCGAGCACGACAGCATGCAGCTGGTGCATGCCGGCCATCCGGTCGCCGAGCAAGTGCACAAACACCAGGCTCGACGCGGTGGAAAACAAAATCGCTCCGCCAAAGCCTTCCCAGGTTTTGCCGGGGCTGATGCGCGGAATCATCTTGTGCCGGCCGATGAGCGAGCCGACCACATACGCGCCGGTGTCGCTGAATTTGGTGACGAGGATGAAATACAGGACATAGAATTTGCCGTCCACGCCCGGGAAAAAGTTGATTTTCTGGATGAAGTTCAGCAGCCACGGCACGTACATCAACCCGAACAAGGTCGTGGAGATGGCCAAAATGCCGTTGCGGTTGGCGCGGGAAACGAACTGCCGCACGCACAGCCCCAGCACGAACAGAATGATGAAGCCCGTTTCAAAATCGTTCGGCCGGGCCGGCGAATCATAGACGCCCACATAGCCCGTGGTAACGGTCGAGATTTCCCCGGTCACCTGCAGGAAAGTGCCGGTCATGAGCAGGACGCCCCCGACGAGGCCGCACCATTTGAAACAGGCCAGGTTGCGTTTTTCGACCAGCCCATAAAATTCCCACAGCCCGGTTGTGGCCAGAAACACCATGATCAGAATGAAAACGCCGTCGGAAAGGAACCGGTTGTTGGAAAACAGGGCGGCAATGATCACCGTCCAGAGAATCACCGTGGTGATCAACCGGCGGAGAAACACGTGGGCCTTCGAAGGCGCCTGGGCCGCGACAACCGGGTCGGACATTGCCCGGCAGCGTAGCAAACTGACCACGGATTGCCAACCCAGACTTCGACCGTTCACCGGACCTCACCACTTAACGGTTGCACCGGACGGCCTTTTCGGCCAAGCTATCCGTGGCTGGCGTGGATGGGGTCGTAGCTCAGTTGGTAGAGCGTCTCGTTCGCAATGAGAAGGTCAGGGGTTCGATCCCCCTCGGCTCCACCAGCCTTCAAATATAGGTTTTTCTTCATTTTCCCCAAGATGGCCATGTCGTTGAAAAATAAATGGGTGCTCATCACCGGCGCGTCGAGCGGCTTCGGCGCGGCGGCGGCGCGGGCGTTCGGCACAGAAGGCGCGAAACTGCTGCTCGGAGCGCGTCGAACCGACCGGCTGGAAGCCGTTGCGGCCGAGGCGAGACATGCCGGCGCCGCAGAAGCGCATTCCCACGTGCTGGATGTTTCGAACACTTCCAGTGTGGAAACGTTCATCGCTTGGGCAAAAACCAGAATCCAGGACCCTGGACCCCAGACCCTGGACCCCAAAATGCTGCACGTATTAATCAACAACGCCGGCGGCGCCCACGGGCAGGACCCGGTCGCCGAAGGCAAGGACGCCGACTGGGAAATCACGTTCGAGACGAACGTGCTCGGCCTGTTGCGCATGACCCGGGCGGCCCTGCCGTTGATCCCCCACGACGCCGGCGCCAGCATCATCAATATCGGTTCCAACGCCAGCCACGCCGCCTACGAAGGCGCGGCGGCCTATTGCGCGGCCAAGGCCGGCGAGCTGCAAATCACCCGCGTGCTGCGGTTCGAGCTGAACGGGACCGGCATTCGCGTCAGCACCGTGGACCCGGGCCTGGTCAAGACGGACTTCTCACTCGTGCGTTACAAGGGGGACGTCGCGCGGGCGGAACAGGTCTATGCCGGCATCAACCCGCTGGTGGCCGAGGACATCGCGGAAATCCTGGTCTGGGTGGCGAGCCGGCCCCCGCACGTGAACATCGACGAGCTGCTGGTCAAGCCGGTGGACCAGGCCGCCATGCACAAGATTTACCGGAGAACAAAGAGAAACCCGTGATCAGTTAAATGAGTCGAACCGGCACGGAGTTTGGACGGGCGGCGCCTGATTCATTCAAGCGCCTGACTTAAAAATGTGAAAAAGGCGGCAAGGATGCCGCCCGAACCCGCACGCTGGGAAGCGTGCGCTGCCAGACAGACTCTAACTGGATTAACCTTCAGATTCCCCGGTTCGCGCGCCAGAGCAGCACGCCGCCAACCGCCTGGAAGATGAAGTTGGGAAGCCAGAAAATCAGGTGCGGCACATATTCCGAATGATTGGACAGGGACTTGGCGATGAACATGAAGCTGTAATAAATGGCGACCAGCGCCAGCGCCATGGCGACGCCGATGTTGGTTTCGCGTCGGTGGATCCGGATGCCCAGCGGGATGCCAACCAGGGTGAAGCCGAAGCAGGCGAACGAGAAGGCCATTTCCCGGTGGATCTCCACCCGGATCCGCTCGGCCAAATCGTTGCGCTGGCGGGACAGATCGCGGGCCTGGGCGCGCAATTGGTCAGGCGTCAAATCCGACCCCAGCGCCAGGCTGATGCGCCGCTCGAGGTCGCGCAACTCGTCGCGCAGTTGCCAGAAGGTCATGTCTCCGAGCTTGGGCTTGCCCGTCTCATTGGTCACCGTGTTCAAATCGAAATTCAGATTCAAATTGGGGCTGGCAGTGATGGCGACCCGCGGGCCGTTTCGCGTCACGCTGCGCACCTCAAACAGGTGGAGCACAATTTGTTTGTTGGTCAGGTCGGTTTCAACCTGGCCGCGCGGAGCGCGCAGCGTGGTTTCCACGTTGGTGCCGCCTTCCAGCCGCAAGATCATCACGCCTTGCAGGTTGCCGTTGCGGTTCTTTTCCACAAAAAAGATGCAGTTGGTCGAAACCGGCAGGAAGCGTCCCTCGGGCAGCTGGCCGGTCAGGACCTCGGAGCGGAGCTCGGTCAATATGTCCATGTAGGCCGCCCGTGAACGCGGGCCCAGGTCGAGATTGAACCACGCGCTGAAGGCGCAGCAGAACAGGCTGAGCCATAAAACCGGGGCGATCAGCGCGAGCAGGCTGATGCCGCTGGCGCGGGCCGCCGTGAGCTCCTGGTCGGCGCTGAACCGGCCGAACACCAGCAGGGCGGCGGTGATAAATCCCATCGGCAGGGCATAAACGCAACCGAACGGGATGAGCAGGAAGATGGCCTTGAGCGCCAACCCCAGCCGCGCCTGACCGCTGACCAGCAACGGGAGGATCTGCTGCAACACGTTCATCAACAGCACCACGAAGGTAAACACCGCCACCGTCATGATTAACGAGGCGAGCACCTGGCCCGTCAGATATCGGTGCAAAGTCTTCAATGCGTGGGCGGCAGACTAAGACCAAATCCCAAAACACGAAACCCTAAAATCAGCCGGGCGAGCCAAAACAATTGACATCCGGCCATTTGATGATAGTATCGAACGCAATCAGAAGTGTCCTATGCCTGCGGTATGGTCATGGCGCAAGCTCCTTTGGGCGGCGCTCCTGTTCACAGCTTTCACCAAAGCCAGAGCCGATATTTTAATCGATTCGTTTTCGGTGCCTCAGAGTGCGCCGGGGGGCACCCTGACCGCGAACGTGGCGGATGGGAGCGGCATCATTGGCGGCGAACGAGACACTTGGGGCTTCCTGACGCTGTCGGCCAATGGAACGGTTCCCAACCAGCTGTTGGTGGCGTTTCCCAACGGGCTGCTCGCCGGCCGCGCCGGCAGCGACATCACCTATGACGGTCCCGACCATGACCCTTACGGCGGGTCGTTCTCCGGATTGGGCTCGGTGGATTTGACCGAGGGAGGCCTGGACAATGGGTTCCGATTCACCATCACCTCGACAACGGGCACCTCAGGAACCCTGCTGATCACCTTGCGCAGTCCGTTCCATGGTTCGACGTACCAGTTGAACCTGAACCAGGGTCCGGGGGTGTTTGACGTGCCGTTTTCCTCGTTCCAGCCGGACGCCACCATGACCTACCCGCTGGATTTTCATAACGTGGGTTACATTGAACTTCACTTCGCGATGAACAGCGGCGATTCCGTTACGCTGGACAACGTCGTCGTGACGGCCGTCCCGGAGCCCACCGGGCTGGCGCTCCTTTCCATCCTGCCGCTCGGCCTTCTGGCACGGAAGCGGATGACCGCGACCTGACTCAGCCGGTTTACAGCGCGATCACGTCCATCATCTTCGGCAATGACGGGCGCAGGCCATGTCGTTGCTGAATCAGCTTCGCCAGCGTCTCCCGGGGGCCATCTTCGCCGTGCGTGAGCACTACGCGCGGTTTCGACGGGGCGATCGCGTCGAACCACCCGAGCAAATCTTTTTGCCCGGCGTGCCCGCTGAAGCCGCCCAGGGTATGAATCTTCGCCTTCACCGCGATTTTTTCGCCATGAATGCTGACGACTTCCTGGCCTTCGATGAGCATCCGGCCCAGTGAACCGTGCGCCTGGTAGCCGACAATCAGCACGTGCGTCTCCGGCCTCCAGAGGTTCTGCTTGAGATGATGCAGGATGCGCCCCGCGTTGCACATGCCCGCCCCGGCCAGCACGAGGCACGGGCCCGGACAATCGTTGATTTTCTTCGAGTCATCCGCCGTGACGGTGGCCGTGAGCGTCTTGAGATCCTCGCGGATGGGTTTCTGTTTGATGTATTTCAACAGGACGTCGTCAAACAACTCGGGGGTGTTTTGAAAATGTTTAAAATAGAGTTTGCTGGCCTCGATCGCCATCGGACTGTCGAGGAAAAGCGGGAACGGCCGGACGAGCCTGTTCCGGAAAATCCAGCTCATGAGAATGGTCAGCATCTGGGCGCGGCCCACGGCAAAGGTGGGAATCAGAATCTTGCCCTTTTGATTGACGGCTTCCTTCACGATGCGCACGAACTCGTCCACGGTGTCGCGGAACGGCCGGTGGTCGTGGTCGCCATAGGTGGATTCCAAAAAAACCAGGTCCGCCGAGTGGAACGGTTCGAATCCGTGCAGAATCGGAACGCCCTGCGGCCCCAGGTCGCCCGAGAACACCACCCGCTTCTGCCTTCCCTCCTCCTCCACGATCAATTGGATGCTGGCCGAGCCGAGCATGTGGCCGGCTTCGGCAAAGCGCGCCTGGATGCCCGGCGCCACCGTCACCGGTTCCCGATACGGCACGGGCCGGAGGTTCTGGATGATGGTTTCGGCGTCCTCCTTCGAGTAAAGCGGTTCGAGGGGCGCCTCGCCGGCGCGCTGGCGCTTGCGGTTCTGGCGCTCGGCGTCGCCGGCCTGGATGCGGGCCGAATCGCGCAGGATGAGGCCGGCCATGTCGATGGTGGCCGGCGTGGCGTACACCGGCGGGCGATGGCCGCGCTTCGCCAGCAGCGGGAGCCGTCCGGTGTGGTCGAGATGCCCGTGGGTGAGCAATACGGCATCCAGTTTCTGCTTCGGGCCGGTCGGCGGGCGGTTGAGGGCCTCGGCTTTCCTGCCGCCTTGAAACAAGCCGCAATCCACCAGGATGCTGGCTTGTTTGGTTTGAACGTAATAAGCCGAGCCGGTGACTTCCCCGCCCGACGCGCCGACGATGGTGATTTTCATATGGGTGATGCTGGATTACAGCGACCGAACTGGTTTTAATCGGGCTTTGACTGCCGGAGGCAGGCTTTGTTTGATCAACTTGACCGCTTCCGCCGGCGAATCCGTGACGTAACCAAAACCGATTTCGTCCTTCGCAAACACGCCTTCCTGCATCATGAACTGTCCCCACCGGCGCAGACCCGCCCAGAATTTCGCGCCCATCAGGATGACCGGGAACGGCCCGATCTTCCGGCATTGGATGAGCGTGGCCGCTTCGAACAACTCGTCCAGCGTGCCCAGGCCGCCGGGCATGACGATGAAGGCGCAGGAGTATTTCACGAGGCAGACCTTTCGCGTGAAGAAGTAATGGAATTCGAGGCTGCGGTCCACGTAGGGATTTTCCGCCTGCTCATGCGGCAGAATGATGTTGAGCCCGTAGCTTCTGCCCCCCGCTTCGTGCGCGCCGCGGTTCGCGGCCTCCATGATGCCCGGCCCACCGCCGGTGAGGGTGGCAAATCCGGCTCTCGCCAGCTCGGCGCCCACGGCCCGCGCCAGCCGGTAATACGGATGCGTCTCCTTGAACCGTGCCGACCCGAAGACCGTCACCGCCGGCCCGACGTCGTAAAAAGTTTTGAAGGCGCGGCCGAATTCGTCGTTGATGCGTTTGAGCCGGGCCTTTTCCTTTTGCGGGGTTCGGGCGGTGGCGAGGAAATCACGCTCGTGCCCGCCGCGGCCGCCTGAGGGGAGTTCGTAGCCGGACATGCCGGTTTTGCGCCAGTAATGTCGCCAGCCGCGTTCCCAGGCGTCGTTAACCGCCGGGCGGCGTGGCGCTTTCGATGAGTGTTTTCTGGTCATAAATGGGATGTCTGTTTCTGTAGCTGCAATCAATGACCGGGCCGTTGGTTGGTTGATGGCTCTGCCGAATTCGTTGAAGCGATCTTGCCCGTTTTCCTGATCGTTGTCACGTTCCAACATCGAGCCGATAGCGCTAAAATGGCTGAGAGTTCCGACATGATTCTGAGCTTCCGGCACATCTGCGGCTAACACTGGTTATGAACCAGGAGACGCGGATTGGCGCGGCACGAGC
>DATJOW010000035.1:0-9139 GCA_035506715.1 Candidatus Acidiferrum sp. | reverse complement strand
GGCGCTCATGGTCTTGCTATCCCATTGAATCTTTTTGCCGAGCCGCAGGGCGACGTCGCCCAGCAGGGTGGTTTCGGTGAACGGCGCCGCGATGGCGAACCGCGAGTAACAGAGCTCCGGTTTGCCTTCCTTGATGGCGGCGATCCACTCGAGGTGCTGCCGCTTGTCGTTGTCGCCGGCGAACGGATTGCGGGGGAGGGTTTGCGGAATGGGCTCCACCGCCGGATGCTTTTTGTAGTGCATGAATTTCTTGTCGTCGTGTAGTTTCACAAAAAACTGTTCGCCGTAATCATCCGGGGAAAAAATGGTGCCTTGGTCGCCGATGAGCAGGCAGCCGCTGCCGGGAATCTCGCCGAGCATGGCGTCAATGTCGGCCAGGAGTTCCTTCGTCGGCTTGTTGCTGTCGTCGTGGTTGGTCGGATTGTCCGGAAGCGGCTGGCCGCCGTCATACCACGACAGGGTGACCGGAGCGAAATCCAAGGTCTTGCGTGGGTGCAGGAAGGAAAAGAGACCTTTGCGCTCGCCTTCGAGTTCGAGCTTGCGCGCGGGAAATTGAAACCGGATTTTGGAGCCGATGGGATACGACTCCCCATTCATCCCGCCGAAGGCTTCCGCCTCGATTTCCGTCGGATTCACCAGGTGCAAACTGCGGAACGGCATGTTTACCGTGTGGCACGCCATGTCGCCGATCGCCCCGGTGCCAAAGTCCAGCCAGCCGCGCCAGACAAACGGTTCATAGACATCCTTCTTGTACGGGCGCATCGGGGCCGGGCCGATCCAGACATCCCAGTTCAGGGTGTCGGGAATTGGGTCGGAACCTTCCGGCCTTTTCATGCCCTGCGGCCAGATGGGGCGGTTGGTCCAGATGTGGATTTCGTGCACCTGGCCGATGATGCCGCCTTGGATGCATTCGACCGCCCGGCGCAAGGCATCCGAAGCGCTGCCCTGATTGCCCATCTGCGTCACCACGCCGGTTTCCTTCGCCAGATCGCGCAGGTAACGCGCCTCGTAAATCGTCTGGGTCATCGGCTTCTGGCAATAAACGGCCTTGCCCAGCCGCATGGCGTGCGATGCCGCGATGGCGTGAAAGTGGTCCGGCGTGGAAACGATCACCGCGTCAATGCTCTTGCCAATCTCGTCAAACATCACGCGGAAATCCTGGTAGAATTTCGCGTCCGGATATTTCTGGACCTGTCGGGCGCAATTCAATTTGTCCACGTCGCACAGGGCGATGATGTTCTCGCCGCTGCAGTGGTCTGTGTCGCTGGCGCCCTTGCCGCCGGCGCCGATGGCGGCGATGTTCAGCTTGCTGTTCAAATCGCGCCCGCGCAGCAGGCTCGGCACACCGAAGGCCAGCGCCCCGGCGGTCAACGTGGTGGCCTTGACGAAATCGCGACGATTCCAGCGCGAGGAGCGAGAGGAGTTTCTTTTCATGGGATGATGTGTAGTTCAGGCAAGCGGCTTCCACTCAACGCGTGCAAACCGCGCAAAGCGGTTCTCGGCCCGGAAGCCTGAGTGAGATTTCTGAAAAACGTGTAGCGTCGAGGCTGTGCCTCGACGGGCGGCTTGGCAAACCCTGTGTTTCCGGCCACAGGCCGGACTCTACATCGCCTCCTAAACCTGTTTTTCAGGCGAATCTGAGTGTGGTTCATTTGCTTGCCTGGTTTGCGCGCGAGTCATGGATTTGCGTTGACAGTATGACGCCGCCGCGCAATTTTCGTTCAAAATATCACACGCACCATGAAAACCAACAACTTAGTTCCAATTTTTATGCTCACGGTCGCCCTGTCATTTGGCAGCGTCATTGGCCGGGCTGAACCCATTCCGGCTGATTGCCAGACCGGCGGCTTTGCCCTCGGCTGCCAGGCCTGGACGTTCAAGGAATTCACCGTGCTGGAGGCCATTGATAAAACCGCAGCGGCCGGCGGCAAGGTCATCGAACTTTTTGCCGGCCAGAAATTCAGCGCCGACAAGCCCGGTGTGGTTTTGGATCAGAACGCCTCCGATGAGGTGGTCGCCGAGCTGAAGGCCCGGCTGGCAAAGGATGGCATCCGCGCGGTGAATTTTGGCGTGCTGCCCATTCCCAACAATGAGGCCGAGGCGCGGAAGATTTTTGATTTCGCCAAAAAGCTCGGGCTTTACGGCGTTACCACCGAATCGGTGGAATCCATTGACCTCATCGAAAAACTGGTCAAGGAATACAACATCTGCGTCGGGTTCCACGATCATCCGCGTCGTCCGAACGACCCGAACTACAAGATGTGGGATCCCAATTACGTGTTGAGCGTGGTCAAGGACCGCGACCCGCGCATCGGCTCCTGCGCGGACGTCGGGCATTGGGTCCGTTCCGGGTTGACCCCGGTGGATTGCCTGAAGATTTTGAAAGGCCGGATCATCAGCGTGCACATGAAGGACCTGAACGAAAAATCGCCGAACGCCCACGATGTGCCGTTTGGGACCGGCGTCTGCAATGTGCCCGGCATACTGGACGAACTGAAGCGCCAGAAATTTGCCGGCAACATCTCCATTGAATACGAATACAATTGGACCAACAACGTCGTGGATGCGGCCCAGTGCGTCGGTTTCGTGCGCGGCTACGGGGCGAAGTGAGGTTCAAAACTTCCAGTGGACCGAGCATCTCATAGCAGTCTAAAAATGTGAAACTGGCGGCAGGATGCCGCCCGAACGCGCACGCTGGGAAGCGTGCGCTACCGTAGCGCGGCCATCCTGGCTGCGGGTTCGCGGAGCTTCCCAGCTCCGTGTTCCGAAGCGAAGTTTTCAGATAACCTCTTGCTTTGTAGGGTAAGGTCGGCGCGCTGCGCCGACCGCAGACGCTGCAGCGCAGCGTCCCCACCTACCGCCACAGTTCAACCTGTAGTACTATGGGCAGCTGCTGGCGGCAACGGGCGCTGGCCTACGTGCCGCCAGTTGCCGCCCTCATTCAAAAAAACCAGCCAGCATTCGTTTTGAGCCAAAACGCCGGCGATGTCCAGCTCATCCAGAATCATGCAGGCTGTCGAGAGCGCGTCCGACTCGGCAGCGGTATTCGTCAACGCCCAGGCGCGCTGCCGTCGTGAGCCGGGCTGACCGGTGCGCGGGTCAATGATGTGTTCTCCCCGGACGGCCAGGCCTGAGCCGCTCAACGAACAATTTTTAAGCCAGAAGCGGTGAGGCGAATTATCATCGCCCAGACCGCAGGACCAGCCCGGAGTTTCTCCCGGCGGCTCGCCTGTGAGAATGCTGCTGCCCCCGGCGACGAGCAGGAACGCCGGGCAACTCCATTCGCGCAACACTTCGGCCATCCGGTCGAGCGCGAACCCTTTGCCGATGGCACCCAGATCAAACTCCAGCGTTCCGCGGTCGCAGCGGATGGAGAGTTCTTTTTCCAACAGCGACCACTGCGGCTTGGCCGGTTGAGTTTTCATGGCCGCGGCGGTGGTTGAAAACGCGCTGCGGGTCGCCTGCTCCATCCGGTGGGCAATTTGCAGGCAGGCGAAGACAGGTTCGCTAAGGCGCTGTTTCTGGCCAACGGCCAATTGCGCGAGCTGGGAAACCTCGCTGTCGGCCCGGAAGCGGCTCAATTTCGATTCCAAATCATCCGTCAGCGCCAGCGCGGCCTGGGCGGCCTGCTCGGCGTAGGCTTTTTCCTGACCGGCGATGCGCACCTGGAATTGCGTCGCCATCGCATGATGTTTGAAAACGTGAACGTTGCTCACAGCGATTTCTAATTTATCTTCAACGCAACACAAAATTTCCCTCACCCCGGCCCTCTCCCGTCCGACGGGAGAGGGTGTCCGCAGGACGGGTGAGGGTTTTGGTGTTAGTTTGAATTTACTTTGTTATCAGTCAGCGGCGACCAAAGAACAATTAACTCGCCAGGCCGCAGGCCGAAAAATTCAGGCCGCCAATCTTTCAACTCATCGGCCAGTTTGCCGGAGACGTCGGCCGTCGTGATGAACAAATCCGCCGGGCCGGTTTCCTGTCCGGGCTGCCAGTAACCGACCTGTGAAAATTTCCGCAGGTACCAGGGCAACGGCCAGGCGTCGGTGGCGACCACGGCGATGCGCGGCGCGGCGAGCTTTCGCTCGTGGCAAATTTCGGCGAGGCGCGCCGGCAGGCCGAGAATGTCATCGGTCGTGTGCGCGTACGCGAGCGGATTGCGTTCATCCGCCGGCCGGTCGAAGGCCAGCGTTTTCGTCTGCTGGCCGGCGACGAGCAGGAGCGCCGCGATGGCGACGGCGGCAATCCAGCGCCCGGCAATGTTTTTGATTTCCAGCCAGATGCCTTCCACGCCGAGGCCGCACAGCAGCGCCACGGGCAGCCAGAAATTCAGCGCCAGCCACGGCGTTTTATAGGGAATAGCCGAGTAAATCACGAAAATCAGCAATCCGTAAATCACCAGTAGCAGCCCGGCCCGGCGCGTGCCGGCGACGGTATCGCAAATGACCACATAAATCCCGGCTGCCGCGATGATGAAAAAGACAAATTGCGGATCCAGGATCGAGAAATAATAGGCGAATGATTTTTCGTGTCCCTGGCCACCGGCGCGTTCAGCCAAATGCGGGATTGCCCGGAGCAAATCCGCGAGCGCCGACCAATCCTGCCCGAACCAGGTGAACAGCAAAGTGGTGGCGACAAGAAATGTGAGCAGGGCGGCAACGAAAATCTTCACTGGAAATAAGCATGCCATGCTCCCTCGCACCACCCAAGCGGAGAGACGGTCGGGGCGGGGGCGTTCGATTTTCAAATCGTCAGCCTCCGCACCCCGGCCTGCTCCTCGCCGAGGAGAGGGAGAAGAGACATGGCGCGTTTTTTGCGACCAAATCCAAACGACCGATGATGCCACGGCGAGGGCGAAGAAGTGGATGACGGCGGTTTCCTTGCACGCCAGCATGAGCGCCGCGCATAATCCTGCTAGAACCGCGGCAACGACCGAATTGTTTTTCATCGCGTGTCCGCCGGACAAAATCAAACCCAGTGTCGCCGCCACGAACGATGTTTCATGAATGAAATAGCGGCTGTAATAGACGGGCAGGGGAGCGACGGCGAATAGCAGCGCGGCGATGAGGCAGGGGATGAAGCCGAACAGTTCCACGCCCGCGCCGAACATCAACACCGTGATGGCGCCGACGATGACTGGCGAGAGGCGCAGTTCGGTTTCCGTGAGCCCGGCGAAATTTCTCGCGCCGCAAAGTTCCGCGACCGGTTTCGCGAACAGGTAAAGGACCGGTCCGTGGCGGTCTTTCGGGTCGTAATGATATTTCTCGCCGGCGAGAAGCTGGCCGGTGATATAGGCGTTGACGGCTTCATCCGTGTGCATCGGCCGGGCGCCGAGCTGCGGCAGGCGGATGGCCAGCGCGGCCAGCGCCAAAGCCAGGAAGATTACCCAGCGGCGGGCAGGAAACGAAGAATTATGAACTAGGAATGGAGAACGAGAAACCGCTTCGGCTGCCGGCCGTGCCTGTCCTGTTTCTGCATTCTGCATTCCTCATTCTGCCTTTGCTCACGCGGCGGGTTTGCCAAACACTTCGACCTCGATGTAATGGTTCAATTTGTTGGTCGTGTTGCCGTTGCTATAAAGCCGGACGTAGCGGCCCTTGACGCCCTTGGCATCAATCAATTTGCCTTCGTAGGTTTCAATGTAGGCCTTGTCCTTGCCGGTGCCCACGGTGTCGTCAAAAATCGTCGTCACGTCCTTGGTGAAGGCCGGGTCATCGGAAACCTGCACCACGACATCGCGATAAACGCGGGCCTGCGAGTGGAAATGCCAGACGATGACCGCGTAAATGTCCGCTTCCTTTTCGAGGTCGATCTGCACCCATTGCTTGCCCGGGGCGAGCTCAACCCACGAGCCCTCGTCGCCTTCCTTGTCGCCGTCGGTGACCAGGTCGAGCGTGCCGACCACGGGCTCGCTGTCGCTGGCGGTGACTTTCTTGCCTTTGGCGAGGTTGATCGTGCCGGGGGGCACCATAAAATCTGGGCGCTTGCCTTTGTGCGGTGGTTCGAGGTTGGGCACATTGATGGGCACCGGCGTGCCGACGAACAGCGGCGTGGGCAGCTTGGTTTGCAGCGGTACCTTGTCGTCCGCAAACGCGGCGGTGGCGGTCAACAGAACAGCAATAACCAATCGGGCAACGAGTCGGTTCATAAGCATTTGATTCAAGCTTCGGTTTCCTGCGGCGTAATTTCAAGCGTTTTGCGCGCGGCGATGGCGTCGTTCGCCTTGTGAATGACGTATTCGCTGCGGAACGCCTCGTCGGCCGGGCAGTTCAATTTGGCCTTACCGCGGATGGCGTTGAAGAAATTTTCCAGGTGCGGCTGGTGGATTTTTTTGTTGAACGAGACGGGGATTTCGTAAACGGCGAGCTGGGCGGTTTCGCGCACATCCACCTTCGTGGCGTCGTCGGCCGCGGCGGACACGGTCTTGGTGCGCAGGTAGTTCCTGGAAATGAACTCGTCCCACGACGGCCCCTTGGCCTCCTTGTAAATCGCCGTCAGGCCGGGATTTTCGGACATCTTGAGCGCGCCTTCGTCGCCCATGAAATATTCGAAGTAGCCGCCGCCGGCGCTGGTCGTGGTCTGTACCTGGTAGAACGCGCGGGCGACGCCTTCGGCCAGCGGATACTCGTAAATCACCATCGCGTTGTCATACCACTCGTGATTTTTGTAGTAATCAATCCCGCCGCTGCCGAGCACCGCGCGCGGTTCGACGCCGAACCACCAGTTGAAAATGTCAATCTGGTGCGCGCCGAGGTCGGACAGCGGGCCGCCGCCGAGCCCCTTGAACCAGCGCCAGTTCCGGAACTGGTGCATGTCCTTGAAACCGTACTTGGCGAGATATTCATCGGTCATCTCGCTGTGCTTGGGCCAGCCGAAGTCGGGGGTGGCGGCGCGATTCCATTGGGCTTGCGCGGCGGTGAGCCGGCCCAGCAGCTTCGCGTCGCGGATGAGCCGGTTCAGCGCGAAGAGGTAGCGCGGATTGCTCCGGCGCTGGTGGCCGATCTGGAGCAGTTTGCCGGTCTCGCGCATCGTCTGCACCATCGAGCGGGCGCCTTCGATGGTGTTGCTCATCATCTTCTCGCAATAGACGTGCAAGCCAGCCTTCAGGCAGGCGCTGGTGATGGGCGCATGCCAGAAGTCCGGCGTGGCCACGATGACTGCCTGCAAATCCTTTTCGTTGGCCAGCAACTCCTCGTAATTTTCGTACGCGCGGACCGTGTGGCCGAGCGTTTTCAGATAACGCTGGCCGTAGGTCCGGGCGTAAGGCCAGATGTCCACGATGGACGTGAGCTGGATGCCATCAATGACGAGCAACGATTCGAGCAGCACGCGGCCTTGGGCGCCAAAGCCGATGAGCGCGATGTTCAATTTGTCACCCGGCGATTTCGTCTGGCCAAAAACTTTTGCGCCGGAAGCGAGCATCAAGCCGGCGCCCGCCGCGGCGGTGGTGCCGATGAATTCCCGGCGGTTGAGAGGTTGCATTACCATTTTTTGAGCAGCGCGAACTTGTTGTACTTGGCGAGCGTCAAAGCGAACGCGACCAGTGCCACATGAATGCCCAGCCAGGCAATGCCGTCGTCCTGCCGGATGAGAATCAGCCCGACCGTCAGCATGATGTAGAGCAGCCCCTGCAGGAAGAGCGAAAGCCGCGTGCCGAGGCCGAGCAACAGCATCAGGCCGGTGATGATGAGGGCCGGGCCGAGCATGTAATTGAAGGCCGCGAGCGAGGCATGCGGCAGGAACGGCTCGTTGGCGAACCGGTCCTTCAGCGACGGCGGTATGCCGGAATAATTGGTGACCGAATAGACTTTGATTTTGACGTCCACCATGGCGCCGCTGGGATCTTCCAGGCCGGTGGCCGGGTCCACGAGCGGTTTCTGGATGATCTGGTAGGTGCCGAACTTTTCGATGCCGGTGGCGATGGCCCGGACGGCCAGCCAGCCGCGCAGGAGGAGAAACGCCAGCGTATAATCGCACTGACAAGTGCACTTGGCAGTGTTATCCGAAGCATTACTGTCGCCGGCCTGACAGCATTCTTTGGGGTCGTTCATTTATTTCAGTGTAACGGCAACCGGGAATTTTAAAAGATTTTAAGCGGCTGTCCAAAAGACATAAAGATGTGATGCCGGCGGAGAGGAGCCTGCCACGGGGTGCGCCGGCACTTTGCTTGGGGATTGAACTTCAAATAACACAGGAACATCAAAGCGGGGCGGGGACGACTCACTGTCATAGCTCTCAACCAACGTGCGGAGACGAAAGAAAAAGCTCGCCAGTAATTCCGGAAAGAGGCAGATGTTGACTTGAAAACCAAATGGTCGCCACAGTTTATGAATGAACCCCTTTCACCTCTGCCGCTGGCGGACGTGTTGCGGGCCGCCAATGGACTGGTTGAGGCCAGGCTGATTGAAGATTATGCCCTCGGTGGGGCGCTCGCAGCCATTCATTACGTCGAACCGTTTGCCACTTACGATGCCGACATTTTTTTTATTCCTTCCGACAAGGGCCTGACTGCCGGGATGCCGGCGTTTTACGCCCGTTTGAAATCGCAGGGCTGGCAGGTGGATGGCGAACATCTGATGCTGAAAGGGTTTCCTGTTCAATTTCTGGCGGCACAGGGTCTGACCGAGGAAGCCGTTCACGAAGCCAGGCGCATTAAATTTGAAGGTATCCCAACCAAGGTTTTCCGGGCCGAGCACATTGTCGCCATCGCTGCCAGCGTGAGGCGGAAGAAGGACCTTGCCCGCATCGAACAGTTGCTCCAACAGGCCGAGCTCGACCAGACCCTGCTGGAAAAAATCCTGCAACGGCATAAATTGAAGCTGCCGAAACTATGAAACCGGAAATGCGCCGCGTCTTGGCTCGCGAGACCTACGAGGAAAAAATCCGCAAAGTCGGGCAACTCATTGCCCTGGCCAGGAATTTCCCGCGCCGAACGCCGGTTCGTCCCCGCCCGTCCGCTCCCCTGATCCTGTCCGAATCCAAAGTCCCTTATCACACGGGCCGACCCGGGAAGAAGAAGAATTGAACCGCCAAGGACGCGAGAAGCGCTCGGGTGGATTTGGTGTGGCGTCGAGCCTCGCTTGTCGCGCCGAAGCATACATTTGCGAAGGCGGAGGCTCGAAATTCGGGTTCAGACTCC
>DATJOW010000034.1:0-10745 GCA_035506715.1 Candidatus Acidiferrum sp. | reverse complement strand
GCGTCACGTCGCGCGCGAACGCCGTGAAGATGTAACGGTCGCACAGGACCACGTAGCCCGCGCGCAACAACGGCAGCAAATGCCGTTCATAGCGGTCGGCAAAATCCGTGGCGTGAATGAGGCTGAACGTCGTGGGCGTGAGCAGCTCCCGCTTCTTGCCCTTGCTGGTCGCCGACTTGACCAACTCCGACGAGTTCCACTCGCTGAAATAGACCTTGATGCCCTCCGCCTCCAGCCAGCGCTTGAGCAGGTAAATCTGCGTGGACTTGCCCGACCCGTCGAGACCTTCGACCGCAATCAGCCGTCCCGGAAAATTCAATTCAGCAAAAGTTTTCATCATGCTTTGCCACCGCGTTTTTTGATTATACCCGGTTGGCGGCCACTCACAAGTGCAAGTTGATACCACAAGCCGGGCAAGCCGCCGCGTTAAAATTAGGCAACACTTTGAATCCCCCGACTGAAGCTTGTGAAAAAATTCACAATTTAACTTGTTCCGATTGTTACCGTTGTTTATGTTGGGCTTGAAGCAGCTTTTTCAAGTGCTTTGACGGTGAGAGTTTATGCAAACCCGGAGCGAAATCGGCTACGACTCGAAGATCGAGGGCGACGTGATTGTCACCCGCGTGGATGCCGCTCTGAACTGGTTTCGCAAGAACTCGCTCTGGCCCATGCCCATGGGCCTGGCCTGTTGCGCCATCGAATTGATGGCTGCCGGGGCCAGCCGGTTCGACATCTCCCGCTTTGGCTCGGAAGTGATGCGGTTCTCGCCGCGTCAGTCCGACGTGATGATCGTCGCCGGAACCGTCACCTACAAGATGGCCACGGCCGTTAAGCGCATTTACGACCAGATGGCCGAGCCCAAATGGGTCATCGCCATGGGCGCCTGCGCCTCCACCGGCGGCATGTACCGCAGTTACGCGGTATTGCAGGGGGTGGATAACATCGTGCCGGTGGACGTTTATGTGGCCGGTTGTCCGCCGCGGCCCGAGGCCCTGCTCGACGCGCTGATGAAACTGCAGAACCAGGTGCAACACGAACCCCTGCTGGCCACTTTAAAGAAACCCGGCCCGGCGTTGGCAATATGAAATTCCAAATTCCCGGCTCCAAGCTCCAGAGAAATTCCAAGCCCCAAGCTCCAAGCGCAGGCGGCGGGGATTGGGATTTGGATTTTGGCGCTTCTGTGGAGCTTGGAGGCTGGTGCTAGGAGCTTCCCTTGCCGTGACTGCGCTCGAACTCGCCAAACAACTCAAAGCCAAATTCGGCGATTGGCTCTCCGATCCGGCGGAATTTCGCGGCGAAATCTCGCTCCGGCTCGCCGACGCCGAACGAATCGCGGAGGTCGGCGCGTTTGCCAAACAGGCGTTGGGATTCGATTACCTCGTGGACATCACGAGCCTTGACAATTACGGGAACGATCCGCGCTGGACGGTGGTTTATCACCTCTACGGCATCGCGCATCGCTGTTACCTGCGGCTGAGCCTGGGCGTGAACGAGGAGAAATCCGCATTGCCAACCGTCACCGGCGTGTGGCGCACCGCCGACTGGCACGAGCGTGAAATCTACGACATGATGGGCATTCGTTTCCGTGGTCACCCCGATCTGCGCCGGATTTTGATGTGGGAAGGCTATCCTTATTTTCCGCTGCGCAAGGATTTTCCGCTCGCTGGCAAGCCCAGTGAAGTGCCGGATGTGGCCTTTTCGAAACCCGCGCCGCTGGAAGGCGGGCCGTTTGTCACCGCACCCGGCGGCAAGGACGCCATCGAGCGAGAGCCCCGCGGCAGAACCCCGGAAAGCTGATTTATGGCTGATGCTCGCGACATCAACGTCCCGGACACTGGCGCGCAGGCAGCGGCGGTTGAGGAGCTCCAGGACGTCCAGGGCGAGAAGATGGTTCTGAACATGGGACCGTCCCATCCGTCCACGCACGGGGTCTTGCGCATCGTGCTCGAGCTTGACGGTGAAATCATCACCCGGGCCGTCCCGGACATCGGCTACTTGCATCGTGGCGACGAGAAGATCGCCGAAAACATGACTTACACCCAGTTCATCCCTTACACGGACCGGCTGGATTACCTCGCGCCGCTGGCCAACAACGTCGCCTACGCGCTGGCGGTCGAGAAGCTCCTCGGCATCCAGGACCAGCTGCCGCCGCGCTGCCAGTACATCCGCGTGCTCTGCTGCGAGCTGGCGCGCATTTCCTCGCACCTGCTCGGCGTCGGCTGTTTTGCAATGGACGTGGGCGCGCTGACCGTTTTCCTCCTCACCTTCACCGAGCGCGAAAAGATTTACAATCTGGCCGAAGCCATCAGCGGCGCGCGGTTCACGACCAGCTACACGCGCATCGGCGGCGTCTCCCGCGACACGCCGCCCGGCTGGTGCGCCGCCGTCCGCCAGTTCGTCAATGAAGTCGTCGTCAACATCGCCGAGGTCGAAACCCTGCTCACCCGCAACAAAATCTGGGTGGACCGCACGAAGGACGTCGGCGTCATCTCGAAGGCCGACGCGGTTGACTACGGCTTGAGCGGCCCGAACCTGCGCGGCAGCGGCGTGAACTACGATTTGCGCAAGGATCAGCCGTATCTCTGCTATCGGGATTTGCAGTTCGACGTGCCGCTGGGCGAAGTCGGCGATTGTTACGACCGTTACCTCGTGCGCATGGAGGAAATGCGGCAGAGCGTGCGGATTATTCACCAGTGCCTCGACAAAATCCCCGGTGGTTTCGACAACCGTTCAAAGGAGCCCGTCAATGTGGCCGACGGTAAAATCGTCCTGCCGCCGAAAGACAAGGTGCTGTCGAGCATGGAGGAGTTGATTCACCAGTTCATGCTGGTAACGCAGGGCATGAACGTGCCGCCCGGCGAAATTTATTTCGGACATGAGAATCCCAAGGGCGAGCTGGGCTTTTACATTCACAGCCGCGGCGGCGGCACGCCGTACCGGCTGAAGATCCGTTCGCCCAGTTTTGTGAACCTGAGCATCCTGTCGCACTTGTTGCCCGGCCACATGATGAGCGACACGACGGCCATTCTCGGTTCGTTCGATTTCGTGATGGGGGAATGTGACCGATGAACGCCGCCCATATCGAGCCCCTTCCCAATCCGCTGCGAAACCAGCCCGGTTTCACAGTTCCGCCGGCGCTGGAAGCGGACCTTGACGAGTTGATTACGCATTATCCGGTCAAGCGCGCGGCTTCGCTGATGGTGCTGCACGCGATCCAGGAACATTTCGGCTGGATTTCGCAGGAAGCCGTCGAGTGGACGGCCCGGAAGCTCGAACTGCAGCCGATCAACGTTTACGAAATCGTGACGTTTTATCCGATGCTCCGGCAGCAGCCGATGGGCAAATACCAAATCAAGGTGTGCCGGACGCTGAGTTGCGCACTGGGCGGCGCGTACGAGCTACACAAGCATTTTTGCGAGCAGTTGGGCCTGGACGCGCGCGCGCACGGACCGCAAACGACGAAGGATGGAAAGTTCACGGTCGAGTTCGTCGAATGTCTCGCCAGTTGCGGCACCGCCCCGGTGATGATGGTCAACGACGAGTTCCATCAGGGCGTCAGCCATGCGAAAGCCGACGAGCTTGTAGCGAAGTGTAAATGACCAAAAACGGATGCAAATCGTAAATCGTAAATCTGAAATCGTAAATGGCAGTTGGCTGCCCGACATGGATTTGAACCATGACAAACAGATCCAGAGTCTGCTGTGCTACCGTTACACCATCGGGCAAGTCGGAGCGATGGATAGGCTAAACGCTTTCCTCACCCAGTCAAGCCAACAGCGGAGGACCGGCATGCCGCCTGTCTCCATTTTGTCAATTTTGAATCAGAGACAGGCAGGATGCCTGTCCTGCAATTAAAGTGCCGCAGGAATACAAATTAATTTTGAGGCAAACCGACGAGCCGGGTTACACGCCCGACTTGGAATGCTATTTGCGCCACGGCGGTTATGAATCACTCAAAAAGGCGCTGGCACTGCAACCCCGGACCTTGCCGGATGGTAAATCCCAGACCCCGCAGCAATTCATCCGGCAGGAAGTCATGACCTCCGGCCTGCGCGGCCGTGGCGGCGCGGGTTTTTCGTGCGGACTGAAGTGGTCGTTTGTGGACCGCAAAAGCGGTAAGCCGATTTATTTGATTTGCAACGCGGATGAATCCGAGCCCGGCACGTTCAAAGACCGCCAGATCATCTACAAGGACCCGCACCAGTTGATCGAAGGCATGATTATTTCCTGCTTCGCCAACGACGTCCACTTGGCCTACATCTACATCCGCGGCGAAATGCCCGATGGCGCGAAGCTGCTGAATCGGTGTCTCCAGGAAGCCCGCGCGAAACATTTCCTCGGCAAAAATATTCTCGGCAGCGGCTACGATTTGGAGATTTACGTCCATCGCGGCGCCGGCGCCTATATCTGCGGCGAGGAGACCGGCCTGATCGAGTCGCTGGAAGGCAAGCGGCCCTATCCGCGCATCAAGCCGCCGTATTTTCCGGCCGTGCTCGGTCTGTGGATGTGTCCGACCATCGTCAACAATGTCGAAACGCTCTGCAACGTGAAGCACATCGTCGCGATGGGCGGCGCGGAGTTCGCCAAGCTCGGCACGCCCAACAACACCGGCACCCGCATCGTCAGCCTCAGCGGCCATGTCAAGAAACCGGGTTATTATGAAATCGAAGTCGGCAGGGTGACCATCGGCGAACTCATCCACGATCCGGCATTCGGCGGGGGACTGCGGCCCGGGCGTTCTTTGAAAGCGGTGATCCCCGGTGGTTCGTCGGCCAAGGTCTTTAAGGCCGGCGAGAAATTCAATCTCAAGGGCAAGGAAGTGGCCATGCTCGATTTGCCCTATGATTTCGATTCGCTGATCCAGGCCGGCTCGATGAGCGGCTCCAGCGCGATCATCGTGCTGGACGATTCCACCGACATCGTCGAGGCGCTGGCCAACATTGCCGAATTTTACGCGCACGAAAGCTGCGGCCAGTGCACGCCCTGCCGCGAAGGGTCGCTCTGGATGAGCAAGGCCCTACACCGCCTTTCCCATGGCGAAGGCCGGGCGCAGGATGCGGATTACCTGTTGAAAATCGCCGACAACATTCCCGGCGGCCGCACGATTTGCGCGTTCGGCGAGGCCTGTGCCTGGCCGGTCCAAAGTTTTGTGGCCAAGTTCAAGGATGAATTTGTCGCCAAGGGCGCCGCTGATGAAGCGCGCCGCGCGAAGGAACATTCTCTGCCAGCAGCCCCCAGACTCTTGGCCGCCGCGCAACACTGATTTCAATGTCCGCCTCTGCCACAACTGAAACGATGCCCGCGCCGCCCCCGATTGAGAAAATCCGGGTGAAGGTGGACGGGCGCGAGCTTGAAGTGCCGCGCCTCATGGCGGACTGGTCGGGCCGGCTGATGCCTACGACCATGATCCAGGCCTGCGAACTGGCGAAAGTGGACGTGCCGCATTATTGCTATCACCCGAAACTGCCCATCGCCGGCAACTGCCGCATGTGCCTCGTCGAATTCGGCACGCCGGCGCTCGGCCCGGATCGCAAGCCCATCCTGAATCCCGATGGCACGGCCAAGATCGTCAAGTCACCGCGGCCGGCCATCGCCTGCGCCACGCCGGTATCGCCCGGCATGGAAATTTACACCAACACCCCCGGCGTGAAGCAAATGCGCGAGGGTGTGCTGGAATTCCTGCTCATCAATCATCCGCTCGATTGTCCGATTTGCGACCAGGCGGGTGAATGCAAATTGCAGGAGTACTCGGCGGATTACGGCCAGAGCGCGAGCCGGTTCGTCGAGCCCAAGGTCCACAAGCCCAAGGCGGTTGACCTCGGCCCGCGCCTTGTGCTCGACGACGAGCGCTGCATTCTCTGCACCCGCTGCATCCGGTTCACGAAGGACATCGTGGGCGACGACGCGCTGGGCATCGTCAATCGCGGCAGTTACAATACGCTGACGGCGTATCCGGGCCGGGTCTTCGATAACAATTACACGCTGAACACCGTGGACATCTGCCCGGTGGGGGCGCTCACGTCCAAGGATTTCCGGTTCCAGATGCGCGTCTGGTTTTTGAAGGAAACCAAAAGCGTCTGCACCAGTTGCGCCACCGGCTGCAACATTATCATCGGGTCGCGCGCGGAAAAGATTTACCGCTACACGCCGCGCGAAAACGCCGCCGTCAACGGCCCGTGGATGTGCGACTACGGGCGTTTGAATTACCGTTGGATTGGCCGCGTGGACCGGTTGGAAGACGTGCTCGTTCGCGGCCGAACGACCACCTGGACGGCCGCGCTCAATGACATTGCCGACGGGCTCAAAAAAGCGCCGCCCGGGTCCGTGGCCGTCATCGCCTCAGCCCGCCAGACGAACGAGGAATTGTGGCTGCTCAAAAAACTGGCCGACCGATGCGGCGCCTTGACCGATGTCATCGGGCGCTTTGGGGATGGCGACAAGCTGCTGCTGAACACCGACCGGAACCCGAACAAGACCGGGGCGCGGTTGATCGGCATCTGCCAAACCAGTGCCGGCATCAAGCTCATGCCGATCGCCGAGCTCATTCGCGCCGGAAAAATCAAGACGCTCCTTGTTTTCGGCGAGGATGTGACCAAACACGGCATTGGTGTGGATTTGCTGGGGAAGCTGGACACGCTGATTGTGAGCGACATTCTGCCGAACGAAACCACGAAGCAGGCGCATTACCTGTTGCCCGGCTGCACTCACGCTGAGAAACGCGGCACCTTCACGAATACGAAAGGCCGCGTCCAGAAATTCATGCAAGCGGTCGAACCGCCCGGCGAGGCGAGGCCGGAATGGGATTTTCTGCACGACGTGGTTTACAACGTGACCGGCCAGGACGGGTTCCTGACCATTGAAGGCCTGTTCAACGAAATGGCGAAGGACGTGCCCGCGTTCAACGGATTGACGTGGGCCGGTCTCGGTGACACCGGCGTGACAGTGAAAATTTAAGGTAGGGTCGGCGCGCTGCGCCGACCGGACGCCGCGGCGCGGCGTCCCTACCAATGAAAATTTGAAATGATCGATTGGCTGAACAATCTGAGCGACACGCAGCAATTCGCGCTTTTCACGGGCGTGAAGATTCTGGCGGCGTTTGCGGTGCTGATGACGATGGTCGCCTACATCGTGCTGGTCGAGCGCCGCGTCTGCGCGTTCATCCAGGACCGGGTGGGGCCGAATCGCGTTGGCCCGTTCGGCCTGTTGCAACCGGCGGCGGACGGCATCAAAGCGTTTTTCAAAGAGGAATTCACGCCGGCCCAGGTCCGCAAAATTTATTTCTTCCTGGCCCCAGCCATCGCATTGATGCCGGCTATCCTCAATCTTGCTGTCATACCGTTCGGCTCAAAAATCGGCCATCAGCCGATGGTGCTGGCGAATCTGAACGTTGGCATCCTGTACACGTTTGGCATGGTGTCGCTGGGCGTTTACAGCATCGTGCTGGCGGGTTACGCGGCCAATTCGAAGTACCCGTTTCTCGGCGGCATCCGGTCGAGCGCGCAGATGATCTCCTACGAAATTTCCATGGGGCTGTCGGTCATTCCGATATTCCTGCTCACCGGCAGTCTGAACCTGAACGACGTGATCGGCTACCAGACCGGCAGTCTGCTGCACTGGCTGGTGTTCAAGCAGCCGCTGGCGTTCGCCATTTTCCTAGGCGCGGCCTTTGCCGAAACCAACCGCACGCCGTTTGACTTGCCGGAGGCCGAGCAGGAGCTGGCCGGTGGCTACAACATCGAGTACAGCTCCATCAAATTTGCCCTGTTCTTCATGGGCGAATACGCGAACATGATTCTCGTCTCGGCCATGATGGTGACGCTCTTCTTCGGCGGCTGGACGCTGCCATGGTTCGGGCTGGATCGGACGGCAACCACGTTGCTGGGCGGCATCGCGCACGTCGTGATTTTCCTGGCGAAGGTGTTGATTTTCCTGGTGCTGTTCATCTGGATACGCTGGATGTGGCCGCGGTTCCGGTATGACCAACTCATGGACCTCGGCTGGCGCCGGTTTCTGCCGCTGGCCCTGGCGAACATCGTGGTGACGGCGGTGATTTTGTGGCTGAGAAGTTAAAATGATCGTCAAACGCAAACCACTGACTTTTGCGGAACGGCTTTACCTGCCGGCCATCATCGGCGGGTTCAAGGTCACGTGGCGGCATTTCGTCAACACCCTGTTCCGCGGGCGCAATGCCGCGAAGGTCGTGGCCAAGGGTTATTATCCCGAGGTGCCGTGGACGGTGGGCGAAGGCTACCGCGGGGCGCCGTACCTGGTGCGCGACCAGGACGGCAACACCAAGTGCGTCTCCTGTCAGCTGTGCGAATTTATCTGTCCGCCCAAGGCCATCAAGATCATTCCACCCGGCCCGGCGGGACAACTGGCCGACCGACCGAACGCGGAGAAGATGCCGCAGGAATTCGAGATCAACATGCTGCGCTGCATTTTCTGCGGCTTCTGCCAGGAGGTCTGCCCCGAGGAGGCCATTTTCCTGCAAAAGGACTATTCGCTGACCGGCACGAGCCGCGCCGAGATGATTTACAACAAGGAAAAACTCCTGGCGCTCGGCGGCACGCACGGCGGCATCCAGAAATGGAAACACAAACTCGACGAGGCGAAAGCCCAAGAAAATTTCCCGGTAAAAGTGTGATGAAGCTCCAAACACCAACATCCAACATCCAGAGAAGCGCCAAGTCTCAAGCTTCAAATGGTGGGCAACGCTGCTTTGACGTTTGGAACATGGATGTTCTCTGGAGTTTGGAGCTTGGAGCTTGGATTTTTTAACATGGCACTGCCCGACATTTTGTTTTACGCATTCGCGTTCCTGACGCTGCTGTGCGGCGCACTGGTGATCGCCAACCCGTTCAGCCGCAACCCAGTCACCAGCGCGATGTTCCTGGTGCTGACCATCCTTTCGATGGCGGGCTTGTTCGTGCTGCTGCATGCGTTCTTCCTCGCCGCCGTGCAAATACTCGTCTATGCCGGCGCGGTCATGGTGCTGTTTCTCTTCGTCATCATGCTGCTCGATTTGAAGGAGGAGGAACGGCGGGCGATCAAAAGCTTCGGCCTCGTGACCGGGTTGATTTCCGTCGGCGCCATCGCGATGATATTTCTGAGAGTATTGACCGCCAAACCCGGTGGTGTCCCGCTCGAACCCGGGTTGGAGGGTGAACCCGTCGCCCTGGGCAAGTTGTTGTTCACGCAATATTTGTTGCCATTCGAGGTCGTGTCCGTGCTGTTGCTGGTGGCGATGGTCGGCGTGATTTTGTTGAGCAAAAAGGACCTTAAATGAAATTCCAAGCACCAACATCCAAGCGCCAGAGAAGCACCAAGCCTCAAGCTCCAAACTGCGAGCACCACGGCTTTGTTGATTGGAATTTGGATGTTCTCTGGAGCTTGGAGCTTGGGATTGGGAGCTTTTGAAATGCAAGTCGGCCTTGAACATTATCTGACCGTCAGCGCCCTGCTGTTTTGCCTGGGCCTGCTCGGGGTCATCCTGCGGCGCAATCTGCTGGTGATCTACATGTCGCTGGAATTGATGCTGAACGCGGCGAACCTCGCGCTGGTCGCGTTTTCGCGCTTCAACCACAACCTAAATGGCCAGGTGCTGGTGTTCTTCATCATCACCGTGGCCGCGGCGGAAGTGGCGGTGGGGTTGGCCCTCATCGTGGCGCTCTACCGCAAGCGCCAGTCGGCCCACGTCGAAGACCTGACGACAATGAAACTGTAGAAACGATGGAAAACCTTACGAAAGCTACAGGTAGCACCCGCCTCCGGCGGGTCCAATTTGGCGTCTCGCCAAATTGTGGCGGCGCGCGTCCGACAGCTTTCGACCAAACAAAGCGCGGCGACGTGCAAATGGCGTCGGTTTCGGGCGCGACGCCCGAAACAACCCGCGAGACGCGGGTGCTACAGACAATTTACGGGAGTTACCCGTTAATCGGATGAAATACGAAGCGTTGCCCTGGCTGATTTTGTTCCTGCCGCTACTGAGCACGGCGGCGATAACGCTTTTTACCCTGCGCCATCGCAACCTCAGCGCGCTGCTGTCCATCGGCGCCATTGTCGCTGGGTTTGTCTTAACGGTTGCATTCATCGCGGCCAACGGTTGGGCCCCGGCGCCGGCGGAACTGAAGACCACCTGGTTGTCCGTCGGCAACTTGAACGTGGATTTCGGGCTGAAGCTCGATGCGCTGAGCCTGATGATGCTGCTCATTGTGACCGGCGTCGGCGGGGCGATTCACATTTACTCGTTCGGCTACATGCACGCCGACCGCGGGTTCTCGCGCTTCTTCGCCTGCCTGAGCCTGTTCACGTTCTCGATGCTCGGCATCGTACTGGCGACCAATTTTATCCAGATGTTCATCTTCTGGGAGCTCGTTGGCGTTTCGAGCTACCTGCTCATCGGCTTCTGGTTTGAAAAGCCCAGCGCGGCCGACGCAGCCAAAAAGGCGTTCTTCACCAATCGCCTCGGCGACTTTGGCTTCCTGACGGGTATCCTGGTGGTATGGACGGCGCTCGGTTCGTTGAATTTCAACACCCTCCATCAGACTCTCGTCGCCAATCCTGCCGCGCTCGGGACCATGGCCAGCATTGCCGGTCTGCTGATCTTCTGCGGGGCGATGGGCAAGTCCGCGCAATTTCCGCTGCACGTCTGGCTGCCCGACGCGATGGAAGGCCCGACCCCCGTCAGCGCCCTCATCCATGCTGCCACCATGGTCGCCGCGGGTGTTTATATGCTTTGCCGGATT
>DATJOW010000033.1:0-52015 GCA_035506715.1 Candidatus Acidiferrum sp. | reverse complement strand
GCGCCCAACGCGCATCTTCGCGGCGCTTATGTGGAGAAGATGGGTCAGCGCGGCCGGGAAGTGATCCTGGGCATGACGCGCGACCCGCAGTTCGGGCCGATGCTGATGTTCGGCCTGGGCGGCATCTTTGTCGAGGTGATGAAGGACGTGACCTTCCATCTCGCGCCGATCACGGCGGAGGAGGCGATGCAAATGCTCAAAGGCACCCGCTCGTACGCGCTGCTGCAGGGCGCGCGCGGCCAGGCGCCGGTGGACTTGGAAGCCATCGCCGGCGCGCTCCAGCGCATCAGCCAGCTCGTTACGGATTATCCTGAAATCAAGGAACTGGACATCAACCCCTTCATCGTCGGTCCCGTGGGCGTGCAAGCTTACGTGGCCGACGCGCGGATGACCCTTTCAAATTCCGGCAAAGCCCATGAGTAAAACCAAGACCATCACTTACGATCCCAACTGGCAGGAGACTTGCCAGTCGCAAGTCCTTACCGCGCCCGAGGCGGTCAAGAAAATCCGGCCCGGCCAGCGCGTCTTCATCGCCACCGGCGCGGGGGAACCGCTGGAGCTGGTCAGCGCCCTCAGCAAACGCGCCACCGAACTGCCGGACACCGAAATTGTCCACCTGCTCACCTTTGGCGACGCGCCCTACGCGCACCGGGAGATGACCCAGTACTTCCGCGTCAACAGCTTCTTTATCGCCGAGAACGTCCGCGACATCATCCAGGAAGGGCTGGGCGACTACACGCCGGTCTTCCTCTCCGACATCCCGCGCCTGTTCGACACCGGCCAGTTGCCGCTCGATGTGGCCCTCATCCAGGTGAGTCCGCCGGACAAGAACGGCCTGTGCAGCTTCGGCGTGTCGGTGGACATCATCCGCGCGGCCGCCGGGAACGCCTCGCTCGTCATTGCCCAGGTGAACCCGAACATGCCGCGCACCTTGGGCGACAGCTTCATCCACGTGCACGATATCGACGTGCTCGTGCCGTCGTCGGCTCCGATTCTCGAGGTGCCGCCGGCCGAAGCCACCGAGACGACCCGGCAAATCGCCGAGTACATCGCCGCGCTCGTCGAGGACGGGTCCACCATCGAGTTCGGCATCGGGCGCATCCCCCAGGCGATGTTCGGGTTTCTCAAGGACAAGAAAGACCTGGGCGTGCATACCGAGATGGTGACGGACGGCATCATTGATCTGATTGAATGCGGCGCCATCACCGGCAACCGGAAGTCCATCGACCGCGGCAAAATCGTGACCAGCTTCTGCCTCGGCACGAAGAAGATTTACGATTACGTGGACAACAACCCGGTCTTCGCGTTTCATCCCACGGAATACGTCAACGACCCGGCCATCATCCGCCAGGAAAACAAAATGGTGGCCATCAACACCGCGCTGGAGATTGATCTCACCGGCCAGGTCTGCGCCGATTCCATCGGCTCGAAATTTTTCTCCGGCGTGGGCGGGCAGGTGGACTTCAACCGCGGCGCGTCCAAGTCGAAAGGCGGCAAGGCCATCATCGCGCTGCCGTCCACCGCCAAGGGCGGCACCATCTCGCGCATCGTGACGCACCTCAGCCCGGGCGCCGGCGTGGTGACGACCCGCGCCGGGGTGCATTATGTGGTGACCGAATATGGCGTGGCCTACCTGCACGGCAAGAGCATCCAGGAACGCGCCCTGGCGCTCATCAGCATCGCCCACCCGAAATTCCGCGCGGACCTGCTGCGCGACGCCATCAACGCCAAATACCTCTCCGCCGGCATGTCCGACCTCGAGGGCAAAATCCTCGTCGGGCCGAAGGAGTTGCGCACGACCTACCTGCTCAATGACGGCACCCAGATGAACTTCCGTCCGATTCATCCCACCGACGAGCCGCGGATGCGCGACCTGTTCTACAAATTGTCGGAGGCGACGATCTACTACCGCTTCATGAGCCACTCGAAGCGCGTGTCGCGGCAGCAGATTCAGGACTTCGTTTACATCGACCACCGCAACGACGTGACCATCGTCGGCACACTGCCCGAGGCGCACGGGGAGGAAATCATCGCCGTCGGGAGTTATTACCTCGATCCGAAGACGAACCTGGCGGAGGTGGCGTTCGTGGTGAGCGACGCGTGGCAGAACCATGGCATCGGCACCTTCCTGCTCAAGCACCTGATGCGCATTGCGCGGCGCAACGGCATCCGCGGATTCACCGCCGAGGTGTTGACGGACAACAAATCCATGCAGGCGGTCATCAACAAATCGAATTGCCAGATCAGGAGCCGGTTGACCGGCAACGTGTACAGCTACGAAATGGATTTCGAATAAGCGGACAACGCCTCCGGTTCCTCCCGGGCGGTCATGCCAATGGCCGCCCGTATCATTTTCCGGTTTTCACGCCAAATCACCCAAACTTTGAGGCTCGTGGAAGGCCCCGTCCGACGACCTTTGTGAAGCAGTTTCTGTCTCCTCCCGGGACGGTAGCGTCTCAGGTATGTGACGATCCAAGGCTCGTGAAGGCCGGCTCCAGTCGCGCCCGCTCGCCGGAGAGGAGATTCACACCATCACTCATTTGGTACAGCAAATGCTCGGCAATCCGTGTCGAAACATGAAATTCAGCAGGTTTGATCATCTAGAGCAGGATGGCAGGCATGACGGACTCGACGGTTCTGAATCCTCGGCCGGACGTTTTCATGGCCGGATGTCCCGTTCGGGCAGTCAAAGCCAAGGGTGCCGTCCGTCCCCGTCGGTTTGTGCCGGCTGCCTGCGCTTCATCTGGATGAATCACTGCCTGCGGACCACGCTTTTCGTTGGCCTCTGCGTTGCGCTGGGAACGACTCCGATTTCAAGCCGGGCGGAAGACACGCCGGCCCAGGCGGCGGCCCGCGCCCTGTTGGAACAAAAATTGAACGCGTTGGACACCCCGAAAGCGAAGCCGCCGAAAACGGCGGGCGCACCGGCGAAAGTGGCAACCGCTCCTTCCAGCCCATCCGCTACCAACACGATCGCACTGGTTCCTGAAAATGCGGCGACTTCGCCGAGCTCCCCGGCAGCTGAAACTGCCCCGGCGAATACCGCTCCAGTTCCGGCTGCACCGGTCGAACCAGAACCGATTGCCATTGTACCTGCCGAAGCCACACCTAATATCGCTGTGCCGACGGAGGCCGCGCCTGCACCGGTTACGCCAACGGAAACGGCGCCGGTTGTCGCCGCCCCAGCGGCGGCGGAAGCAGCTCCGGTCGCGATGACCCCGGAGGAAGCGACACCGACGAATATCACTTCTGCAGTTGTTGCGCCGCCTGAAGCCACACCCAATGTTACTGCACCGACGGAGACTGCGCCCGCACCGGTTGCGCCAGCGGAAACGACGCCCGTTGTCGCCGCTCCGGCCGCGGCGGAAGTGGCTCCCGTGGCGGTGACCCCGGCGGAAGCGACGCCGACGAATGTCACGCCTGCGGTTATTACGCCCGCGGAGACGGCACCGATTACCGCTACACCTGTTGAAGCCGCACCGAACGCTGCGGCGCCGGCGGAAACCGCTCCTGCACCTGCCGCTGCCGCCGAACCTGCCCCGGTGGTGGTCGCGCCAGCCGAACCTGTCCCGGTTGCCGCAACCGCGGCTGAAACAGCGCTGACGAATATCGCACCGGCGGAAGCGACTCCTGCAGTGACTGCCCCCGCTCCAATTGAGGCGACCCCCGTTCCAGTCGTCGCCACGGAAACCAGTTCCACGAATGTCGCACCTTCGGTTGTCACGCCTGCTGAAACCGCGCCGTTGGTTGCCGCGCCTGTCGAGTCCACTCCCGCTGTGCCCGCACCGCCCGAAACCATGCCTGCTGCTCCGGCCGAAACAACTCCGGTCGTCGCCGCTCCGGCGCCGGCGGAAGTGACGCCGGTGACTGCGACACCATTGGACGCGGCGCCGACAAACGCTGCATCTGCCGTTGTTACACCTGCTGAACCGGTACCGGTTGCTGCCACGCCCGCACCTGTCACTCCGGTTGAAGCTCAACCGGCGGTGATCGCGCCCGCCGAACCAGCCCCGGTTGCCGCTGCGCCCGTTGAGACGGCACCCACGAATGTCGCACCGGCGGAAGCAACTCCCGTGGTGACTGCTCCCGCGCCGACGGAAGTGCCGCCAGCTGCTGCTGCGCCGGCGGAAGCCATTCCTGCACCCGCTGCTCCGGCTGAAACGACTCCAGTTGTCGCCGCGCCGGCTCCCGCAGAAATTGTGCCGATCGCTGCCGCGCCGGTTGAAGCGGCCCCGGTTCCAGTTGTCGCCACGGAAACCATTTCCACGAATGTCGCACCTTCGCTTGTCACACCTGCTGAAGCCGCGCCGTTGGTTGCCGCGCCAGTCGAATCTGCGCCGGCTGTGCCCGCGCCGGCTGAAGCCGCACCAGTCGTCGCCACTCCGGCTCCGGCTGAAGTAGTGCCAGTGGCGGCAACGCCTTTGGAAGCGGCGCCGTCCAACGCTGCGCCTGCCGTTGTTGCGCCGGTTGAGGCGGCACCAGTTGCGGCCGCACCTGTGGAAGCCACACCCGCACCGGCGGCTCCGGTCGAAATCGCGCCGGTCGCTGCGATGCCAGCGGTGACCCCGCCGGTCGAGGCTGCTCCTGCACCGGTTGCTCCCGCCGAACCTGCACCGGTTGCCATCGCGCCAACCGAACCAGTCCCGGCGGCGGTTACCCCGGTTGAGACCGTTTCCACGAATATCGCTGCGGCGGAAGTGACTCCAGTCGTTGCCGTACCGCCTCCGAGTGAGGCCACTCCGGTTGCGGCTACTCCGGCTCCAGCAGAGACACCGCCGGTTGCCGCCGTGCCAGGGGAAGTCAGCCCGAGTTCGGCCGTCCCGGCTGCAGCCGTTTCAACGAATGTTGCACCGATCGCTGCCGCCCCTGCCGAAGTGACGCCCGTGATCGCTGCACCGGCCGAGCCGGCTCCTGTACCGGTCGCGCCCGCCGAGGCCGCCCCGGTGGTCGTCGCGCCAACCGAACCTGTCCCGGCAGCGGTCGCTCCGGCTGAAGCCGTACCAGCGAGCGTCACCCCGGCGGAAGTGACTCCGATTGCCGTCGCGCCTGCTCCGGCGGAAGGGGCGCCGTCGGTTGCCGCGCCGGCCGAGTCCGCTCCGGCACCTGCTCCTTCGGTGGAACCGACTCCAGTTGTCACCGCCCCGCCTCCCGCGGAAATTCCTGCGGTCGCTCCTGCAGTCGCGGCGACGCCGGTCGAGGTGGCGCCAGCCAATGTCAAACCTGCAGTTCCAGTACCTGCCGAAGTCGCGCCCGTAGTGGCTGCTCCGGCCGAAACTGCCCCGGTGGTTGCAGCGCCAACCGTGGCCGCGCCGGCGCCGGTTGCTCCCGTGGAGCCAACTTCAATGGTATCCGTGCCGTCGCGAACGGAAGCCCAGCCGGTGGTGGCCGCACCCCCGGTTGCGGCACCGGTGCCCGCCACATCGGCCAAATCATCTCCAATGATTGCGGTCGCTGCGGCGCCCGCACCTGCCCCGGTCCTGCCGGCAACGCCGGCTCCAGTGACTGCGACACCGGCCAGACCTCAACCGCCGGCTTCGTTGGCAAAACCCAGACCGGTTGCGGCACCCGCCGCGCGAAAGACGGCGCGGATGCCGGCCAAAGCGGCTTCAGGCTTCGAGTTGGCGACCGCCACCGGCGCTCACTACAAGAATGTTCAGGTGGAAAAGCTGGAACCGGACGGGGTTATTATCAGCTATACACCGGCGCAAGGGGGCATGGCGATGACCAAGGTTTATTTTAGCGAGCTTTCCGACGAGGCGCGGCAGAAATTCGTAAAGAAGAAACCGGTCGAAAATCAATAGCCGCGCGAAGCACAAGACTGGCATGCCCGCAATTTTGTCTTCGGTGACAGACTTTGGGCGCCGGCCATTTCATTCAAGACCCGTGGTGCCGTCCCCCCTTTCTCAGGCAAGGCCCCGCCCAGGGTGGAACGCCAACTCGTCAGAGGCTGATGCCATTCCAAAGCAACTCGCCCTTCCATGCTGGATGAGCTAAGCTCTGCGCCCGGATAAAATTATGAGTATGACGGTCGAAGACAAAATACGGTTCGTGCTCGGGCGGCGAAGCGTTCGGATTTACGCACCTGGCGACGTTGATGACACGGCGATCACCACCCTGTTGCAGGCGGCCATGGCGGCGCCGTCAGCCGTTGCCAAGGACCCCTGGCGCTTCGTGGTCATCCGCAAAAAGGAAACATTGGCTGCCATTGCCGCGGTTCTGCCCAACGGCGGCATGCTGGCCACCGCCCCGCTGGGCATCATCGTCTGCGGCGAACTGGAAGCCGCGCACGATCGCCAGCTCAGCTACCTGCTGCAGGATTGCTCGGCAGCCGTCGAAAATCTGCTGTTGGCGGCGCATGCGCTGGGCCTCGGCGCCTGCTGGCTGGGTGTTCATCCGCGGGAGGATCGCGTTCGCAAACTCCGGGAAATTCTCGCCTTGCCGGCTTCGGTCATTCCGGTTGCCGGCATTGCCATCGGCCGGCCGGGCGAGGAGAAGGAGCCGCGCACGCGGTACAACCCGGACTATGTGCACCAGGAGAAATGGTAGTCAACCTTGCCAAACGAAACCGTCCTGCCCCAGGTGGTTAAGGTTACTTAGCGATAGATGCAATGCACCCACAGGTGAGAGGACCGTCGCGCGCGCCCTAAGCAGGAGCGAACCTACTGTCCCTGTAACCGGAAATATTGTTGCTGGTTGGTGGCGGAAACCGTCACCGTTGCATCCAAGCCGTTGGTGGTGATCGGCAAGAGTAGGGCACTCCACGGTCCAAGTGGGCTGTTGGCCGCCTGCACCTGGAAAGTTCCCGTCACCAATGGCCAACTGAGTTGTAAAATGGATCCCGTCAATTGGAATTTCAACATCGGTTGGGCCGGCAATACGACTGCACCATTCACGTACACGGCTGCTAGCACATTCGCCATCTTGTCCGCCACCTGTAGCTTTACCACGCTCTGATTCAGAATCAGAGCCGCCGGGTCGCTGGCATTCGGCTGGGTCTCAAATTGCAGTCGGGCAACCTCGTTGGTTCCCGCGGGTAGGGCTGCTCCAGGCGGCAGCGCCATCACGACGCCCAACTCACCCCTCAATTGGTTGGAATTGATGTTCAGCCGGCCTCCTGTCATTGCCGAACCGAGTGCTACACTGATCCATTTCAACTGATTCGTATTGTAGCCCAAGGTCAAACCCACGGCATTCTCATTAGTCTGGCAAACCAGCTGTACTGGCACACTCACCGGCTGGCCGCGCTGAGCCGATACAGTGGCCACCTGCAAAACCCGGTTCGTTCCCGGATCATCCGGGGGCGGAGCCCCCGATCCCGCCGGGGAATTCACGAGGGTCAATGAATCCAGTGCCAGGGCATATCGACCTGCCTGCACCCAATCCGTGACCGTCAAAACTCCGTCAGGCGCATAACGCGGGGCACAATCCGCACGCGCCAGTTCATCGCTGTTCACCGGAAAATCCAGTCCCGCTACCATCCGGCCAACTTCCGCCCAGTCCAACAACGTTACCTGATTATCCCCATTGGTGCGTGGATACACATCTGCGGCATATTCCGTCGGCGTCAGGGTGATCGTGCCGCCTTGGTAAATTGCCGGTAACATATTCCAATCATCGTCCAACAGTTGCCGCAGGGTCGGGTTGTCGCCGAAGGTCAGGCTGACGGTTGCGTTGCTTGCCGCAGGCATAGTTTGAAATACCAGTTCCGCCACTTTTTGGGTTCCGGCCGGCAGGGTGGCCGCCCAATCCAAGAAGATGGCAAAGCCCACTTCCCCATTATTGGTCTGGGAATCCACCTCCTGCAAATAGGCGTTTGTCAGGGTTTGACCCAAGTGTACCCGTTGCAACACCAGTTTGGTCGGATCGTAACCCACGCTGGCCAGAAACGTGTTTTCGACTCCCAAGGCGTTCATGGTCACTGGCACCACGATCGTGGTGCCGGCCATGGCGTTCGTCGGATTCAGCGTCACCGCCGTCTGCGGCACCGTCAAGACGGCGATGATACTGTTGGTGGTTGCGTAGGCATTGCTCACCACGACGGAGTAATTGCCCGCGTCACCCAGACCCACGCTGGTCAGAACCAAATTGGTTGAAGTTGAACCGCTGACGTTGCCGCCGTTCGAGAGATAGAGGCCGTTCTTTCGCCAATGGTAACTCAGAGGCAGGGTGCCGGCAGCACTCACGCTGAAGGAAGCATCGTGGTAACTTAACACCGTCTGACTGACCGGCTGGGCCACGATGCGGGGCGGCTCGACGACTATCAATGTGGCGATAGCGCTGTTGGTTGAACCAAAGCTGTTGGTCACGGCCAACTGGTAATTGCCCGCATTGAAGGGCTGAATGTTTGTCAGGTTCAAAGTCGCGTTGGTGGCCCCGGGCAGATTCGTGCCGTTCAGGCTCCATTGATAATAGAGCAAAGGCGTTCCCATGGTGAAGACAACCAAGGTCGGGCTGCTGCCCGCCAGCACTGTCTGGTTTGTCGGCTGCGACAGAATGCTTGGGGCAGCCGGGACGGCGCGTTTGCCGGCGGAATACAGGGTGGCAATTTCATTGGAGGTGAGAGCGCGGTTGTAAACGCTCGCTTCATCGATCAGGCCGGCGAAAAAGTTCTTATACGCCGACCCATTGACCGGCGCGTAAGCCCCGATGCGCAATGCATAGTCCGTAGTTCGCAAGGAGCCCAAAACATTCTTCTGTCCGTCCAGCACACCGTTGACGTATCCACACAGCCAGGAACCGTCATAGGTGATTGCGACGTGATACCAGGTCCCGGGGCTCATGATGGTCGAGAAATTGCCGCCCTGCCAGGATCCACCGGCATAGAGGCTACCATTCAATTGGGCGCCGACAATTGACATGAGCCAATCGCCCGGAGCGTCGCTGTCTTGACCCTTCGTGATGACGGTCTTGGTGCCGGAAGTCGAATTGAGCTTGATCCAGGCCTCGGCGGTCATGGCATTGGTGAACTTCAGGCTCGAGCTGCTGGGAACCTCCACATAACCGCTAGTGCCATTCAAGTTGAACGCCTGGCCGGTGACACCAGCCCCGTAAGTTACGCCCCCGATTGTAGTGCCGCTGTTCAGGCCCAGGAAATCCCATGCGTTGCTCTCCGCCTGCCACCAGCCGACCAAGCCGCTGGGAGGCAAGGGAGGTAAACTGACCGTTAACACAGCATTAGAGCTGTTGGTGGATCCCGCTATGTTGGAAATTTGTACGGCGTAGTTACCAGCCTGACTGAATTGGACATTGGTCAGTAGCAAGGTGGCGTTCGTGGCGTTATTCATGTTCGTTCCATTCCAGGTCCATTGATACGATATAACCGGTGTGCCACTGGCCAGCACAGTGAGTGTGACATCATGTCCGATGGTCGCCACTTGACTGAGCGGTTGGTAAAGAATCTTTGGGGGAAGAGGCTGAGCACACTTGCCGCTCAAGCCCGCGGCATAGATGGCGGCGATTTCATTGGAAGAAAGTGCGCGGTTGTAAACACTCGCTTCATCGATCAGGCCAGCGAAGAAGTTCTTATTCGACACTCCGTTGGTGGGCGCGTAAGCTCCAATGCGTAGTGCGTAGTCTGTTGTTCGCAGAGAACCCGAAATGCTCCTCTGCCCGTCCAGCACGCCATTTACATAACCACACAAGACCGATCCATCGTAGGTGATGGCCACGTGATACCAAACCCCGGAATTCATCGTCGTCGAAAAATTACCGCCTTGCCACGAACCACCGGCATAGATGGAGCCATTCAATTGCCCGCCCACGATCGTCATCAGCCAATCATCAGAATTGTCGCTGTCTTGGCCCTTGGTGATGACGGTCTTGGTGCCGGAAGTCGAATTGAGCTTGATCCAAGCCTCGGCGGTCATGGCGTTGGTGAATTTCAGGCTTGCACTGCCGGGGACCTCCACATAACCGCTGGCGCCATCTAGGCTGAATGCCTGGCCGACCTGCCCGGTGACGTAGCCCACCCCGCCATGTAGGACGCCGCTGTTCAAGCCGAGAAAATCATATGTATCGCCCTCTGCCCGCCACCAGCCGACCAGCCCAGTTGGAGGCGGATCGCAAGTCTGCGCATGGACGGAGATTGTTGCGGCAATGGCGAGAGTGGAGAGGATCGACTTTTTCATAACAGCATCTTCTAATGGATTGAGCAATTGAAGTGTAGCTGGCTGATGATATTTTAAAGTAATACGGGTGTCGGAGCAAATGAATTCTGGACGCGGTCGGTCAAGACGCACAGAGGTCGACTAAAGGTTGGTGGTGGGAATCGCGAGCATGGATCGCGAAGTCGGTGATTGAATAGCGAGATGAAGCAACATTGAACATGAAGCATCAAGTGACTCGGGTTTACCGTCGGGCGTTACTTGTCACATGCCTGTTGGGCCCCCTCCGCCAAGCTAAAGCCCAAATCTTCGAGGAACACATTTCGCCATTGACACCATCGGGCTGGCGTGGCTCAGTTTTGGCCGTCAGTTGTGCTAGGAAACTTATGAGAACATCGTGGGTTATCACTCTGGCCCTGCTCCTGGCCGGCTGCGTGAGTTCGCCGCCGAAGGCGAAGCTCACCGTTGAACAAGCCACTGGCCTCGCGGTACAGCTGGCCAACGACAAAGCCGCTGAACTTTACCACGCCCAGCCCTTCCACGGCGGCCAGCCGGCGCGCTTCGCTGACGGTCACTGGGTTTGGACGGATCGACGCGGAGTCGGGCGCCTGGACGCCCAGGTTACCGTTGAATTGGCAGCCGATGGCTCGACGAATCACGTGGACCTGAAAGTCTTTGACAGCACGAACTGGCCACTGTGATGTGGTGAGGGACTGCCATCCATCGCGCGTCAACTGCATGGCGAAGTTTTACGCGGTCATTCCTGGTCCGTGACCACATCCAGAAACTTGAGGATGTCGCCTTTTTCGCCTTTCAGCTCGGCTTCCTTGAACTTGATGGCGGCGCGCGGATGCAGATTGCGCAGGCCGGTCAACAGGTACGGCAGGTCGTAACCCCACAGCAGCTTCGAACGCATCGGCTCGATGTGGTTCTGCACGCAGTCGAGGATGGGGCGGAGCTCGTATTTCGGGTTGTGCAGGAACCCGATGAGCAATTCCATCGGGCAGTTGCCGGCGCCGCGGCCCAGGCCGGCCATGGTGGCGTCCAGGAAATTGGCGCCTTCGATGATGCCTTCGATGGTGTTGGCGTAGGCGAGTTGCAGGTTGTTGTGCATGTGCACGCCCACTTCCTTGCCGGCGGGTTTGCAGTGCGACAGGTACAGCTTGACCAGGTAATGGATCTGCTCGCTGTAAAACGCGCCGAAGCTGTCCACGAGATAAACGGCCTTCGCCTCGGACTTGGCGAGCATCTCCAGCCCCTCGTTCAATTCGCGGTCGGGGATGACCGAAGCTGCCATCAGGTTGACGGTCGTCTCGTAGCCCTTGTCGTGCGCGTCCTTGACCATCTCCAGCGCCGTGGGAATCTGGTTGATGTAGGTCGCCACACGAATCATGTCGATGACGGAATTCTTCTTCGGCAGGATGTCTTCGTGATAATCGCAACGCTCGGCGTCGGCCATCACACACAGTTTCAAATCCGTCTTGTTGTCGCCGACGATGCGGCGAAGGTCGTCCTCGACACAGTATTTCCAGCAGCCGTGCTCGCCCTGCTTGATGCCCTGGCGCGAAGCTTTATAGCCCAGCTCCATGTAATCAACGCCCGCGGCCACGCAGGTGTCATAGACCACCTTGACGATGTTGTCTTCGAAGTGGTGATTGTTCATCAGGCCGCCGTCGCGGATGGTGCAATCGAGCACCTTGATTTCGGGCCGGTAAGAAAGCCAGCGGCGCTCGGCGGTCTCCCGGGGTTTGACAGGCTTGGTACTCATGCGATTTCTTAATTGGGAAAATGTGTTCGCCTACAGTATCCGGCAAATTTTCGGAAAGGAACAGCAGAAAATGGTAGTGTCCTAGTTCGGCCATTGTAGGGTCGAGCCTCTGGCTCGATAGTTGAGCGAGACGCTCAACGCTACACGAACTTAGGACATTACCCAGAAAATGATGGGAGTGGAAGCGGGTTTCTTGAATCTGGAGGATCGAAGATGGAAGATAGCGAACGGATTGCCTTGTTTGTGGGCCGACCGATTTGCCGCCAGGTTTTGGACTGCGGTGGCAAGTCCAGCGCGACACCGCTTTGGGACAAGGGGTTGCACAATCGAACATCCCGGGCCATCCGAAAGCGCCGTCGCCGCTATCGCTCTGCCGGCGCAGTCCAAAAATCCGCCGGTGCTTCAGCCAACTTCGGCTTGCCCCGGCCCGGTCGCCAGCCTATTTCATGGCCGGCTTTAGGACGATGGCCTGACCATTTCATGATCAAAGCGATTATTTTCGACGCGGAAGGTGTCATCATTGACACCGAGCCGATGTGGGACCGGGCCCAGGAGGAATTTCTGCGCCGGCGCGGCATCGCCTACGACCGAAAGGACATCAAGCATTCGTTGAGCGGCAAATCCCAGGCCGAGGCCGTCGAAATCATCAAAGCTAAATACCAGCTCGCCGGCGACAACCAGGCACTGGCGAACGAACGCCGGGAACTGGTCCGGCGTCAACTGGAGGAGCGCGTGGAATTCATGCCCGGGTTCCGTGAATTTTTCGAGCGCATTCGACCGAAATACCGGACGGCGGTGGCCACTGCCATGCCGGAGGATTTGCTGGCTATCGTGGATGCCCGGCTCGGACTATCGAAGCTCTTTGCCGGCCACGTCTATTCGCTGATGGCGGTGGGCTACCGCTCCAAACCCAATCCGGATATTTTTCTTCATGCCGCCAACCGGCTCGGCGTTCCGCCGGAAAATTGTGTCGTCATCGAAGACGCGCCGCACGGGGTGGAAGCCGCTCGCCGCGCCGGCATGAAATCCATCGGCCTTGCCACCACTTACGACCGGCAAACCCTGAGCCGGGCTGATGTGATCGTGAATGCATTTGAGCAGATCGATTTAGCTGCGCTGTGACAGGATGAACAGGATGGCCGGGATTTTCACCACAATGGTGTAGAAGGGGCTTGTGCCTCGATGAATGTAAATATTTCTGGACAGGAGAAGAGGTGAAAATCATCCTCGGTTCGCAATGGGTAATATCACTTCACTTTGGAAGGTCACATAACATTTGGACAAAATGGAAACCCGCGCGTCTCAAGTTTTGATTGTTACGGCGGCAGCACTGATTTCGGTATCGGTCTTTGGTAGTCTGTGGCTCGCTGGGTGGAGCTATTGGCAGATCTATCATATGGGCGGTTGGCGTGATGAGGTTTATGAACTGGTAGGCGTGACCGCCTCGACTCAAGCGATGGACGATTATCAAGAAGGACATCTACGCCTTTACACCTTGGGCGGCGAGAGCGAGAAGCCAAAGTACACTGGTACGAACGACGGGCCCTTTGAAGTCTGGATCCCACAGTTCTATCCATCGCTTGGCCATGCTCATCGCTATGCCACCGAGCAGTTCATTGAGTTTTACAACCGGAAGATGCATTACATGAACGCACACCCCGACAAGTTCATGAGGAAGAGTGAGACTGTCCCACAAGACGGTGCAGCAAACGGGGGCCAGCCGTTGAGGTCAGAGACAAATACAACGTCATCGGTAGCTGGCTCCCGTCGCTGACCTTTGCGTTAGCCTTCAGCCTTTTCCCTGACCCATCGTCCGGGCCTTTTCTAGAATCGCCGGCTTCGCTTCCTCCATCATGTCGCGCACGTCTTCGTAACGCATCGTGCGCTGCTCGAACGCGCGCTTCTGCAACTGGCCCAGGAAACGGCCTTCGAATTCTTTGAAGTACGAACCGTAGATGTGATAGCTGTCGGCCAGGTGACAATACCGGCCCAGCACAACCGGTTTGCCACTTAGTTGGGAGATGCGGTCGGCAATCCGCTTCTGTAACTGTACCAACGCGAAGATGTTCATGAACGCCGCCTTGTACGCGTCGTTCGAGCGGAAGCGCACGTTCATGCTTAACACGGGCTGGCCGTCCTCCACCAGGATGCGGCACCAGATGCTTTGCAGACAGGCCGGGTCGTAACAGTCGTTGTCCTCCCACACTTTCCAGGTGACGGCCTGGGCGCGGCGCGTGTGCGGGGTCTTGGCCAGTTTCTGGCAGATGATTTCTATCTGGTCGAACGTTCGAAGCCGCGGCACTTCGTATTGGAACAACCGCTGGTGATAGGTGTATTCCCAACGCGTGTCTTTCGGGTCGTTCGGATCGCGGACGAGATGGTCCTTGATGCCGTCGCACACTTCCATGACGTATTCCTGTAACTCGACCGGGCCGCCCGGAAAGTCCTTATGGATCATTGGCTCGCTCAGCGGGTCGGTGACGGTGATGAGCATGGTGGCGTCCTTGCTGGGCGGGTCCTCCGGCTTGTCATATTCGGTTTTGACGTTGCAGCCTTTCTGGTGGAGTTCGATGAGCGAGAGTTCCCAGGCGCGGGCGATGCAATCGGCCTCAACTTGCAGGACAGGTATGCCTTTCATGAGCGGTTCGGTTTGCTTGCGGTCGTTCTGTCGGTGCGGTCGTCGGGTGGCAAAAATTCCGGCGGCGCACCGAGCGTCACAAGCTCGCCGTTCTTTGGCAATCTTTTTTCTGGCTCCGCTTTCTTGCCCGGGACGGCTGGACAAGAAATGATGCGGTCGCGTCATAATTTGTCGCAACGAAGGCGGGCGAAGCTCGGTTCCTTGCCGTGGATTGAAGTTCGAGGTGTCGTCCGAGCTCCGGGAATTTCACCGCCGGACTTGCAGTTTGGCTCCTTCCGACTAGGCTCGAAACGGTGAGCACTAGACCGGCCGATGAATCTTCCGCACCTCCGCCATCAAGCGAGAGTGCGCCCCGGCCGGCGTTCGTCACCACGCATTGGTCGGTGGTGCTGTCGGCGCAGGACAAGAATTCACCCCGCTCGATCGAGGCGCTGGATTCGCTCTGTCGCACCTATTGGTATCCGCTCTACGCCTTCGTGCGCCGCCAGGGACGAAGCCCGCATGACGCGCAGGATCTCACCCAGGAATTTTTTGCCCGGCTGCTGGAAAAGGACAGCCTAAAGTCCGCCGCGCGCGAGAAGGGAAAGTTCCGCACCTTTCTGCTGGTGGTTTTGAAGCGTTTTCTGGCCAACGAATGGGACCGGCAACACGCCCAGAAACGCGGCGGGTTTGCGCCGATCGTGTCCATCGACCAGGAACTGGCCGAGTCGCGCTTCGCCGCCGAGCCTGCCCATCAACTTCAACCCGACGTGCTCTTCGATCGCCAATGGGCGGTGACGCTGATCGAGCGGGTCATGGCGCGGCTGCAGGAGGAGTACGTGGCTTCCGGCCGGGCCAAGCTGTTCGAATACCTCCGCAGTTGTCTTGCCAAGGACGAGTCGGCCCTGCCGTACGCGGAAATCGCCGCCCGGCTCAACCTCACCGAAGCCGCGGTCAAAATGGCCATCCACCGCCTGCGCGCCCGCTATCGAGAAATTCTCCAGGCCGAAATCGCCGACACCGTCTCGTCGCCGGAGGAGGTCGAGGAAGAGATCCGCCATCTGTTTTCGACGTTTGGGCCGTAAGAATGCGGGAGTTGGACTATTTGGGTTGTAGCGTCGGCGCTCTGCGCCGATTCATTCGAGCCACAGGCTCGACGCTCCACCAGCAAGCACGTTACCTTTTGTCGGTTTTGCTTAAGTTGTGGGTAGAACGAAGCCATGAGTGGATCCAAGTCCACGACCAATCGCCGGTGTCCCCATTGTGGCGCGGAGCTGCCCGCCAACGTGCCGCCGGACCTCTGCCCGAAATGCCTGTTGCAGGCGGCCCTCCCCACCCAGGCCGGCGAGCCGAAGACCGAAAAGATGGCCGCGCCGACGCCGGCGCGCTCGGGCGGCCTGCCGCAGCCGGGCGAACAACTGGGGCATTACCGCATCGTCCGGTTGCTGGGGGAGGGCGGGATGGGCGCGGTGTTTGACGCCGAGGACCTGGAGAGCGGGCGGCGCGTGGCGCTCAAGGTGTTGAGCCAGACGCTGGATTCACCGGAGGCGCGCGAAAGGTTCTTCCGCGAAGGCCGGATGGCCGCCTCCATCAATCATCCGAACAGCGTTTACGTTTTCGGCACGGAAGAAATTGGCGGGACGCCGGCCATCGCCATGGAACTGGTGAACGGCGGCACGTTGCAGGACCGCGTGCGCGAGCGCGGCCCGCTGCCCGTGGCCGAGGCCGTGGATGCCCTGCTGCAAATCATCGCCGGTTTGGAGGCGGCCCAGCGCATTGGCATCCTGCATCGCGATATCAAGCCCTCCAACTGCTTCCGGGACAACGACGGCACGGTAAAGATCGGCGACTTTGGCCTTTCGATTTCCACGGCCGTCCGCATTGAACCGGCGTTGACCGCAACCGGCGCGTTTCTGGGCACCCCAGCTTTTTGTTCGCCCGAGCAATTGCGCGGCGACGAGCTCAACGTCCGCTCGGACATGTACTCCGTCGGCGCCACGCTTTTTTACCTGCTCACCGGGCGCACGCCGTTTGAGGCGAAGAACACGGTGCAACTGCTGGCCACCGTGCTCGAACAGCGCGCGCCCTCGCCGAAAAAATTCCGGCCGGCCATTCCGCAGGGCTTGGTAAAAATCGTCCTGCGCTGTCTGGAGAAGCAGCCGGGCGAACGCTTCAAGCATTATCAGGAGCTCAACCGGGCGCTGGCGCCTTACGGTTCCACTGCGCCCACGCCCGCGACGCTGGGCCTCCGGGTCCTGGCCGGCTTCATCGATCACCTGGTGCTCAGCGTCGTTTGTACGACCCTGATGCTGCTGCGGGGCAGGAGCCCGCTGGATCTGCTGAATCTGTCCGGCACGGGCTTCCCCCAAATGTTGTTCATCCTGATTCCGCCCCTGATCTTTTATTTACTCTATTATGCGTTGCTCGAAGGCTTCCGGGGCGCGGCCGTGGGCAAAGCGATCTGCCACCTGCGCGTGGTCGGATGTGACCGGAACGTGCCGGGGTTCTGGCGGGCGCTGGCCCGGGGATTAATTTATGTTGCGCTGCCCATGGTGCCGTACGCGTTGACGTTTGGCGTCCATCCACAGGCATACTTTGAAAGTTCGGTGCTGACCCAAGTGCTCCTGGGTTTATCGTATTACTTCGTCCTGGCCCTCCTGTTCAGCACTGCCCGCCGCCGGAACGGTTTCGCCGCCGTGCACGATCTGGTTACCGGTACGCGGGTGACTTCCCGGGTGGCGTTCGAGACCCGGACGATGCTGCCGCTGGCCGAGTTGTCACCGCCCGTTGCCGAAACCGGGCCCATGGTCGGACCCTATCACGTGCTGGAAACTCTGGGGCCATCCGAGGGAACCAAATGGCTGCTGGCTTACGACCTGCGCCTGCTGCGAAAGGTGTGGGTCCGGGTCGTTCCGCCCGGCACGCTGCCCGTCCCGGTAGCGTTGCGGAATCTCAGCCGCGTGGGCCGGCTGCGCTGGCTTGCCGGACGGCGTTCCCCGGAGGGAAACTGGGACGCGTTTGAAGCCTTGGAGGGCCGGCCGCTCCTGCATCTGGCCCACACCCGCCAGCCGTGGAGCCATGTGCGATTCTGGCTGCACGACCTGGCGCGGGAAATGGGGGCGGCGACGCGGGATGGCACCTTGCCGCCGGTGTTGGCGTTGGAGCGGGTGTGGATTACCAGCGACGGCCAGGCCAAATTGCTTGATTTCCCGGCGCCCGGCCTTGATCCCGCCGTCCAGCCCGACGATTCAACGATTCAGCCGGTTAACGCCAGCGCCTTCCTCGGCACCGTCGCTGCCACGGCCTTGATGGGGTGGGCGGAGATGCCTGCGGGGACCGCGACTGCGGTGACAAATCCGTTGCCGATGCATGCGCGGCTTTTCCTGGACGCTTTGGCGCAACTGCCCGATGCGGACGCCGTGGCCGGCGGTCTGAAACCATTATTATCGCGGCTGACCGAAGTCACCCGCTGGCGCCGCCTCGGCATCCTGGCAGGTTGTCTCGCGTTTCCAGTGCTGGTCAGCGCGACCATGCTATTCGGCCTGAACACGATGGAACAGTGGAGTCGGAACAATCCGGGCCTGGCTGAGCTTCAGGAATTGCTCCAGACGCGGACGACGCTGAATTCGCGGTGGATGAAAGACAAGGCGCACCCCACCGACCGCCAGTTCGCCATCTACATCGCCGGCCATTACCGGAACGTCATCACCAACGATCTGGCTTGGACGAGCGGGCTGGCGCTGGCATATATCAAGGGCGAGTCCCGTCGTTTCGCCGAGCAGAGCATTGCCGACTATCCCTCACCAACGGAAACCGAGTTGAAAGACGCCGATGCAGCCGTGGAGAAATTCCACCACACGGCTTCGCCGTTCGGGCCGCTGAAACAGCCTTGGTTTCCCTTTGCCATGCTGGTCGCGGCGCTCGTGATTTACGTTGGGGTACCGGCGCTGGTGGCCGCGCTGCTGTTCCGGGGCGGGCTGGTGTTGCTGGCGATGCGGGTGACATTCGTCCGCAAGGACGGCCGGCGGGCCTCGCGTCTGCGGGTGTTCTGGCGCGCGCTGATCGCGTGGAGTCCGATTTTGCTGGGATTGATCTTGGCTGCCGAATTCAAGGTGCTGGTCGGCCTGGTGCCTGCCGTGTCATTGGCTACGTTCTTAGTCGGCGCGTTGACCATCGTGTCATTGGCGTTGCCTGGCCGGGGCCTGCCGGACCGCCTCGCCGGCACGTGGCCCGTGCCGAGGTGACCCTGCGGCTGAGGGTTGAGCGTTGAAGGTTGAGTGCGCTTTCAATTTCCAACTATTTTTCCTCACTTACTTTTCCTTTTCGCGGGTTCGGTGTATTCCGCACAACCGCCGTTGAGGACCGTCCTGCCGGGTTTGGCGCGAAGAGGCCGATGCCATTCGAGAGCGCTTTCAAAAAAAATCAAACAATTAGCAATAATGGTTAAGACCCTGTCTTTGGTTCAGTTTAATTATTAATCCGAAAATTTGCCCCACGTGTCCGCGTAATGCTGGCACCCCGCGGCCACGCCGGGCGAATGGCGTCGCAACTGGACGCCGTCCAAGCTGAAAGGCCGAGGACGGACAGGATGGGATGGCCTTGCACTGCAAAAGCACCAGAACGCGCGCGGCAGGGGAGTTTTGCACAAACTCCTTGGCGGTGTTCCTTTTTTTCGTCAAAATCCCCCCTAGCATTATCCCGCTTTCCGCATGAGCGACCGCAAACTGGCTTTTTTGTACTCGCCCGAAATGGAAGGGCTGAGTTACCCGCCAGACTGCCCGTTCAAGACCCAACGCGCCGGACTCACCCGCCAGCGCCTGAAATCCTTCGGCCTGCTTGGCACCGACGGCCGCTGCGAAGTCGCCGCCCGCAAAGCCATTCTCGCCGAACTGGGAAGGTTCCACACCGGCCGATATCTCGACCAATTGCGACGAGCTGCCGGCGGCGATTTGACGGCCGAAGGCCTGCACCTGGGTCTGGGTGGGCCGGACACGCCCGTGTTCAAGGACCTGTTCGAGTACGGCGCCTGGGCTTGCGGCGCGGGGCTCGTGGCGGCCGACCTGCTGTTGCAAAAACGGGCGGACATCGCGTTCAATTTGCTCGGCGGGTTTCATCATGCCATGGCCGAACGCGCGGCCGGTTTCTGCTTTTTGAACGACGTGGTCCTCGCCTGCCAGAAGCTTGCCGAGGCCGGCAAACGAGTCTTGTGTCTGGACGTGGACGCGCATCATGGTGATGGGACGCAATCGGCATTTTATCGGCGCAATGACGTGATGACGGTATCGATGCATGAGACCGGCCGGACGCTTTTTCCGTGGGGCGGCTTCGAAGATGAAATCGGCGAAGGCCCGGGCCGGGGATACAACGTCAACGTTCCCCTCCCGCCCGAGACTTACGATGATGCGTTTCTGGCGGCATTCGATGCGGTGGCGGTGCCGCTGCTGGAGTTTTACCGGCCCGACGTCATCGTGCTGGAGCTGGGCCTGGACACGCTGGCCGGGGACCCGCTGACTCATTTGCGCCTGACGAACAACGCGGTGGTGGAAGTTCTCGAGCGGCTGCTGCGATTCAATCTTCCCATGCTGATAGTTGGCGGCGGCGGGTACCACGTCGAAAACACCGTGCGCGGCTGGGCGCTGGCCTGGCGGACCTGTTGCGGGGAAGATGACGAGGTGGATTACATGGCAATGGGTGGGGTGATGCTGGCCAGCACCGAATGGGCCGGCGGCCTGCGCGATCGCGTATTGGCCGTTACCGCCGAGCAACGCCACGCCGTGGAATCGGAATTGCAGGCCACGCTGGACCGCGTCACCCGCCTGGTTTTCCCGTTGCATGGCCTCCGGACCGGTTCTGGCCCCGGGGTGACCGCTGCCGGCCGAGCCGGTTAAATTTGAGACAACCAAACGAGAAAGGAACACAACATGACCGAACAAGCCAAGACCGTTTCGACGAGTTCCCTGATGCAGGAGAACCGGACGTTTCCGCCGAGCGCGGAGGCGATCCAGCGCGCCTACATCAATGCCGAGCAGTACAAAAAAATGTACGACCGTTCGGTGAATGATTCCGACAATTTCTGGCTGGAACAGGCCGGTGCCCTGGAGTGGGTGAAGAAACCGACCGTCGCCCGCAGGTACGAGTGGAACACCGCCGCGCGCCGCATTCAGCACACCTGGTTCGAAGACGGCCAGTTGAACGTGAGCGTCAACTGCCTCGACCGCCACGTCCAGGCCGGTCGCGGCGACCGGATCGCGCTCATTTTCCAGGGCGAACCGGAAAACGATGTGACCAAAATTACTTACAAGAACCTGCTTGCCGAAGTCTGCAAGTTCGCCAACGTGCTGAAGTCGCTGGGCGTGAAGCGCGGCGACCGCGTGGCGATTTACATGCCGATGGTGCTCGAATTGCCCATCGCCATGCTGGCTTGCACCCGCATCGGCGCGATCCACTCGATCGTCTTTGGCGGGTTCAGCGCCGACGCGCTGGCTGGCCGCATCAACGATTCCACCTGCAAGGTGCTGGTCACCGCCAATTGCGGTTTGCGCGCCGGCAAGAGCATTGCGCTCAAAGCCATCGCCGACGAGGCGCTCAAAACCTGCCCCAGCATCGAGAAGGTGGTGATTTACAGGCGCAATGATTCACCGTGCGCCGTCGTCGCCGGCCGCGATCTCTGGTGGCATGATCTCATGGCCAAGGCTTCGAGCGAGTGCGCGCCGGAAACGATGAAGGCTGAGGATCCCCTGTTCATGCTGTACACCTCCGGCTCCACCGGCAAGCCCAAGGGCGTGGTCCATACCACGGCCGGTTATCTGCTCCATTGCGCGTTGACCACCAGATACGTTTTCGACATCCATGACGGCGACATTTTCTGGTGCACGGCCGACATCGGCTGGGTGACCGGTCACAGCTACATTGTCTATGGCCCGCTCTGCAACGGGTTCACCAGTGTCATGTTCGAAGGCGTGCCCACGTTTCCGGACGCCGGGCGTTTCTGGCAGATCATTGAGAAATTCAAGGTCACGCAATTCTACACCGCGCCCACGGCGATCCGCTCGCTGATCCGCCTCGGCGAGGAATGGCCGAACAAGCATAACCTGAGTTCGCTCAAAACGCTCGGGTCGGTGGGCGAACCGATCAATCCCGAGGCCTGGATCTGGTATCATCGCGTCATCGGCAAAGGCCAATGCCCGATCGTGGACACGTGGTGGCAGACCGAAACCGGCGGGCATCTCATCACGCCGTTGCCCGGCGCGCACACGCTCAAGCCCGGCAGCGCCAGCCGCGCGTTCTTCGGCGTCGAGCCGGTGATCCTGCGCGACGACGGCAAGGAAGTCGGGCCGAATGAAGGCGGCAAGCTGTGCATCAAGAAGCCGTGGCCGGGCATGATGCGCACCACCTGGGGCGACCATGACCGGTTCATTGACACCTACTTCACGATGTACCCGGACATCTATTTCACCGGCGACGGCTGCCGCATTGACCAGGATGGCGACTACTGGCTGATGGGCCGCATCGACGACGTGGTGAACGTATCCGGCCATCGCATCGGCACGGCGGAAGTCGAGAGCGCGCTGGTGAGCCATCCGAAGGTGGCCGAGGCGGCCGTGGCGCCGATGCCGCACGACATCAAGGGCCAGGCGCTCTACGCGTTTGTGACATTGAAGGACGGCATCCATCCGAGTGAAGACCTGAAGAAGGAACTCGTCGCGCACGTGCGCAAGGAAATTGGGCCGATTGCCGCGCCGGACAAATTGCAGTTTGCGCCGGCCCTGCCCAAGACCCGCTCGGGCAAGATCATGCGCCGCATTTTGCGCAAGATCGCCGAGAACGCCGTGGACCAAATCGGCGACACGTCCACGCTGGCGGACCCGCACGTGGTGGAAGTGCTGGTGCAGGGGAAGCAATAAAGTCGGCAACCGGTCATCAGCGGTCAGTGGCAGGTGGGCACGGAGCGCGGGTTGGCTCAACCCGCAGCGCGTCCCCAAACCGGGAGCTTGTCTGAAAACGTTGAACTGGCGGCAGGGTGCCGCCCGAATTTGCAGGCTGGTCGCCGTCGCGCCAAAGCGGCGCTATGGCGCGCCGCGAAGGCGGAAAGCGTGCGCTACCGTAGCGCAGCCATCGTGGCTGCGGGTTCATGGAGCTTCCAGCTCCGTGTGGCAGGGCGGGCAGTCCTCTGCCCGCCGCGTGACAAGACATGCGCAACGGCGCGCACGGAGTGACGCGCCCTACCATGAGTCTTGCGCGATTTTGAGTCAGTGGTTTGGAGTGATGAAGCCAAATGCGTTCATAGGCAAAACGAAGCCACCCACGGCGGCCGAGCTGACCGCAGCGTTGGGACCGGCCAAGGCGGCGTGGGATGGGTTGCTGGCAGAGATGGCGCAGGAGAACGGCCTGACGGCAGAATGGAAATCTTATTCGGTCAAAATGGGATGGGCATTGCAGCTCCGGCGCAAAGGGCGCAACATCGTGCATCTGGGGCCGCGTCAGGGCAGTTTCCAGGCGGCGATCATTTTCGGCGACAAAGCGATGGCCGCGGTATGGGAAGCGAAATGGCCGCAGCGGATCAGAAAGATTCTGAGTGAAGCCCCGCGATATCCGGAAGGGACCGGCGTCCGGATCGAAATCAAAAAGCCAAAGGACGTTGAAATCGTGAAACAATTGGCCGCTGTAAAACTGGCAAACTGAACAAACGGTGTAGCGTCGAGCCTGCATGCCGCGCCGGAGCCTTGGCGCAGGCGGGCGGCTCGACCATCGGCGCACAGCGCCGAGGCTACAACAACGAACGCTGAACTGGAAAGGACCCAACCATGAGTGACACCGTGATGATGGCGCAAACACCATCGACGACCAACCGCGGCTGGCTGGTCACGTTCTCCGGCACGGGCATCAATCTCGCCCTCGGCATCCTCTACACCTGGAGCCTGTTCAAGGGCGCCATCGAGAAGGAGTTCGGCTGGAAAGGGTCCCAATTGAATGATCCTTACGCTCTGTGCTGTGTCGTTTTTGCCTTCACCATGATTCTGGCGGGGCGTTGTCAGGACCGGTTCGGTCCGCGTCTGACGGCATCCATCGGCGGCCTGCTGGTCGGCGCCGGATTTGTGCTCGCCTCCACCACTGCCGGTTATGGCATTTGGCTGCTTGGCTTCGGGCTGCTGGCCGGCGCGGGCATCGGCTTCGGCTATTCGTCCGCCACGCCACCGGCACTCAAGTGGTTTCCACCTTCGAAGACCGGATTGATCGCCGGCCTGGTCGTCGCCGGCTTTGGCTTGGCGCCGGTTTATCTCGCGCCCACCTCGCAATATCTGCTCGGCCATTACCAGGTCCAGAAATCCATGCTCATTCTCGGCCTGGCCTTCGTCGTCATCGTCTGCGGCCTGGCCCAGCTGTTGAAAAATCCGCCGGCCGGTTACGTCGCCGCCGCGCCGGGCGGTTCCACGGCTGCCAAACCGGCTGCCGCCGTCGATGTGCCACCGGGGGCAATTCTTCGCACCCCCAGGTTCTGGCTACTTTGGATCATCTATTTCATTGGGGCGGGCGCGGGCCTCATGGTCATCAGCAGCATCAGCGGCATGGCCAAGAAGAGCATGGGTGACCTGGCGTTTGTGGCGGTGGCGGTCATGGCGGTCGGCAATGCGGGCGGGCGTATTATCGCCGGAACGTTATCCGACAAGATCGGCCGGCGCTGGACGCTGATGCTGGTGCTGTTGATCCAGGCTGTGCTGATGTTCGCAGCCATCCCAGTGACGGGGTCGAAGGACATGGCGGCGGTGGTGATTGTTTTGGTGGCGGCGCTGATCGGCGCGAACTACGGCGCAAACCTGTCGCTCTTTCCCTCGTTTGCCAAGGACCTTTGGGGCCTGAAAAGTTTCGGCGTGAATTACGGCATTCTGTTCACCGCCTGGGGCGTCGGTGGCTTCGCGTTGCCCCGGCTGCAGCAGATGCTGTACGAGGCGAGCAAGGACGAAGCCGGCAAAGGCAATTATACCTCATCCTTCATCGTGGCGGGTGTCCTGCTGATTTTGGGCGGATTGCTCACGCTGCTGATAAAATCGCCGGCGAAGGGCGACGCCGGGGTCGCCGCGCCGGAGCCCAAACCCTGACCGACGGCGCATTTCGATTCGGTCCAAGGAAACGGCGGCTGGAAGCCGCCGGAACCCGCAGCCAAGATGGCTGCGCTACGTAGCGCACGCTTTCCGCCTTCGCGGCGCGACGGCGGCCAGCCTGCGGGTTTGGGCATCTTCCAGATGCCCGAGCCAGCCGGTTTCCCCCATCAAAGAACCGAGTCAAGAAGCACCCGATCTTGCCGGCGCGTCGCGAAACTGTTTGACAGCTTTTCCCGCGCCGGGATATTGCTTGCCCGGTAACGCCAAAACCGGGTAGGGCGTTCGCCTTCATCAATAACACAAGCGAAAGCAAACACTATGAATTGGTCCTGTCCCTCACAGTTTCAATCCGTGCTGGTCTGGAGTCTCGCCGCGCTGACGCTGCTTCGCACGTTGAACGGTCATGCCCAGCCGTCCGGCGGTCCTTATGGCCCGCTCCCGCAAACCTACGCCGTGCCCAAGGACGCCGCGCATGTCTATTACGTGGCGCCCGACGGCAAGGCCGACGCGGCAGGCACGTCCCTTGCGGAGCCCACGACCCTCGAAGCAGCCATCACGAAGGTCGTGACCGGCGACGCCATCATTTTGCGCGGCGGCACCTACCGCGTGGGCGGCCTGCAATTCAACCAGGGCATTACCCTCCAGCCTTATGCCGATGAACAGCCGGTTCTGAAAGGAACGCGCGTGGCGGACAAATGGGACACGCAGGGCAATGGCCTGTTCAGCACGACGTGGTCGAACCTGTTCCCGATGAAGCCGCAAAGCTGGTGGCGCCGGGACCGTGAAGGTCGCAAAACGCCGCTCTGGCTGTTCAACAACGACATGGTGTTCGTGGACGGCCGGCCGTTGAAAACCGTTGGCTGGGACGGCGCCGTGGACACCAATTCATTTTACATTGATTACGATGCCGGCCGGGTTTACATCGGCATCAACCCTGCCAACCACCTGGTCGAAATCACGGCGTATGACGGCGCATTGACCCGTGTCATAGGCGAAGCGCACGGCAAAGCCTCCGATCACAAAGGACCAATCATCCGCGGCCTCACGTTCACCCAGTACGCGTATCGCGCCCTGGAAGTGGAGGGCACGGAACCGCAGGGGCTGGCCGACCCTGCCACGTTCGGCAAGGACGTCATCGGCACGACCCTCGAAAACCTGACCATTTCCCATTGCTCGCGCGTGGCCGGCTATTTCCGGGGCGACAAATTCACGATGCGGAACTGCCTCATCACCGACACCAGTACCGAGGGCGTTTACCTGATAGCGTCGTCGGATTGTCTCCTGGAAAAAAATATCTTCGCGCGGAATAACGTCGAGGAAATCACCGGCTACTTTCCGTCGGCGGTCAAGATTTTCAACCAAACCCGGCGGGTCACCTGCCGCGACAACCTGGTCCTGGATAATCCGCATTCGAACGGCATCTGGTACGACGTCGGCAACGTGGACGGCGTGTTCGTCAACAACTGGGTCGAGAATTGCCAGGACGGGTTCTTCTTCGAGATTTCCAAGGGAGCGATTTGCGCCGGCAACGTGTTCGTCAATTGCGACAAGGGCGTCCGCGTTCTCAACAGCTCGAATGTCCGCGTTTATCACAACACCCTCATCAACACCGTGGCGTCCATCGAACGCACCGAGCGCAGCGCCGTCAACGACCACTTCGGCTGGCATCCGAGCACGGGGCCGGATGTGGACCAGCGCGAGGGCCACGTTTTCATGGGCAACCTGATCGTGGCGGACGCGTCCTTGTCCGGGCCGCTGCTGCGCTTCGAGCAAGCGGCGGTCCTGTGCGGCAAACTGACCCGCCCACAGGTGAAGCAACTCGACGACAATGTCTATGTGCGCAGCGGTGACCAGAATGCGGGACCGCTGCTGACGTGGAGCCCGGAAGAGGGGTCAGGCTGCAAGAGCGCCTTCGCGACGCCGGCAGAATTCCAAAAAGCCCATCCCGAATTCGAGGCGCACAGCCAGTATTATCCGGGCTGGTACGGTTCGGTCGTCAAAAGCACGGTGTTGAAACGTTGCGAACTCATCCGGCCGTTTCCAAAACCAATCGAGGAGGATTCGTTGCCCGCCGACATCCAGCAACTCCTGGGCTGGTCAAAGGCGGACGCCCGCACGCCCGGCGCTTATCCGCTACGGCCCTGAACCGGGAGCAAGGATGCTCCCGAAACCCGCACGCTGGAAGCGTGCGCTACGAGAACGGCTTGCGCTATCGTAGCGCAGGCATCCTGCCTGCGGGTGGACGCCGCATCCTTGCTGCGTCAGTTCCGCGGGTGCTGCTGAGCGAAGGCGACGCAAACCGGCGCGCCAACGGTGGCGGATTGATCGGTCGCGGACAGTTTGCCCGTCGCGCCATCAATTTTAAGGACGACGATTTTGTTGTCCTGCTGGCCACCGACCATCAACCACTGGCCGGTCGGATCGATCCCGAATCCGCGGGGCACCTTCACTTGTGCCGGAGCATCCTGTTGCCAGGTCAGTTTGCCGTCCGCACCAATCGCATACACGGCGAGGCTGTCACGGCCGCGCCCGGCCACGTCGCGATTCGAGACGTAAAGCCACCTGCCCGAAGGATGACAAAAGATTTCTGCCGTGGTGATGCCGTTGGTGTCCACGCTCGCGGGCAGGGTCGGCAGGGTTTGAATGGCTGTCAGCGCACCGGTTTCAGGGTTGCGCGCGAACGCAGTCACATTGAGCCCCATCTCGCCGTTGACATAAACGAACCGGCCGTTCGGCGACAATGCCAGGTGGCGCGGCCCGCTGCCGGGCGGGACCTTGCCCGAAGGCGGATTCGTCGGAGTCAACAACCCGCTGGCAGCGTCAAAATCGAACACCCAAACATTGTCCGTGCCGAGGTCGCACGCATAGACGAAGCGGTTACCGGGTGCCGAATACAGGGAGTGAATGTAAGGATGGTTCTGTCGTTGTGGGTTCGGTCCGGACCCGGTGAACGGCACCAGGGCGCTGCGTTTGGCGAGCGAGCCGTCGGGCGCGGTTTGGAAGCACGCCGCGCTGCCGGCGGTGTAGTTGGCGGCAAAAACATTGCTGCCTGTGGCGTCCACCGCGACGTGGCAGGTTCCCTTGTCACATGGCAACGTGTTCAACGGCGTCAACCGGCCGTCGGCTTCAACCCGGAAAGCCCCGACTGAGCCGCCGCCGCCTTCCATTGCTGCGTAAAGAAATTTCCCGTCTGGCGAGAGCGCGATAAAGCTGGGGCTCGTCGTTTTAACCGCCAGTTCCATCGGGCTGAGCCGGCCCGTGTGTGGGTCGAGCGTGCCGGTGTAAATCCCCTGACTCCCGGACCGGCCCGTGTAGGTGCCGAGGTAGAATCGCGCCGGTTGCGCCATGGCCGTGGTGCCGGCTAAAAGTCCGAGGAGGAGGAGTGAGTTCATGCGGTTTCTTCTACAGAAGAAAACGAAGAGAACAAAGACACAAATTCACTAAATCCTCTTCTCGTCCTTGTCGTCGAAATCAAGAAATTCGAGGACGAGGAGGACGACGAGAACGATTAGGCGGAAGGCTGGCGAAGGTCGGCGTATTCCGGGTGTTGGTTCAGGAACGTTGCTGCGTAACTGCATTGGGGATCGACCTTTTTCTGCTCTTTGCGGGCGAAGTTCAGAACATGCTGGACCAGCAACCCGGCCATGCCTTTCCCGCGGAGGGACGGCGGGACGAACGTGTGGGTCAGGACCAGGGTCTGGCCCTGTTCCAAATACTCCGCATACGCGGTGTCGCCGGCGATTTGAATCTCAAATCGTTTCCGGTCGGGATGATGCTGTACGAATGCGTCCATGGCTGTTGATCCACAGCATGTCGGCCTCATCATCTGCCGGTTAAGACTTCAAATTCAAGCACTTTTAGGGAATCAGACGTGCTTGGAAGCGACTTCGGGAATTCATTACAGAATGGTTCGTTGGTCCCGAGGTTGGTTGAAACCTGCAGCGCATCTGGTCCGCGCGGCGACACGAGCAAGTTTCCGCCTGCCGTTCGGAACATCCAAATATCGCTGGCGTGAGGATCGCAAGTGAACGTGTAAGAAAAATTGGAGCCGGTGGTCCAAAGATGAAATTTTTGCGGATTGTTATCTTCGGGACCCGTTGGCGCGCCAAGGTGATGAACGGGAAGCCCGGCCATGAACAAAGTTGTCGCACCGATGAAAAGGACCGCGAAAGCAGATCCCGCGCCCAAGTAACGCCTGCCTTTCATTCCATCCCATAGACACCGGCCGGGGTATTTTTGTATGAAACGCTTCGCCGGGAAGATAAACCAGAAATGAGATCCGTGGCCAAAGACTTTGTTTCGGGAGCACCGGCAAAAATTTGGAGTGCGGTGGCAGAGCGCAGCAACGACACCGCTTTCCTGTGGATTGAGCTTTCCGAAAGCGGCGTGGCCCCGCTTCGCGGGATTCCCGCCGCAGTCCAAAACGCTTCGCGGCATCCGTGTTTATCCGTGTTCATCCGTGGCGATTTTTTGACAAGGGAAGCAACGAATGGTGTTTCTTTGGCAAAAAAGGTGAGGGTTTCCCGGGACGGTTAATTTATTGTGATTTCAGGGTCGTCGAGGGCCGGAACGTTCTAATATATCCGGCCGGCACAAACGCCATTTTTAATGACCCGGCCGCAGGTCTGATTGGGCTGTAGCGTCGGCTATCCCAGCCGAAAGTGCGCTGGGGACAGCGCACACTACAACAAGCGAAACCGCGGCCAAGGCACAACGCAGTTGATTTTAAATGTTAATATGAGCACCAGACCCAAACTGACTGTTGACGCCAACGAAGGCGTCGCGCACGTGGCCTACCGTCTCAACGAAGTCATGGCCATCTATCCCATCACGCCTTCCTCGCCCATGGCCGAGTTCTGCGATCAGTGGGCGTCTGAAGGCCGGAAAAATCTCTGGGGCACCATCCCGTCCATCGTCGAGCTGCAAAGCGAGGGCGGCGCCGTCGGCAGCGTCCACGGCGCGCTGCAGACCGGCTCGCTCGCCACCACGTTTACGGCGTCGCAGGGATTGCTCCTGATGATTCCCAATATGTTCAAAATCGCCGGCGAGCTCCTGCCCGCCGTTTTCCACGTGACCGCCCGCGCCGTGGCCACGCACGCGCTCTCGATTTTCGGAGATCACAGCGACGTGATGGCCTGCCGCTCGACCGGCTGGGGCATGCTCGCGTCCGCCAGCGTCCAGGAAGCCCACGACTTCGCCTTGATTTCCCAGGCCGCCTCGCTGCGCTCGCGGATTCCATTCGTCCATTTCTTCGACGGGTTCCGCACCTCGCACGAGGTGCAGAAGATCGAAGCGCTGACCGACGCGGACCTGAGCGCGTTGATTGACAGCCAGCTCATCGCCGCGCACCGTGCCCGGGCGATGTCGCCCGACCATCCGGTGCTGCGCGGCACGGCGCAGAATCCCGACGCGTTCTTCCAGGGCCGCGAGGCGTGCAACGCGTTTTACACCGGCTGCCCGCAAATCGTGCAGGAGGCCATGGACAAGTTCGCCAAGGTGGTGGGCCGGGCGTACAAACTGTTCGATTACGTCGGCGCGCCCGACGCCGACCGCATCGTCGTGCTGATGGGTTCCGGCTGCGAAGCTGCGCACGAGACGGTGGATTACCTCGTCAAGCAGGGCGAAAAAGTCGGCGTGCTGAAAGTGCGGCTGTATCGGCCGTTTGACACGCAGAAATTCGTCGAGGCCCTGCCGGCATCCACGAAAATCATCTCGGTGCTCGATCGCACCAAGGAGCCGGGCGCCACGGGTGAGCCGTTGTACCAGGACGTCATCGCTGCGCTGGCGGAAGGACTGGGAGCCGGTTACGGCAAATTGAAAGCCATGCCCAAAGTCGTTGGCGGCCGTTATGGCCTGTCCTCTAAGGAATTCACGCCCGCGATGGTCAAGGCGGTGTTCGACGATCTCAAATCGAAGCAGCCGAAAAATCATTTCACCGTGGGCATCAACGACGACGTGTCGCACACCAGTTTGCCGGTGGATCCCGAGTTTTCGACCGAGCCGGACAACGTGATTCGCGCGATGTTCTACGGCCTGGGCGCCGACGGCACGGTGGGCGCCAACAAGAATTCCATCAAGATCATCGGCGAAGGCACCGAAAATTACGCGCAAGGCTACTTTGTCTATGACTCCAAGAAATCCGGCAGCATGACGGTGTCGCACCTGCGGTTCGGGCCGCAGCCGATCCGGTCCACCTACCTGGTCAGCCGGGCGAATTTCGTCGCCTGCCACCTGCCGACGTTCCTGGAGAAGTACGACATGGTGAAGCCGCTGATTTCCGGCGGCACGTTCCTGCTCAACACGCCGTACTCGAAGGACGAGGTCTGGTCCAAGCTGCCGACGCCGTTGCAGGAGCAGCTCATCGCCAAGAAGGCGAAATTTTACGTGATTGATGCCACCAGCGTGGCGCGGGCGAGCGGCATGGGCGGACGCATCAATACCATCATGCAGGTCTGCTTCTTCGCGTTGTCCGGCGTGCTGCCGCGCCAGGAGGCGATCGAGGCCATCAAATATTCCATCAAGAAAACCTACGGCAAGAAGGGCGAGGAAGTGGTGGCCATGAACCTCAAGGCCGTGGACAACACGCTGGAGCACTTGCACGAGGTGCCGGTGCCCAATCGCGTGAACGGCAGCGGCGGGCTGCTGCCGCCGGTCACGCCGAACGCGCCGAAATTCGTCAAGGACGTGCTCGGCCCGCTCACCGCCGGCGTGGGCGACGACCTGCCCGTGAGCGCGTTTCCGGTGGACGGCACTTTTCCGACGGCCACGGCGCAGTACGAAAAGCGGAACCTGGCGCTGGAGATTCCGGTCTGGGACGAAAAAATCTGCATCCAATGCCTGAAATGCGTGGCCATCTGCCCGCACGCGACCATCCGGGCCAAGGTCTATGAACCGGCGGCGCTCAAAGGCGCTCCCGCGGCTTTCAAGAGCGTGGATTCGCGTATTCCCGACTTCAAAGGCTCCAAGTTCACGCTGCAAGTTGCCGCCGAGGATTGCACCGGCTGCGCGCTGTGCGTGGACGTGTGCCCGGCCAAGAACAAGACCGAAGTCAAGCTCCGGGCCATCAACATGCGCCCGCAGGCGCCGCTGCGCGAGCAGGAGCGGAAGAACTGGGATTACTTCCTCGCGCTGCCCGAAATGGACCGGCGCAAGCTGAAGGTCAGCCAGCTCCGCCAGCAGCAGCTCATGCGCCCGCTCTTCGAGTTCAGCGGCGCGTGCTCCGGCTGCGGCGAGACGCCGTACGTCAAGATGCTCTCCCAATTGTTCGGCGATCGGGCGATCATCGGCAACGCCACCGGCTGTTCCTCGATTTACGGCGGCAACCTGCCCACCACACCCTATTGCGTGGACCAATGCGGCCGCGGGCCGACCTGGAACAATTCGCTGTTCGAGGACGCCGCCGAATTCGGCCTGGGCTTCCGGGTTTCGATCGACAAGCAGAAGGAATTCGCCGCCGAGCTGGTGAAGAAGCTCGCGCCGCAGCTGGGCGACGACCTCGTGGCCGGCATCGTCAATGCCGCGCAGACCGACGAGGCGGGCATTTACGAGCAGCGCGAGCGCGTGACCGCTTTGAAACAGAAACTGGCCAAGCTGGACGCTCCCGAGGCAAAGGCGTTGCTCCCCATTGCCGACACGCTCGTCAAGAAGAGCGTCTGGATCCTCGGCGGCGACGGCTGGGCCTACGACATCGGCTACGGCGGCCTGGACCACGTGCTGGCCAGCGGCCGCGACGTGAACGTGCTGGTGCTCGACACGGAGGTTTATTCCAACACCGGCGGGCAAATGTCGAAATCCACGCCGCGCGGCGCGGTGGCGAAATTTGCCGCCGGCGGCAAGCCGATGGGCAAGAAGGACCTCGGGCTCATCGCCATGACCTACGGCAACATCTACGTGGCCAGCGTGGCGATGGGTTACAAGGACGAGCACACGCTGCGCGCGTTCCTCGAGGCGGAGTCCTATCCCGGGCCCTCACTCATCATCGCCTACAGCCATTGCATCGCGCACGGCATCGCGCTCGATGCTGGCATCGGCGCCCGCCAGCAGAAGCTCGCCGTGGAATCCGGGCAGTGGCTGCTGTACCGCTACGACCCGCGCCGGGCCGAAGCCGGCGAGAACCCGCTGCAACTGGATTCGGCGGCGGCCAAGGCCAAGGTGCAGGATTACCTGCTCTCGGAAAACCGCTTCAAGATGCTCACCAAGAGCAAGCCGGATGAAGCCAAGAAGCTCTTTGCCCAGGCCCAGGCCGATGCCGACCGGCGCTGGAAATTCTACCAGTATTTGTCCGGGCGCGACCTGAAGTCTGAAAACGCCCCAGCCGCGGCGCCCAAGCCAGCCGCCACCGTGGACCAACAACCGTGAAAAATTCCAAGCTCCAAGTTCCAAGTTCCAAAGAAGCGCCAAGCCTCAATCGCCAAACGGTTGAGGCGACCGCCGGATTGAAGTTTGGGATTTGGGATTTCTCTGGAGCTTGGGAATTGGAGTTTGGAATTTAAGTTATGAATCTGACCACGAATTATTTGGGCCTGAAACTCCGCACGCCGCTGGTGCCCTCGGCGTCGCCGTTGTCGGAGGAAATTGACAATATCAAGCGCATGGAAGACGCCGGCGCGTCGGCCGTGGTGCTGTACTCGCTGTTCGAGGAGCAGTTGCGCCAAGACCGCCTGGAGCTGCACCACCACATGGAGCACGGCACCGAGAGCTTTGCCGAGGCGCTGACCTATTTCCCGGAGGCGGAGGAATATCACCTCGGCCCCGAGGAATATCTCAAGCATATCGCCAGCGCAAAAAAGGCCGTGAAGATTCCCATCATCGCCAGCCTGAACGGCTCCTCGACGGGTGGCTGGACGCAGTACGCCAAGCTCGTCCAGCAGGCCGGCGCCGACGCGCTGGAACTGAATATCTATTACATCCCCACCAACATGCAACTGCCGGGCGGCGAGGTGGAACAAACCTACCTGGACATTCTCAAGGCGGTGAAATCCGAGGTGACGATTCCGGTGGCGGTGAAGCTGAGCCCGTTCTTCAGCAATTTTGCGAACATGGCGAAGCGGTTGGATGAAACCGGCGCCAACGGTCTGGTGCTGTTCAACCGGTTTTACCAGCCGGACATTGACCTGGAGGCGCTCGAGGTGAAGCCCAACATTTTGCTGAGCACGCCCATGGCCATGCGCGTGCCGTTGCGCTGGATTGCCATCCTGTACGGCCATCTTAAGGCCAGCCTGGCGGCCACCAGCGGCATCCATCGCGCGACCGACGTGCTGAAGATGCTCATGGCCGGCGCGGACGTGACCATGCTCTGCTCCACGCTCATCCGGCATGGCGCCGGGCATATTCAGACCATCGAGAAGGATCTGGTGGCGTGGATGGAGGAGCACGAATACGAATCCGTCACGCAGCTCAAGGGCAGTCTGAGCCAGCAGAAATGCGAGGCGCCCGCCGCCTTCGAGCGCGCGCAATACATGAAGGCCATCTCCACCTACACCGTGTCGTAATATTGTTCGCCGTAGGAGACGACCCGTCCTCCGTAGCAGGTACTGCGAAGGTGGAGGTGACGAGTCTTAGAATTCTTCAGCAAGCCGAACGATTGTAACGAGCGCGGCGGGGATGGGTTGTGGGAAAATTGGCGAGGAACCGAAATCAGCCGGCTGGGAAAATTGGATTGCCAGCCATTTGCCAATGGGCCCGACCGGTTACGCCGCCAGCTCCCCGCGCCGGCGGTGTAATAGACAATGCAAAATGCGGGACTGACGCATTTACTTTAAATCTCATGAAGTACTTTCGGCCAATTTTCAAGTGGTTTCCGGGGCCCTCGATAGAGGGATACTATCGATTCGGGTTGCCGCTGGTTGAATGCCCTGTTTGTAGAAATCTAAAATCAGCAAGTGGCTTAACTTACCCTTGGATTGATATGGAAGCCCTTTTCGACACGAAGGCTCTCCGCCGAATGAAGGGCGCAAAGGATAAGGGGATAACGCCCTATGGCAAAATCATTTTGTTACATCGATTGGGTTGATGCCGCGAAAGATTTCATTTCTACTCGGCTTCGGGCAAAAATTGCGGGCTTTGCCGCTCAAATCAATATTGAACCGCCGCTGACTGCCAAAGAGTTGCCCCATTTCCGGGGCCGGGTGCGAATGAAACCACCTCAAAGAATTGAGGACTTTTTATCAACAGGTTCTCGTGCTTGTCGGTTCCGGTACACTTGGGACCTAAGTGCAATTCCGAAGGAACTAGTTCAAGCTGCCGGTTTAGGCACGAATAGAATTTATGGCGGTGTCGATCTTTGCGTTGCGAAGTCTTTTGTCAAGTGGACGACTGACTGCAAAGCTTGGGCAACAGACACTTGGATTGCAGAAGACGATGAGGCACGTGAGATGTGGCTTGAAAGCTTTCCTTTCGCGGCTCTGCGGAATGGAGATTACCTCGGATTACGGCTTGGCAAAGAACCCGAACCTCAGGTTGTGTATTTATCCCACGATGATGTCAGTATGGTGATTGCGCCTTCGTTTGCTGCATTTCTCACAACGTGGGCAAGGCTTTGTTATCTTGGCCCCGAGATTTGGATGCTAGACGGATTTAGAGAATCCGAGACGGGATTTCTAACAGCGGATTCAGAACAAGCTCAAGGGTTGCGAGATATCTTTCAATTTCATGTTACGGATTGAACCACCCCTCTCTGTAATTTGCCGACCGTCAGGCCAGGATGTAGCGACCCGCTTTTTTAGTCCCCACCCGCTTTACTAAGCCGGCCCTGATTAACGGATTCAGCAAGTCCAGCGCGCCTTGCTTGGAAACGCCAAGCGCAGCCCAGATTTCGCGCGGGGACATGGTCTTGTTATCCCGCAGCAATTGGAGCAACTGTTCCTGTTTGGGGCGCAACACCAATTTTTGCGTCCCAGCCTGGGCGGTGAACTTTTGCACGCGGATCCAGACGCGCTCCAGGGTCAGCTGTAATCCTTCGGCGGCGTATTCAAGCCACCCGGTCAAGTCCTCCCCTTGGCGCCTGGCTTTGTCGAGGGCGGCAAAATAGCGCGGGCGATCCTCCCAATAGAATTCGTCCACCGAAAAGATGTGATGCGTGTCAAAACCGCGTCGGTACAACTCCCAAAGCGCCAGCGCCCGCCCGGTCCGGCCGTTGCCATCGGCGAACGGATGAATGGACTCGAATTGGTAATGCAAGATGGCGGAACTCAGGACGGGGGACAGGCGGATGGACTCCTTATTCCACCAGGTCAGCAGCTCGAACATCAGGCCCGAAACATCGCTGGCCGGTGGGGGCACATAACGGCCCACCCGGACTGGAATCGTGCGATAAACTCCAGCCGTTCCCTGATCCATCACGTCGCCGGCGATGATTTTGTGGAGCTTCAGGATATCCTCATGCCGAATGGGGCTTATGCCCGCCTGTTTCTCGACAAACCGGAGAGCGGCGAAATAATTGAACACTTCGCGTTTGGCCCGGGTGGCCACGGCGGGCAGTTCCCGGCCTTCTTCAACCGCCCGAACCTGCTCCAGGGTCAGCGGATTTCCCTCGATCGCCGTCGAGGAATGAGTGTTGCGGGTGCGGGTGTCCTTCTGCAAGGCGGGAATCCAAGGCACCTGCACCGTGGCGGCGAGAATGCGCTCGCGCAACGCGGCGATCTGCTCGATCTGCCTCAGCAGAGCGGGTGTGACATTGAACTGTGGCTGATAGCTCACAGCCGGAAGCCTGCCAGTAAGTCAAGTATAAGTCAAGTTTTTGGTCAAGTGCCTTTGGCAGCTCGCGCCTTTGTGGTGGTCGATGGCTACAAGCAGAGGGACGATTATGATTAAAACACTTCCGCCTTGAGGCCGGACACGGAGCGAACGGTCTGTGCGATGTGGGAAAGGGTTTTCAGCGGCAGATGGCCGCATTCGGTGTGAAACGTCGGGCGCGTGGCCGAGTAAATCTGCACCAACGGAATGTCCGCGCCGGCCGATTTCAGTTCCTTGAGCCGCAGGGCGTATTCCTCGATTTCCTCGGGCGCAGGTTCCTCGCCGTTGATGGCCGGGAACAGGCTTTGAATGATGACCGGGCGCTGCCGGCCCACCAGCAGGATGTTGTCCAATACCTTTTGCAACGGTACGTCCGTCCGGTCCACCCGGCTGAAAAACGCCTGCGTGCCGCCATCCAGCTTGGCCCAGACTTCATCGGACTTCGTGAAATGCTTCAACCCCTGTTGCACCTGCGGCTGATCCAGGCCGGTGGCGTTGGTGATCAGCACCAGCTTGAAAAACGGGAATTCGCCCAGCGCGCGGATGTGCACGATGGACTCGACAGCCTCGGCAAAATTCGGCGCCAGGGTCGGCTCGCCGTCGCCGCTCAAGGCCACGTGACGCAGCGTGAGCAGTTCCGGCGACAATGCCGAGTACCACGGTCGCTCGCGCAATTTGCCGGCAGTGACGAAGGCGAGTGTCTTGTGCAGCTCGGCCGCCATCGCATCCACGTCCAGCCGCGTCTCCCGCGGGGCGGGGCGGCGGTCCACCTCGCAATAGACGCAGTCGAAGTTGCAGTGCCGGTCCGGGTTCATATTCACGCCCAGCGACAACCCGTGGGCGCGGGCGGAAATCACCGCGTAAACGAAGCGGTTGTTGAGGAAATCGCGCGGGCTGCCAAAGGCCGTTTCCGGGTTTGCGGTGCGGTCTTTCCCGTTAAAATGGCGGTTCCCGTTTGTGTTCAAATGCTTTTGAGTAACTACGTCCACAATGCAAGATTAGGCTAAATCCGGGGTTAAAACCTCACTACACGGCTCTTGGCAAAATGCCCACATTCCTTGCCTGTGAGGGACGCGCGTTTGCCTGTAGCTGAAGGTCAAGGCACCGTTTGGCGGGGTGGGGCCCGGTAATCGGCGAAGGGATGGCTGGGTTCTACGCGCTGTGAGAGGAATTCAGCGCGTCGAGAGTGCGCTGGTAAACTTCCTCGGCGGTGCCCTCGGCTTCGATGTTTACCAGCAGCCCGCGCTTCCGGTAGAAGTCGGTCAGAGGTTTGGTGCTCTTTTCGTAAACCTCCATGCGCACGCGGACGGCCTCCGGCCGATCGTCTTCGCGTTGCTGGAGCTTTCCGCCGCAATGATCGCACACGCCTTCGACGCGCGGGGGCCGGCCGGTGACGTGAAAGACCGCCTTGCAACCGGGGCAGGTGCGCCGGCCGCCCAGCCGCGCCACGACCTTTTCGATGGGCAATTCGTAATTGAGCACGCCGTCGAGCGCGATGTCCTCTTTTTGCAGGATCTGGTCAAACGCCTCCGCCTGCGCCACGGTGCGCGGGAATCCATCGAGCAAAAAGCCGCCGTGGCAGCGGACACAGCGGGTGCGCTCGCGGACGAGGTCGAGGACCGTCTGGTCGGGGACGAGGTCGCCGCGTTTCATGTAGCCGAGGGCGGAGTCGAGGGCCGGGCTGCGCTGCTCCGCCGCCAGGCATTTGGCGGCGCGGAAAATATCACCCGTGGACAGGTGGCAGGTGCCCAATCGTTCGCAAAGCAGCTCGGCCTGGGTGCCTTTGCCGACGCCCGGCGCGCCCAGCAACACCAACCGGAACACGCGCGGCGGCAGCGGCGGCTTGATTTCGCATTCGGCGGCCCCACCCTGGATCCAGGCAATTCGAACTTTTTGTGCGCTCATATCAGTTCCACGGAAAACTTCACCCGACGGACACAACGTGTTGTGAAGGTCGTTCTAATTCAAGCAATATTTGAGCCCAAGCCAATTAATACCCGGTCTTTGCCAAAAAGGGGTGAAACAGCATTGCTCATATCGCAAACCGCCGCCGGCCGCGCAAGCTTTGGTGAACGTGCGCCGGGATTTCCGTGGCAAGATTTGATGCAATAAAGCCAAAGTTTGCTTTTCAGCGGGGGGGCGGGTCGGTTATAAAACAAACCATGCAAACCATCACCGCCTGTCTCCGACAGGCCTCTGCCAACTTGCATCCGGCGGCCACTGGACGGTGTTCCCTGGAGCCGTGTACGTTTGTTTCATAAAGCGCAAAGGATTCCACTATGAATAATTATGCTCCCGCAGACATCCGCAACTTCGCCGTCGTCGGCCACGCTTCGTCCGGCAAGACGATGCTCTGCGAAGCCATGCTCATGTGCAGCGGGGTCATTAACCGCATGGGCCGCATCGCCGACGGCTCGACGGTGTCCGATTACCACGTCAGCGAAAAGAACCGGCAGATTTCCGTCTCCGCCTCGCTTCTGCACACCGAGTGGGCCGGCAAAAAGCTCAATATCATCGACACGCCCGGCTATCTCGACTTCATCAGTGAAGGCCTCGGGGCGCTGCGCGTCGGCGACTTTGCCCTGGTGGTGATCCACGCGCAACACGGGCTGGGGGTGGGCACCGACCGGGCCTGGGAGTACGCCACCAAGTACGGCATTCCGAAGATGATCGTCGTAAACGCGATGGACAAGGAAAACGTGGATTTCGACGCCGTGGTGCGCCAGGTACAGGAGCACTTCGGCCGGCACGTCTTCCCGCTGAGCGTGCCGATGAATCCGGGGCCGGGATTCAACCGCACCCTGGATGTCCTGCGCAATGAAATCGTGACTTATGCCACGGATTCCAGCGGCAAGTACAAGGAAGAGCCGGCCACCGGCGAATGGGAGGCCAAGGTCAAGGAGTTGCATGGCCAGCTCATCGAGCACATCGCCGAGTCCGACGACGATTTGATGAACAAGTTTTTCGAGCAGGGCAGCCTGTCCGAAGAGGAATTCCGCGCCGGCATCCACGCCGCGGTGCAAAAGGAAATGTTCATCCCGCTGTTCTGCGCGTCGGCCGAAAACAACATCGGCGTCGCGCGCCTGCTGGATTTCATCGCCAAATACGGCTCCTCGCCCGTGGACCGCAAGAAGGTCAAGGCCGTCAACGCCAGCGACGCGGAAGTCGAGATCAGTCTGGAGAATCCGGACCCCGTGATTTACATCTTCAAGACCATGTCCGAGGCGCATTTCGGCGAATTGTCGTTCTTTCGCGTATATTCCGGTTCGGTTTCCACCGGCATGGACTTGTACAACAGCAACCGCAAAGTCAACGAACGCATCGGGCAGATTTACATTCTTAACGGCCAAAACCGCGAGGCGGTCAACACGCTCGGGCCGGGCGACATTGGCACCGCGGTCAAGCTCAAGAACACCCACACCGGCGACACGCTGTGCAACGCCAAAAAGGCCGTGATGCTTCCCAAGGTCGTCTATCCCAAGCCCAATATCCATGCATCGCTCGTGGCCAAGGTCAAAGGCGAGGAAGACAAAATCGCCTCCGGCCTGGCCGCGTTGCACAACGAAGACCCCACCTTTATTTACGTCGTGGACGCGGAATTGCATCAGACCATCATTTCCGCCCAGGGCGAATTGCACTTGGAAGTCGTCGCCGACCACCTGCGCCAGCGGTACAATGTGCATGTGGAGCTGGGCGAGCCGCGGGTGCGCTACCGCGAGACGATCAAAGGCAAGGGCGATTCCAAGTACCGCCACAAAAAGCAAACCGGCGGCGCGGGACAATTTGCCGAAGTCTGGATGCGCATTGAACCCAAGCCGCGCGACAGCGGCGTCGAGTTCACCAACTCGCTGGTCGGCCAGAACGTGGACCGCGTGTTCGTGCCGTCGGTCGAGAAGGGCGTCAACCAGGCCATTAACGAGGGCATCGTCGCCGGCTGCCGCGTCACGGACGTGAAGATTGATTTTTACGATGGCAAGATGCACCCGGTGGATTCCAAGGACATCGCGTTCCAGATCGCGGGTTATTTTGCCTTCAAGGAAGCGTTCCAAGCGGCCAAGCCGTGCCTGCTGGAGCCCATCAACAACATCGAAATCCAGATTCCGGAAGATTGCATGGGCAAGGTGATGGGCGACCTGTCGAGCCGGCGCGGACGGATTCAGGGCATCGAGGCCGATCGCGGGTTCCAGGTCATCAAGGCCCAGGTGCCGGCCAAGGAACTGTATCATTATTCCAGCACGCTGCGTTCACTGACGGGCGGCCGGGGCGTGCATAGCGAAGACTTCAGCCATTACGAGGAAATGCCGCGCGACGCGGCGGAAAAGGTGATCGAAGAGGCGAAGAAACGAAAAGCCGGTGCCGAATCGCATTAAAGCGACCGGAACGGCGGCGCCGGCGCAAGGCCGGCGTCCCAACTCTGACGCTCAGTGCGCCGCGACGGTGGCGCGGCTGACGGCGGAATAGAGGGCGTCCTTGAGCTTGGCGCGCTTGAACTTGAGTTCGTCAATCTCCTGGTCGGTGGCGAACTCGATTTCTTCCTCAATCCGGCAGATGGCGTCATCCAAATGGTGATACTCCTCAAACATCTGGCGGAATTTATTGTCGCTCAGGCGCAAATGCCGCACGGTTTCGCGATGTTCGGGGAATTCACTCAGGAAGGGATGATGTATGTCCATAGACTGTTCAGTTTTTGGTTCGACAGCTTGCTGACCGTTGTGTTTGAACTTAAACAATAATTTATTTCTGTCAAGCGTCTGCCCGCCAATTGGCCGAATTTTTACGCGAGTTGGCCGAATTATTCGCCGGACCGGGTGCCGGGCGCCGGGCAGGGCTGAAACCGCAGATGCAAATGATACGGTTGCGCCGGCAAAACGGCATAACGCTCCAACACGCCCGGACCGCAACTGCTGTTGCCCAGACCGGATTGCTTTGCATCCAGCGAGAGCACTACTTCCGGGCGTGGCCTCAACTCGTAATTGTGCCGCGCGGCGGCCAGGTCGGCCGCCGTGAAATGAATCGCTGACATGGCAATGGGGTGGTCTTCCGCCGTGACCAGCAGGCCGGTGCCTCCGGCGTCCGTGAGCATCAGCCAGCGCACGTCTTCCTTGTTGCCGGTTTCCTGCGGTTTCACGTACGGAACGTATTGCCCCGTGACCGTTCCCTCCCAGACGCCCAGGTCCGCGCTGCGTTTGCGGTCGGCATAATTTTCCCAAGGTCCGCGGCCGTACCAGCGCAGGATTTCGAACTCGGGAGCCAATTGCATGACCACGCCGATGCGCGGCAGCGGCGGCAGATCGCCGGATGGCTTGAATGCGTTGTCCATGTCGAGCGTGCCGTCGCCATGAACCGTCCAGGTTGCCCGATGAACAAACGCGCCGTTCGTGGCGGTGCTGGTGGCAACCGTCACGATACGGACTTCGTTGGATTTCAGCTGGCTGACCTCGAACGAATCCACGCGGCGGACCAGGTTGGTCAGGCCGGCCTCGCGCCAGTCGCGGGCCAGCCAGTTGCCGAAACCCTTGTCATTGTCGGTGGGGGCCCGCCAGACTTGCAGGATCGGCCCCGCCAAGCCATTGGTCGCCAGCATTTCCCGCCCGGTGTAAACCAGCAATGTTAGCGTTCCCGCCGACCGGCTGAACGTGGCGGTGAAATTCGTGCCGGTGATTTGCACCGTATCGCCGGATTCCGATTTTCGGAGGGGCGAGTTCCGCGTTTGCCGCGCCGTAGCGGCTTTATCGCCGCGAAGGCGGGAGCCGGGAACCTTCAAAAGCATCTGCTCCCATCCAACTTGCTGGCCCGTTGAAGCCCACCACGAATTGGTTCGCGTGTGAAAACTCACCCGCAGCCAATATTCCCCGCTCGCTAGGGGAATTCCAGGGACGTTCGTCTCCTCAACTTCCGCAACCGGGATCTGGAGCCGGACCTGTTTGCCCGGCGCGCAATCAATTGGTTTCAAGCGGCCCGATTGCACCTCAGCGCCGTCACTCGTCACCGACCAGCGCGCTTCATATTCGCTCAAATTCAGAAACGAGTTTCGATTGGTGATTTTAAGTTTCACCTTGCCAGGCTTCAACGAAACCGGTTCCACCTGGATCGGCTGATAAACCTTTCCCACTTCCCAGTACTTTGGCTGGTCGGTCCGGTCGCCAAAAACCAGGCCTTTGATGCAAAACCCACCGTGGTTGGGCACATCGCCAAAATCGCCGCCGAACACGGTAGCAACGCCACCGTCGGGCATCGTTTTGTGCAGGCCTTGGTCCACCCATTCCCAGATGAATCCGCCGAGCATCCGGGGATTCGAATAAATTTCGTCCCAGTATTCCTGAAGATTGCCGACGGCATTGCCCATGGCGTGGGCATATTCAGTGGCCAACACCGGACGATGGTCGTTCGTGCGCCGGGCAATCTCCAGTAACTTGTCCCAGCGCGTGTTCCAGGGCGCATCCGGCTTCACGTAAGCCGCCGTGGTCAGGCGCGGATAAAACCGGCCAATGATATCCACCGTGGCTGGGTCGTTGGTTTTGCCCTGCGCGCCCTCGTAATGCACCGGCCGCGTCGGATCGAACTCGTGCAGCCAGCCGGAAATCGCCGCGAAGTTCGGGCCGTACCCGGATTCGTTGCCCATGGACCAGATGATGACCGATGGGTGGTTCTTGTCCCGTTCAGCCATGCGGATGGCGCGGTCGAGAAAGGCGTTGTGCCAGCGCGGATCGTTCGCCAGCAGCCCGCGCGTCCCGTGCGTGCAAATGTTCGCCTCATCCATCACGTACAGGCCGTAGCGATCACACAAATCGTACCACCGCGGGTCATCCGGGTAATGGCAGGTGCGGACGGCATTCATGTTCGCCGATTTCATCAGCACGATGTCCTGCTCCATGCGGGCTGGCGAAATCGCGTAGCCGGTGTCCGGGTCAATCTCGTGCCGGTTGACGCCGCGCAATTTGACGGGCTGGCCGTTGATCAGGAATTGGCCGTCGCGGATTTCAATCTTCCGGAACCCGACCCGGCAGCTGTCGGCCTCCACCACCTTGCCGTCGCCATCATTCAAGGTCAGCACCAGCGTGTACAAGTTCGGCGTTTCCGCCGTCCATTTCGCGGGATTTTTCACGTTGCCCTCGAGCCAGGCAAATTTCGGTTCACCGCGCTGTGGCATCCGGTCGTCGAGGATTTTTGCCCGGTAACCCGGATTCAAAATTTCCTCGGCATCGCGGCTCAGTTCGTTGGTGAAGACCGGCCGGCCGGCAGCATCGTAAAGCTGGGCGCGCACCGTCCAGCCGGTCAACGGAAACCCAGCGTACGCGGCCAGGTCGGGTTTGATTTGCAGCGTGCCGTCGCAATAATTCGGGTCCAACTCCGTCCGAACCGCAAAGTCGCGGATGCGCGCGTTGGCCGTCGAGTAGAGATATACCGGTCGGAAAATCCCGCTTAGCCGCCATTTGTCCTGGTCTTCAAGATAACTGCCGTCCGACCAGCGATAGACCTCGACGGCGATCAGGTTGGTGCCGGGTTGCACGTAATCAGTCAGGTCAAATTCCGCCGGCGTCCGGCTGTCCTGGCTGTAGCCGACGCGCCGGCCGTTCACCCACAGGTAAAACGCGCTTTCCACGCCATCAAAGTGAATGAATACCCGCCGTCCGGCCCAATCCGCCGGCAACTCGAACGTGCGGCGATAGGAACCGACCGGGTCGCGCTGCGCGTACGCCGTCCAGTTGGTCGGCGGCTCATCGGTCACCCGCGGCGGGTCGATTTTGAACGGGTAACCTGACCCGAGGTAAATCGGCACGCCGAAACCCTTCCTTTCCCAGTTCGAGGGCACGTCAATGTTGGTCCAGGCCGAATCATCAAAATCGGTTTGGAAGAAGTTGGTGGGGCGGTCTTCCGGTTTCGGGACCCAGTTGAATTTCCACGGACCGTTTAGCGATCGGAAAAACGGGGAGAATTCCGGGCTGACGTTCAGTGCGCCGGAAACAGTAGGGAAGGGGACGAAGGTGGCGCGCGGGGCTTCGGTGTTGAGGTGAATGACCTGCTCGTTTTCCCAGTCGGGCGCGTCGGCAAAAGCGGCCGCCGCCAGGCAAACCAGCAGCAGCGGCACGGCTCTCCAGTAACGGCGAATGGGCATAGCGAACGCGGAAGTTTTACGCTTTCCTACCCCGGCGCGCAATCTTGAGGAAGCCGCCGGCACAATTCCAAAGGCCTTCAGCGCTTTTCGCATGACTCGTCCGCGCCATTTCCGGCAACATGCCGGCGAACTGGATGCATCCTTTTGCGACTAGACTTCTGTCGGCAGCTGTCATCGCGCTGACGGTTCTGTGTGCGCCGGCCAACGCGCAGCCGCCCAGTTTCTCGCCGAACGCGTCTCGGTGGACGAACAGTTTGGGCCTGGTCTTCGTTCGTGTGCCGGGCACAAAGGTTTATTTTTCCATTTGGGAAACGCGCGTGAAAGATTTCGCCGCGTTTGCTGCGACGGATCCCAAGCTGGATGGGACGAATTGGAATCACGCGCTGTACCATGGGGTCACACCCGTGTCGCCGGGACCGGATTACCCGGTGGTGAACGTGAGTTGGAACGATGCCGCCGCCTTTTGTGCCTGGCTGACGCGGAAGGACCGCGAGGCAGGAAAAATCGCGCCCGGCGCCAGCTATCGCCTGCCGACGGACGCGGAGTGGAGCTGGGCCGTCGGCATCGGTGATCATGAAACGAACGGCACGCCGAAAGACAAGAGCACTAAAATCGAAGGCGTGTTTCCGTGGGGCATTCAATATCCGCCGCCGGCTGGCGCCGGCAACTTTGCTGACCTGTCCGCCCGGGAATGCTTCACCAACTGGCCGTATATCGAAGGGTATCGCGACGGTTTTGCGGCAACGTCGCCGGTCGGCAGCTTCCCGCCGAACCGGCTCGGGCTTTACGACCTCGCCGGCAACGCCTTGGAATGGTGTGATGATTTTTACGACGGCGCTGGCAGGCAGCGCGTGCTGCGCGGCGGCGGATGGAACAATAAAGGCCCGAAGAGCCTGTTATCATCCTGTCGTGAACACGTCGCCCCGAACCGCTTCAGCGTCGTCACCGGGTTCCGCTGCGTGCTTGAGCCGGGGCCATGACATCCGGTAGGGCCGAGCTGCGGCTCGGCCTGGCCGCGCGGCCGCGCGTCCCTGCCGCGAGTATGCGCCATTGCCATGAGGGCCAAACCTGATAGCCTTGATGCGGCTTTGTCGTTGCAAGGCCGTTTTTGTTTCGTCACATGAAGCCGAAGATTTCAAAAAGTGTCAGCACTTTCAAATGCACCAAGTCGCCGGTCCGCGAGATCATGGACCTGGCCAACCCGCAGTTCTTCAAAAAGGCCGGGCTGGATCCGGCCGAAGTCATCTCCTTCTCCGGTGGCTGGGTGAACCACGAGTCGCCGCCGGAATTGCGCGAGGCTTACGCCGAAATCATCCGCGACGAAAAGCGGTTCCATTCCATCGGCGGCTACTCGCCCACCATCGGCACGCCCGAATGCCGGCGCGCCATCGTGGATTTCGAGCAGCACCTCTTCGGCCGGCACATGAAGCTGGCGCCGGAGAACATCGCCATCGGCGGCAACTCGACCCAGCTCACGTTCAACCTGATGCACATCATGCTCAGCCCGGGCGACAAGCTGTTGCTGCCCGACCCGGCCTACTGCAATTACCCGTCACAGGTGACCGCGCTCGCCGGTGTGAAGATCATCCGCTTCCCGCTGCTCGACGTGAAGAACTGGCGTTTCGTCGCGGACAAAAAGGTCGAGGCGTTTGCGAAATTCATCCGCAAAGAAAAACCGAAGATGATCCTGCTCTGCGCGCCGGACAATCCAACTTCGCAGGTGCCTTCGACGGCCTTTGTCAGGGCGGCGCTCGAAGCGGCTCAGGATGTCGGCGCCTTCCTGGTCATTGATTTCGCTTACAAGGCGCTGGTTTGGGACGACCCGATCCCGGAGTATTTTTCCTGGGGACCGACGGATCATTTTGTTTCGATCCATTCCAATTCGAAATGGTGCCGCGGCCTGGGCCGGCGGCTGGGCTGGGTGGAGGGGCCGGTGGAAATCATTGACGCGCTCGAAGTCGTTCAAGGGGCAAGCATTTTGTGTCCCGACAGCCTGCATCAAATGGCGCTGGCCGATTACGTGAAACGCGGCATCGCCGCCGGCAGCCTTCGCCCGTACGTGCACCAAACCGCCACACTTTACGAAACGGCGGCCCAGCGGACGGTCCAGGCCATCAACCAGTATTTGAAATTGCCGTGCCTGGCACCGCAAGGCGGGCTGTACACGGTGGTTTACACCGGCGAGGAAAGCTCGGCGTTCACGATGAAGTTACTGAAGCAAACCGGCGTAATCGTCGTGCCCGGCTGGGGTTTTGGGAAAACTCTGGACCGGGCCATCCGCCTCTCCTACGGCCCGCTGGTCCATCACCTCGACCGGATCGACGAGGCGATGAAGCGCATCGGTGATTTTCTGACGAAAGCGGGCTGAGAAGGTGATCGCCATGACCAAAGTTCCCCTCTCCGAGCTGACCGACCGAATGAAACGGTTCCGGGCGCGGATGGACGCGGAGAAGCCGGATTGGGAACTCGCCGCCTTTTTCGGTCGGGTCAACCAATACTACTTCACCGGCACGATGCAGGATGGATTGCTGCTGGTGCCGCGCGACGGCGAGGCGGTGTTCTGGGTGCGCCGGAGCTTTGAACGGGCGGAGAATGAATCGCTGTTTCCCGACCTCCGCCCGATGAAAAGTTTTCGCGATGCCGCGCCAACCGCTCGGACTGACCGGAAAGTCATCCACCTCGAAACCGAGCTGGTGCCGCTGGCGCTGGTCCAGCGATTTCGGAAATATTTCCCCTGCAAAGAAGTGGCCCCGCTGGATGCAACCGTCGCCCGGGTCCGGGCGGTGAAGAGTCCCTACGAACTGGCCATCATGGAACGGTGTGGGGCCATTCACCGGCGCGTGATGGAGGAGAACGTGCCGGCGATGCTGCGCGAGGGCCTGAACGAGGCGGAATTTGCCTGCGAGTTGTATTCGCTGCTGGTGCGCGAGGGGCACCAAGGCACCGTGCGCTTCGGCATGTTCAACGTGGACATCGCTGTCGCACAACTCGGCTTCGGCGAGAATTCAATTTATCCCACCAGCTTCGACGGACCCGGTGGGTGCGCGGGCATCGGTCCGGCGGCGCCGGTGCTGGGCAGCCGCGAGCGCAAATTGAAAAAAGGCGACCTCGTGTTCGTGGACGTCGGCTGCGCGATGGAAGGGTATCACACCGACAAGACGATGGTTTACCAGTTCGGCCGGCCGTTGCCGGACGAGGTGGTGGCCAATCACCGGCGTTGCGTGGAGCTCGAACACCGGCTGGTGTCGTTGCTGAAACCCGGAGCGATCCCGGAGGAAATTCACGCCGGAATCATGAGTAGCTTGGATGCGGAATTTCTGAAAAACTTCATGGGCTTCGGCCATCGGCGGGCAAACTTTCTCGGGCACGGCGTGGGGTTGCAGATTGATGAGCCGCCGGTGCTGGCTGAGGGCTTCGCCGAACCGCTGGCCGAAAACATGACGCTGGCCATCGAGCCGAAGAAGGGCGTGCCTGGCATCGGCATGGTGGGCAGCGAAAATACTTATGTGGTCACGCCGACGGGTGGCCGAAGCCTTACCGGCAACAGCCCGGGATTGATTCTCGTGCGCTGAACCGGCCGGCCGTTTTGACCGGCCCGGTCTCACGCCGGAACGAAAAAGACCTGCTCAATCATGCGCTCGCTGAACAAGTGCTCCCGGCGACCGTCGGGGTGGAGCAAAAAGACGGCGTTGCCGTTCGTGTAAACCACTCTTCCCTCCGCATCGATATCGTAGGCCAGCACGCCGCCCGCCAGCACCTTGGTCTCGCCGCCGGGACTGCGGCGGTGCAATTGCCACGATTTCGGGACGAGATCGACCGCTTCGTCTTGATCGGCCGACTGTTGGGCGCGGACGAGGTTGCCCCAGATCATCATCTGTTTCATGTTCATCCCGGGTCCTTTGGGGCCGCCGGCCGAGGTCAATTTGCGCCCGGTATAAATCGCGGAAAAGAAATTGAGATACTGAATGATCGCATAAAGCAGCCGGAAGGGAAACAGGATGGTGGTTTTGAGCGCGCGCAGGGGATGAACCCGCTCGTGTTCCGCGTAGGGGCGGCGGATGTAAAGCAGGCTGCCGTCCGCCTGATATTGCGGTGCCAGATAATCGTACTGGCTGTCCTCCAGCACGGTGGCCAGCTCGCCAACCGCCGGATCGAGTTGCTGCAGGCTGAACGGTCCAAGCGCCAAAAATCGCCCGGCGCGGTCCCGGCCGATCCCGGCGGACTGGAAGATGATTTTCCGCCCCTCACCCGGCTGCCAGCGCGGGGCCGTGTCGAATGAGTCGCCTTCAGTCAGTTCCTTGACGCCGCTTTCGCCGGCCAGCTTGACGCCGATGTTGGCGGTCCCATTTTCATGCAGCACGCTGAACACCATGTCGCCGGCCGGCCGCGAGACCGACACGTGGCGGAGCTGCGTGCGATTGTCGTTCCACAACCGGCGCTCCTCGCCGCCCAAATGGGCGACTTCCAGCAGCGCGCACAAGCTGCCGCTCTCCAGCGAATACACCAGCCCGCCGGCGTCCTTGCCGCCGCAAATGCTGGTGATGGCCAGCGGAATATCCTGGCCCATCGCCGGTTTGCCCCACAACACCGCGCCGGAGAAGGGTGACCCGTCGTTGCCGGCCGCCTTCCAAGAGTGTTTTTGCTGGGCGCGGACAGCCTTTTCGCGGATGGAATTGCCAAAGACGCTGTCGATGGTGCGCGGCGGTTCGCCTCCGCTTTTGACGCGGATTTTGCCCTGGGCGAGATAGGCGATGCTCAATGCTGGCGGTTCGACACCCATTTGCTGACCGTCTTTTACCGCGCCAGACGGGGCGGCGTCAATCCGCGCGATGAGCCGCGCCGCGATTCACGATTTCCTTTTGCGGGCGACCAACTGCTTCACTGCTTTACAAACGTGCGGTGCGCCCATGCCGAAATGGTCGAACAGCAATTCTGCGTCGCCGGATTCGGCAAACACATCGCGCAGGCCCAGGCGGATCAGCGTGGCAGGCTCGCGTTCGGCAATCACTTCCGCGACCGCGCTGCCCAGGCCGCCGTGGATGTTGTGGTCTTCCAGCGTCACCGCGGCGCGGGTTTTGCGCAGCACTTCGGCAATCGTGTCCTGGTCCAGCGGCTTGAGCGTGTGCACTTCCACGAGTGTGGTCTTGATGCCTTCCTTCGCCAGCGTTTCCGCGGCGAGGATCGCCCGTTTCAAAATCGGGCCGACCGCAAAAATGGCCGCGTCAGTTCCGTACTCCCGGAGAACACGGGCCTTCCCGAAGTCGAACGGCATCGCGTCATCAAAGATGACCGGTTCGCGTCCGCTGCCGAGGCGCATGTAACCGGGCCCTTCGCGTTGTGCCAGCGCGCGCGTGGCCTTACGCACCTGGCCCGCGTCGGCCGGCACGACAATGTCCATGCCCGCGATCGAGCGCAGGATGCCGAATTCCTCGAAGACCATGTGCGTGACGCCTTCGCGTTCGCCGCCGTAAATGCCGCCGTTCAGGCCCACCAGTTTTACGTTCAGATGCGGGTAGGCGACAAACGAGCGGACCTGTTCGCAGGCGCGCATGGTGATGAAGCCGGCGTAGGTGTTGAAAAAGGGCTTCAGTCCGGTCGAAGCCAGGCCGGCGGAAAAAGCCACGGCATTTTGTTCGCAGATGCCGACATCGAACCAGCGGTCGGGGTATTTCTCCGTGAACGGTGTGGCACGCGCCGCTTTGAGGGAATCGGCAAAGACCAGGCAGATCTTTGGGTCGTCCGGCGCCACGTCCAGCAATCCGGCGATGAACGCCTCGCGCGTGCTGGCGATCTTGTCCATGGCAGTGATGTGGTCCATGTCAGCTTCCCCCGAGATATTTCAAGGCGGCGGCGAGTTCCTCCTTGTTGGGAACGCGCTTGTGCCACGCATTGTCGTTTTCCGTGAAGGGGATCCCTTTGCCTTTGACCGTGTGCGCGATGATGACCGAAGGCCGCTCGAACTCGGCTTTCGCCTTCTCAATCGCATCGAGGATCTGGCTGAAATCGTGTCCGTCGATTTCCTGCGTGTGCCAGCCGAACGCGGCGAAGGGCGCGGCCAGATTGGTGAGACCGCTGACGTCCTTGATGACGCCGCCGCTCTGCCAGCCGTTGTTGTCCACGAACGCAATCAGCCGGCCCAGCTTCATGTGCGCGGCGCTCTGCACGGCTTCCCACAGGATGCCTTCGTTCAATTCGCCGTCACCGGTGATGACATACACGTAGTAATCCAGTTTGGCCAGGCGCCCGGCCGCCGCCATGCCGGCGCCGATGGGGATGCCGTGGCCGAGTGAGCCGGTCGTCATGTCCACCCCTGGCGTTTTTTTCATGACCGGGTGACCCTGGAGCGGCGAGCCCAGCTTGCGCAAAGTGGGCAGCCAGTCCACGGGAAAGAAACCGCGCCGGGCCAGGGCTGCGTAGTACGAGGGACAGCCATGGCCCTTGGACAGGATGAAACGGTCACGTTCCGGCCAATCGGGATTCTGCGGGTCCACGCGCATGACATGGAAATAAAGTGCCGTCAGCAGGTCGGTAATAGACAACGCCGCGCCGGGATGGCCGTCGCCACATTGGTGAATCATCGAAAAGACATCGCGCCGCAGCAGGCGGGCCTTTTCGATCAATGGCGGCACTTCAGGTCTCATAAACCGTCACCAGGATTTCGTGGTTGGCCATGGTTTCAGATACGGCCGGGTTGTTCAAGAACGGGGTTTTGCCGGGCATGATGAAACTGCCAAAAAGCATGGAAAAAATGCGATGACCTTGCCTTTGCGGGCGGATTGGCGCAGTTTCGTCCGGTTCCTCCGGCGACCGCAGAATGCGGAGAAATCATGCGGTGCGAACGGGAATAAAAAGATGAAACCAAAGACGCTCGGACTGATTCACACCTCGGCCATGCTGGTGCCGGTGTTCGCGCAACTCTGCAAGGAAAAGCTGCCGGGCGTGGAAGTGTTCAACATCGCCGACGACAGCCTCATCAAGGACGTCATCCGGCGCGGCGAATTGACGCCGTCCACGGCGCGGCGCGTGGCCGGGCACGTGGCGTCGGCCGAGGCGGCGGGCGCCGATTACATCCTCGTGACTTGTTCCTCAATCGGCCGGGCAGTGGAGGCGGCGGCGACGCAGACAAAGGTGCCGGTCTTGCGGGTGGACCAGCCGATGGCCGACCGGGCCGTGCAGGTGGGGGAAAAAATCGGCGTGATTGCCACCTTGCCGACCACGCTGGAGCCGACGGCGGATTTGATTCAACGACGGGCGGCCAAGGCGGGAAAGAAAATCGCCCTGACTTCACGCCTGTGCGAAGGCGCGTTCGACGCCTTGATGGGCGGTGATGGGGCAAAACACGACGCCTTGGTGGCGGCGGCGTTGAAGGAATTGTCACGGCAGGTTGAGGTAATTGTGCTGGCCCAGGCTTCGATGGCGCGGGTGGTGGACAGTCTGGCCACAGCAGACAAGCGCGTGCCCATCCTGGCGAGCCCGGGAATTGCCGTGGATTATCTGGCGACGGTTTTGTGAACGCGCCTCGATATTCAGCATGTATCCATTGGCAAAATACTTATTCGGGACGTTCATTGCCATTCT